>NZ_JCAXER010000028.1:0-64595 GCF_059758675.1 Cytobacillus sp. GQ23
AGTAGTTCCTGGTTATAAAAAATGGTAAAAAAATATGTGCTAATAACCTTGAAATCTGCAATACATTTGTCCAAGTCAATATTCTGAATCTCGCATACAATGATAAAGATAAATCCCATAACATTATCAGCCAATAAAGCAATTTATGCTGTCGAAGGGATTAGATAAATATCATTAAGCAGTCTGTTTAAAACGAGATTGTTTAAATATTATTTAATCTTAAGCAGAGAGGTGAAGTGCAAAATATGAATGTAAAAAGTTTTCAGTTTAATGGAAAAAGAATAGTAGAAATAAAAAATTTTTTTTCTGATGTCTCAAATACCTTCACATATGAATTTTGGGTGAAACCAAGGCGAGCAATAAGTTTGCCTCCTCAGACTAACAGTGGAATCTCCGTAAATAAACTGCCGCAACAGTGGGTTATAGGAGCTAATCACAGACCAGAAAATGAATTAATAGCGGGAGTAGGAATATCTGTTGGGATCAATGGAATTGCGGTGTATGAACATGGTCATAATCATTTTCCTGCAACATTAGTTCACCGTACAAAAATAAAGAAATTGACACATGTTGCGATCGTATACGAGGACAAGGTTCCCTCCTTATTTATCAATGGAACATTTGTTAAAAAAGGACTTAGAAGTAAAAAGGAGACACTTTACCCTTCCGGTATAATCGGAGCACTAGAAAAAAAAGGGTACTTCCGTGGATTTATTGGTGATATAAGAATTTGGGAGTCAGCAAGAAGTAAAGATCAAATTGCCTTAGACGTAAGCAGCATGAAAAAGGAAGAGAAGCATGGATTATTATTATATTTACATCAAACTAAAGATGGCCTATTAGTAAAGGAAGGGAGTTTCATTGATAATTCAAGTAAAAAAATTATTTTCCCTAAACCTTCAGGAGAATGCTTGGTATCAATAATAATACCTGTCTATAATAAATGGGCCTATACACAATTATGTTTAAATTCTATTTATAAAAATACCGATAACATAAATTATGAAATAATCATTGCTGATGACATGTCTACAGATAAAACTAAGCAAATCTCAAAGTATTTTGGCAACATTAAAGTCATTAGAGATGGGCACAACAGAGGTTTTGTCAAAAACTGCAATAATGCTGCAGACCATGCTACAGGCAAATATTTGTTATTTTTAAATAATGACACAACCGCACAGAAGGGGTGGTTAGCACACCTAGTAGCTCTAATTGAAAGTCAAGAGAATATTGGAATGGTTGGGGGAAAGTTAGTGCACCCAGATGGAACACTTCAGGAAGCAGGGAGTATTATTTTTAACGATGGATCCTGTTATGGTTATGGGAGAGGTGATGATCCAAATAACCCAGAATATTCATATGTCAGAGAAGTTCATTACTGCTCAGGTGCTTGTATATTGGTAAAGAGGAATCTTTTCAATTTGGCTGGGAAATTCGATAAACAATTTGCGCCAGCTTATTATGAGGAAGTTGATTTAACCATGAAAATTAGAGAACTTGGCTATAAAGTCATGTATCAGCCGCTAACCGTTGTAAACCATTATGAATTTGGCAGTTCTTCATCAAAAAGAGCAGCCGAATTACAGAAACAGAATAAGGTGAAATTCCAAAAAAAGTGGGCAAAGAAAATAAAAAATTATCAGCCCCCCCATATTAAAAACGCTCTTTTAGGAAGAAACTTTAATGATAAGAAACCTAGATTATTAATAATTGATGATCGAATTCCTGCTCCGGAATTGGGTTCAGGTTTACCAAGAACCTTTTCAATATTGGAGTGTTTAAAGGAATCAGGGGTCAACGTAACGTTCTTTCCACTTTCCAATTCAAAGAAAACAGAACCATGTACAACGAATTTACAGCAAAAGGGTATAGAAGTAATGTACGATACTGCAAAAAAGAAGCTTGACTTTAAAAAATTCTATTTAGAAAGAAAAAATTTCTATGACGCTATTTGGATAAGCCGTCCTCATAATATGGAAAAACTATATAACATAATAAAATCAATTAATCCAAATCAAAAAATCATCTATGATGTTGAAGCGATATTCTCAAAGAGAGAAATATTAAAAATGGAATTGGATGGGATCCATCTCTCTGAAGCTGAAAAGGATACCATGCTCAAAAATGAAATAGAATTAATGAAAAAGGCTGATTTTTTAATTACTGTTTCAAAAAATGATAAAGAAGTTATTCAAAAATATGTAGAAAAACCAATAGTTGTACTTAGCCATTATGTTGAAATAAATAAAACAGAAAATCCATTCGAAAATAGAAAAGACATACTATTTGTAGGAGGATTTCTATCCTCACCTAGTCCTAATGAAGATGCAATATTATATTTCGTAAAAAATATATTTCCAACTGTACACAAAGAATTAAAGGCAAAGCTCTGGATAGTTGGAACAAATAATGCTGAAAAGATATTAAATTTATCCTCAGAAAAAATCATTGTAACTGGTCAGGTAAAAGACTTATCAAGGTTATATAATGAAAAAAAAGTGTTTATTATTCCTACCAGATACGCTGCCGGAATCCCTCTAAAGGCCATTGAAGCAATGTCATATGGTTTACCTATAATAGCCACCCCACTAATAGCTGATCAATTAAACATGAATGAGAATCGAATGCTTATTGGAAAGGATCCAAAAGAGTTTTCCCAAAAAGTGATAGAGCTCTATCAAAATGAAAATTTATGGACAAATCTCCGAAATAATGGATTAGATCAAGTAAAAAGACAATATAATAAGCACATATTTAAAGAAAGTTTATTAAAATTAATTAATTTAATAAAAAAATAACCAAATTAATTTATAAGACCTCCTAAATCTTCTGTAATTCCATTCCATTTGTAGGTTCAGGCTAAAATTTAGTTATGTTGGAAAAGGGGGAAGAGTACTGAAAGAAAAAACCAAAAGAATTAATAAAGTAATTTTGCATGTGGGTTTGCATAAAACAGCTTCATCTAGTATTCAAAAAACATTATTTATGAAAAAAAAACAATAAGCTTTTGGAAGAAAAAGGTTTTCTATACCCGCGATGCTGGTATCCAAATCATTCTGTCCCAATGTATAGCACATTTTGTGACCGTCCTGAAATGTATCATATAAATATTAAGAATGAATATAGCTTAGAGGAAATAAATCGAAATAACAAACAATATTTAAACAAATTAAAAACAGAGATAGCCAGGAGACAAAAATCTAGTTTAATTATTTCAGGTGAAGCAATTTCATTGCTTTCAGCGGATAATTTATTTGATTTACAGAAGTTTATACGGTCATTATCCGCTGAAGATGTTACCTTTCAAGTAATTATTTATGTCAGAAATCCTCTCACCTGGTTATCCAGTACAATTCAACAATCAATAAAAGGTGGTACTTCCTACCAAAAGAGTATAGCAACTCAAAAAATCATCCTGCAGAACCTTTTTAGAAGCAGAGTCGGTAAATTCATACAAGTATTTGGAAAGGAATCTATCAATGTATTCAGCTTTGAAGAGGCTATAAAATTTAGGAGCGGGCCTGTTGGCCATTTTTTGTCGGCACTCGGATTTAATTCCTCTGAGATTACCAAGTTTAATATTTTAAAAGCTAATGAGAGAATGTCTCTAGTTGCTGGAGATTTATTATCGTTTATAAATTCAAGGATACCATCGATCAAAAATGGAAAATTAAATAAAAAAAGATCGAATGGTGATCATATCCCATTTTTTAATATTAAAGGTCCTAAATACGAAATTCCAAATCATGTAAATAAGGAAATATTCGATATCTCCCAAGAGGATATGAAATGGTTAAAGGAAAACTATGGTATAAATTATTTGACATTTACTCAGTCAAGTCAAATAAAAGATAAATTTACTAAGGAAACACTAAATGATATTAAAAAAATATATAAAAATTCCGGGTTATCTAATAACTTCAAAAGATTAATTATAGAGTATATAGCAAATGAGATAAATTCTAGTTCGGATAAAAGGACAATAAGTTTGTTAAGAAATTTATTAATTGAACTGAATCATTAATATGACCATACGCTTTTAAACTAACTCTTAGGTATTAATCCAGTAAAAATGCATCCTTTTGACCGGGGGGACAAATTATTGTGATTGCTTAAATTAAAATGAGAATTATTAAAGAGTGAATTTGTTAAAAGGAAGGTAAGAATATGAGGATTTTTTGGGAGAAAATCATTAAGTATATATTAATAAACTCCAAATCCCGCAGCATTTTAGAAATTGGCGCTGAAAAGGGGGAACACTCATTAAAAATAGTAGAATATTGTAAAGCAGTAAATGGGAAATTAATTATCGTAGATCCCTATCCATTATTAGATTTTGAATACCTAAACTCGAAATACAAGGGCTATTATCGGCTAATAAATGATTATAGCCTAAATGTTCTGCCGAAATTAAATAAATATGATGCTGTTCTCATTGATGGGGACCATAATTGGTATACAGTTTATAATGAGTTGAAACAAATTGAAAGAACTGCTATAAAAACGAAAAAATTTCCGATTGTTTTCCTTCACGATATTGAGTGGCCATACGGGAGAAGAGATATGTATTATTTTCCTGGGTCTATTCCTCCTAAATTTAGACAGCCATTTGCAAAAAAAGGCATAGCACCCGGCCATGCAAAGTTAATAGATTCCCCTGATAGTATTCAAGAAGGAGACAAAATTATTAATAGCGAATTGTATAATGCAATTTATGAAGGCGGAGAAAAAAATGGCGTTTTAACTGCTGTTGAAGATTTTCTTAGAGAATCGAAAATCCCACTGAGTTTTCACCGGGTGAAATCCCATCATGGATTGGGAATTCTAACTGTAAGGGACCGCCAAGTTGACAATTTTATTAATTATATAATTAAAACTTCTGGGTTATAAAAAAAAGAAGAAATCGTTAGCTTTTTTATAATAAGCTGTGCGAAAGTACAAGCAATAGTAAATTTGTAAAATACAATAGTTTAGTAAGAAGGAGGTGTAAGTATGTGTCTTTGTAAGAAAGTTAATAAATATTACCTAGGAAGTGACCCGAATTATGGCAAAGCGGTTAAGCTCACAGCAAACAATTATAAAATGCCTGTGATGAAGGCGACAAAAGCTGGTTACTCTGCAAAGAAATATGTTAACGGGAAGCTTCAGACTTACTAAGAATGCAGCTTGCAGATGAGAGCTTAAAAAGGCGGTGAAATTATGTGTTTTTGCCATGAGGTTAATAGAAAAATCTCTGCTAATGTATCGTATCAAGGCAGAAAAATACCTTCTTCCAAAAAAAGCATGAGTGTGAAGACTTCAAGTGGCATCCTGAAACCTTTACAGCCAAGCTACAAATATAAAAAATAATGAAAATCTGAATTTCTTATGTAAGTCCATCAATTAATGAATACATTGTAATATCGTATCAATTTATCCACTTGTTCAGCAGTAAGGGAGGTGTATTTTTAGTTGGTGGTAGTTCAAAACTATCTAAAAGTCACCAAGAGAGATCCTGTCAGAAAACAAAACAGGGGCGTAACTCCTAATCCATCAAAAAAGCAAAATCTAACTCTATCGAAGAAAGATCGCTCTAATAAAGAAAAAAGCAAGGTGAATAAAATGTCTACAGCCACCAAAAATAAACCTAACCTTAAAATAAGCTGTATTTTAACAAGCTATAATCGCCCTCAAAGAGTCCGTGAGGCCATTGCAAGTGTTCAGCAGCAAACTTATTCTAATTGGGAGCTCATTATTGTTGATGACAATTCAAATGCAAAAACTCAAAATGTGCTAAAGGAAATTGCTGATAAAGATCCGAGGATCACATTAATTCAGACAGGAGTACGTCAAGTGGATCGACCCAAAACAACCAGATATGCAACTTGCATTAATTTGGCACTCGAAAGGATCACGGGAGATTTAGTAACCTATTTAACGGATGATGATATATACTATCCAACCCGATTCGAGAAAATGGCAATGGCGTTTCATATGAATCCCAAAATTCATGTCTTATATGGCAGACAAAAAGTCATTGTGTATACGGGGAATAGGATTACAAGGACTTTTATACGCCCCTTGGTTGGAGTTACACGGTATCCAATGGGAAGGGTTGACCACAATTCTTTTATGCACAGGAGAGCTTGTTTAGAGGTAGTGAAAGGGTGGGATGACCACCCTGACAATTGGAAGGCCGGTGACGCAGCTTTTTTTAAAAAGCTTGTAAGGCATTGGGATTTTTATCCCATAAATGTATTAACTGATGAACATCGGGTACATGACAAAGGGGTTCAGAGAAAACTGCATCGCGGAACAAAACCATGGAATAGTGAAGATGCGGAGTAGGTTAATTGCCAATGATAAATTGATGGTTTAATACTGAAAGTAATTCTATCTATTATCATTGGAACTTACTCAGCATGTCTTCCATCCTTTTTTCAAATGTGTGCTCTTTTAGGACACGCTTAGAGGCGAGTTCCGAAATTTCCTGGCGCTTTTCTTCAAGTTTAATATAATAATTAATTTTTTGAAGCAGTTCTTCTTCCTTTTTAAATGATACGATTTCCTTGTCTTCGATAAAGTGGATTGGCAAATCTTCTTTGTACTCTATTAACTGAAAAGCCCCGCAAGCAGCTACATCAAAGGTTCTATTATTTATGCTATTGCCTTTAATGCCAATCCGATTTTTGTTTTGATGTAAGTTGTAAGGCCTGTGCGTATTTAATACAATTTTTGCTCCGTTATAATACTGAGCCGCAATCGATGGTTCCACCCAAATATCATGAATTCTCAATCTGGGATGATTTTGCAGCCGGATTAATTTATTTCTCCATTTGCCAATTACCTTAATTTTATAAGGTGTTTTTTGGAGAAGATCCTGAACCAGCTTTACCCTATCGGGATATGGATAACCCAGGAGACATATATCGCTTATAAAAGCTGGTCCCGCGTGAATAGGCTTGAATATCTCTGTAGAAGTACCTAATGGCAGGTGGAAGGTTTGCTGGTGACCTTTTTGAATATAGTATTCTTTGGCTGCCGTATCGATCGTAAATATATAATCATAATGAGGTATTAGCACTTCCGTTTTGTCCATGTAATAAGGGTCTTCCGTAAGCCAGACTGCCGTCTTAATCTTTTGAACCTTTAGCCATTGGATTAATTTTAAAGGGACCTTAAAGCCAAGAAGGACAATGACAATGTCTGGTTTAAACTGATTTACCGTGGTTTTTAGCTTTCCAATGCCAGTTAGGGGATCAAATTGTTTAACAGTGGTCACCTTTTGAAGCTCTCTCATAATCCATTGTTCGAAAAATTTATATATCCCTGTATAACCTGATGAAATAAATAATATTCTCATAGCATTCACCTAAAAATTAATCGAGATGCTGTTTAAGGCACTGATTCCATCTTTTTGTTCATCACAATAAAAAAAACCTTCCACAAGAACGAATCTATCTTTTTTCTTAGAAGAAACCTGCAGCTCATAACCAAAATTTAAATTTGTTCCTTGCTCAAGCGCCTTGGATTTACTTGGCTTTAACCAATGTTCACCGCTCGATAATGCTTTTTCCTTCCAGTCATCATCTATATATACCCAGGCTTCTGTATTTGAACCATCAATCATGAGAGCGGTATGATTTACTGAACCGATTTTTCCGCCAAGCCGCACATTTTCAGAAGGCTTCGTCCTCAGGCAAATAAGGGGATTATTTAATGCAGCTGTACCGATATTGCTTATATTCAGGTTTCCAACTGCCATAATATCCTCTTCATCCTCCTCCTTTTCAGGAAGCATAATGGAATAACTGAACCAGGCGATACTTTTAACAATTTCAGGTTCCTTCTTTTTCCAAAACAAGGTATCACTCCTATTCCATTACAAAATGTTTTCTTTATACTTTATGACTTAAAGCAAGGGTAAATGTTAGTGTTTCTGAAGGTAAGAGCTAAGTAAAAATATAAAATTTTATCAAACAGCGCCTTTAAATGTAAAAAAAGAGGAGCGGGCACTCCTCTTAGATCTAATTTTAATGAACTATTAAGCTGGTGATGGTCCAGGACCAGGGAAAACAGTCGGGCACTGAGGCGGGAATGCAAGCGGCGGACAAACGAATGGCATGTCAGGACGCGGCTGGCAGAACTCAGCAGTAATTTCAAGTTTTACCAATGCTTCCATCTGTACGTTTTGGCATAGGTTAATGGAAACATCAAGCTGCTGGAACTCGAATTCACCAGGTGTTGCTGTAGCGCGGCAGATCAAGTTAGCATCGCACTCAAAGTCTGTGATTTCACATTGCAGGAATGTTCCTGGAGGTGCACATAAGAAGAATTTCTCAGATACAGCCCAAGGAATAGGTCCAGTTGTACAAGACAAACCATTTGGATTCGTTACACGTACAACGACAAACCCTTTCTTCAGAACTTTTACCTTTTGCAAAGTAACTGTTGATCCATCAGGCAACTGGAACTGTCCGCTCGCACGGCCATCTGGCTGAGGAATTTCCTGGCATAGAATGGATCCAGGTGCTAAGGGATCAACAGGTGTACCGTTTTCATCTGTTGCAAAGCACTCTACTGTGTAGTTCCCCCCTAGAACTGCACATGGATCAGTATCTGGCGTAACACCGCCATTTTCACAGTCAAACTCAATTGTGCCAGCTGCTAAATCACTAGCATTAAAGGCAAGTAGTGGAACATCTACTTGGCGGGTTACCCAGTCATATACTTTATTTACTTTTATACATAAGGTCTCCTGTCCGCCGTTAATTGACTTAAAAT
Source organism: Cytobacillus sp. GQ23 (assembly GCF_059758675.1). NCBI lineage: Bacteria > Bacillati > Bacillota > Bacilli > Caryophanales > Bacillaceae > Cytobacillus > Cytobacillus sp. GQ23. The sequence continues at coordinate 8,767 of NZ_JCAXER010000028.1, forward strand.
CCATTAACTGATCATCCTCTCACTTTATTGTATTAGGGTTAAACCTACTTGTATGTTATGCTGCTTCTCCTGCTATGTGTATGGGCTTTTGCGTAAATTCAGCCATCATTTCTGATTGCCCAAACCAGAAAGTATAAGTCCAATAAACCTTTAACCCACTTTTAATATATTCCGATTGCGAAGCAGTGTGCTCACAATAGTTAACCGGGTCAAGCCTAAAATAATTGAACCGTTATTTCCTATGGTTTGGACGATAATCCAAGCCATCAATAATAAGATGAATACTATATTTTGTACTGGAATTTTTGGAGGGCAAAGATGTGAGCAGACATTACATGAAGGTAATTCCGTATCGGAATATATGTGCGGCTAAAGACTTTAAGGATTTTAAACTAGGAATATTACCGGAGAATACTCTATATCATTTAAGTGATTCAGAAAGGACTCAAATCGTTCCACCCGTGCGGCCTTTTCCAGGTATAAGCTTGCCGGATGAATGTGTCACACAAGAATTTTATGTTGCAAGTCTTAGAAATACTTTATGCATAAGAAATCAAACTATTATCCACAACAGAAGATTCATCCTTCCTGATAGCTTCAGACATTACGAGTTTAATGCCTCAACTAACCATCTAACCTATAATCTGAGATTAAATCGATTTTCACTGAAGATAAATATCGGAAGTGTTAAGCACCAGAAAGGTGATTGTATTTTTTTAAGCGGAGAAAAAAGCGGCTTCGGCCATTTTTTATTAGAGGTTATCTCCCGATTATGGATTACTCAGTATATTGATGTTAAGAAGGTAAAATTCATTATGAATCCAGAAGATCGAACGGGCTGGAAGCTTGATCTTCTTAAACCATTCGGAATTAGCACGAATCAAATTGTATATCTGGATAATCCAATCGTATGTGAAAGACTTCATATACCAGTTCAGTCCTTTTGTTTAAGAAAATACACCTCATCTTTTGCCTATAAAACCTGGAAAACAATCGGTGACTACTATGATAGGGGGACAGGGCCTGAAAAGATTTATGTCTCCAGATTAAAGTTGAAAAATCAGAGGAGAGTCTTGCTGAATGAGAAAGCGGTTGAAAGGATTTTTTCTTTAAACGGCTACAAAATTATACATCCTCAGGAACTAAAAATTTCAGAGCAAATCAATTTATTCCGCAATGCAAAAGTCATAGCAGGCACTTCAGGGTCAGGAATGTATAACAGTGTCTTTCAGCAAAATCATCCCAAAGTTCTAATCCTTGCTTCTAATTCATTTTTTAAAATGAGTGATATATTGGTGAATACATCAACTGGCGGCAAGCTGCATTATTTTGTCGGTCAAACAGCAGAGGTAAATTCTCCTGGCAATAAAGCAAACTGGATACTGAACACAGAGCATTTGCACCATTTTATAAAAACATTTTGATCAAATGCTGTAATGAATAATTATGAATTACGGGGGATGAAAAGGTGATAATATTTATCCACATACCAAAAACAGCTGGTACCTCCATGAGGAAAATAATAGAAAAGCAGTATACTATTCGTCAAATCCGTTCATTTTATGCTGGATATGAGGACGCTTATAACAAGCTAAAGGGAACACCTAACTCGAGACTCTCTTCAGTTAAGTGGGTACAGGGCCATTTTCAATTTGGCCTTCATGAAGTTTTACCGCAGCCTGCTCAGTATATCGCAATGCTCCGTCATCCTGTAGACCGTGTCATTTCCTTTTATTACTTTCTAAGGGAAAGTCCTCGGCACCCTTTAAATAAAAAAGCTATGTCGTTAACTTTAAAGGAGTTTATTATGTGTGAGGATAGCGATATTCAAAGTCAAATTTATAATTTACAAACGAAAATGATTTCCGGTGATGGTACTCCATCATTAGAAAAAGCTAAAAAAAATATAGAACAACACTTTTTGATGGTTGGAATAACGGAACGTTTCAATGAGTCGCTGGCTGTTATGAGAAAGAAACTTGGATGGAATGTCCCTTATAATTATAAGCACAATGTAACTAAAAGACGCCCGAAAATGGAGCAGGTTCCAGCAGAAATCAGAAAACTGATCGAACAGAAAAATGAAATTGACTTTCAGTTGTATGAGTACGGAAAAGCGTTATTACAGAAAGAAATAAATTCTTTGAAATGATTGGGCGAAAATGGGGCCCAAAGCGAAAAATAATGAAAAGGCTAACTCGAATGATCGATGTAATCGAAACTTTGAGTTAGCTTTTTTATGCCTGCAAATGCGAATAAATTTATTCCGTACTGAAGAGGCTTGTTTGAATTGGCATTAATTGATTCTTGGATAATTTACCTATTCTTCTTGAATACATATATGTTAGAAACAAGTTTTTTATTTGTATAGCCATCCAGCCAAAGTTTGTCTTAGATAAATTTATTGGTTCTGCATTATTACACGTTTTTAGCTGAAAGGCATAAACTAGTAGATAAAGGAATGGGTATCTGCCTAAAGGAGAGGAAAAAGATGCTAAGAAGGAGCAGAGTTGAAAGACTGACTTATGTTCAGCTGCAGCAGAAAGTAATACATCTTGAATCGGAGCTTTCATACTTCCGGGCTAATCATGATGGAGCTGTCCAAAATTATATTGAGCAATTAAACCAAGTGAAATATGAAAATGATGTTCTGAAGAGGGATATGCAGAGACTTATTAAAGAAAATGAGCGGCTCATGCAAAGTGAACTCAATCCAAAATTGATTTCCAAACAGGAAAGGGAGAGAACTGCAAAACACTTAGAAGAGAAAAAACAGCTGGAAAAAGAAATCAGCAGCCTGAAAGAAAAGATATCGTACCTTAATGAAGACATAAAGGATCAGGATCAGCAATTTGAGGAACTCCAAGCATTTCTCGAAGCTAAAACGGCAGCTCTGGAGGAAGCGGAAGCAGAAAAGAAACATAATTATCAGGAGCTCATAACCATGAGAGAAAATGTTAATGAGCTGAAATTGCTGTTAAGCGAGCATGAGAAAAACAAAGACGAATCAAAAACGAGAGAAAATCAATTAGCATCACAGCTAAAGAAGGCTACTGAAGAGAAAAAGCAATTATTACAAAACATCCAGTCAGCTGAAAAAGATTACGAATCCATCAAAGTGGCTCTGGCAAAAAAGACGACTGAACTGGAACAGCTGGAGAACAAACATAAACAAATACAGCAGCGAAATCAAACTGCCGAACTAACGCATCAGCAATTGGAGAAGGAACTCGCTGATAAAACAGAACAGCTGGAGCTCTTGGTGAAGGAACATAAACACTTAAAACAGCAGACCCAAACTGCTGAACAAAATCAGCAGGACCTGGAGAAGGAACTTGCTGATAAAACGGCACAGCTCCAACTCTTGGAGAAAGAACATAAACACTTAAAGCAGCATATCAAAACTGATGAACAGAACAATCAGGAACTAGAGAAGGAACTCGCTGATAAAACGGCACAGCTCCAACTCTTGGAGGAGGAGCATGAACAATTAAAGCAGCAGATCCAGACTTCAGAACTGGCCCATCAGAACCTGGAGAAGGAACTTGCTGATAAAACAGCACAGCTCCAACTCTTGGAGAAAGAACTTCAACATTTACAGCAGCACATCCAGACTGCTGAACAGTCCCAGCAGGAGCTGAAGCAGGAACTTACTGATAAAACTTCACAGCTGCAACTCTTGGAAGAAGAACATAAACACCTAAAGCAGCAGATCCAAACCGCTGAACATACCCATCAGGAACTTCAGAAGGACCTCGCTGATAAAACGGCACAGCTGAAGCAACTGGAGGAGAACCAAAAAGACTTACTCCAGCAAAACCGAAAATTAGAGAAGGAATTTGCTAATAAAGCATTAGAATTGGAAAAATTACGCGAGGAAAAAATTGAAGATAAGGCAAAAATTGAATCTCTACAAAATGAATTGCAGCCAATTGGCCAGAAGCTGAAAGAGGCTGAACAGAAAATCAGCATTCTTAAAGCAAAAGCAAGTGAAATGGAAACAGAGAATCAGCATTATCACAGTGAATTGTCAGAGGCAACTCAAAAAAGGCTCCAGGCTGAGGAAAATGCCAAAGATTTGGAGGAGCAAATTAAGAAATTATCAGATGAAGCAGCAGCAAAAATCAAAGAAAACGAAAAAATGGGCCAAGAATTACGGGATTTACTCCAAAATCAGGAACAATTAAAACAAACAAACGTATCTTATCTACAAAAGATAACCCAATTGGAGTCTGAAAAAAATAATTCAGTAGAGTCAGTCAGTCATCTTAAGTCAGAAGTAGAAGCTTTAAAGGCAGAATTAAAACAAAAAGAGAAAGAAAAGCTGGAAGTGCTTAACCGTCTGGAAGACCGCGAGAGTGAATTGGGCAAGTTAAAAGAAGAGACCAGCAGTTTTGAAAAAGAAAAAATCGATCTTCTAGAAAAGCTTGCTAAACTGGAAAAGGAAAATGCTGAATTTAATGAGAATTTCTCAGTCCTTTCTTCTCATCGCAAGTCAGACGAAAAACGCATGGATTTAATTACATCAAATTTAAACCAGGTATTTACAGAAATGAAACAATTAGTACGGATGACTTCCTCATTAAAACACCAATTGGAATCAAAGAATATAGAGCTTAATCAAATTAAAAAGGAGAAGGGTGTGCTTATGGAGGAGCTAGTAAAGATTAAGGAAGACTATGAGAAGTCAGAAGCAAGAAAGGATGAGTTGGAGAATCAGATTGAGATAATGAGAACCGAGCTGCAAAAGGCTCAAACTTCACTCACACGTCTGGAACAATTTGAATCTGAAAAACTCAGACTTAAAGAAGATCTTGAGACAAAAATAGAGGAGTTTAATTCATTAACGGATCACTATAAACGTGAAAAAGATTCTTATCTTCAGGTCCTCGAGCATGTTCAGGATCAGGTAAATGTATATAAAGAAAAATCTGACCAGTTTGATGCAGAAAAAGGTTCCTGGTCCAAACAAATTGACGAGTTAAAAAGTGAGCTTAAGAGAACAAAAGCAACTGTTGAAAAAATGGAAGAGCTTGAAAAGATGAATGCCCAGCTGGCTTCAGAATTACAGGCGAAGGACATTGAAATCTATAAAGTTAAAAAAGATAGCGAACGTGCCCTGCACCAGCAATTAGAACAGTTCAAAGCAGATATGAAGCAGTATCAGGATAAAATCTCACAATATGAAAAGGACAGGGAAATCTGGGAAAAACAAATGAAGCAAATGAAGGCTCAATTTACTGCATTGGAATCAAGCCTTGAGGAAAAGGAGAACTTTATTAAACAGTATATCAAGCAGCCGCTATCACCATATAACACTTCATTACTTCAAAATACTTCCGATCAAAGTTCACCCCAAGAGGAACAGCAGGTACAAAACCAGCCGCAGGAAAACCAATACCAGGCTGGACAGCAGCAAAGCCAGCAACCCTCCGGATTTTTCCAAAGAATGCTGTCTCAGCAGCAAGGAGGCAGCGCACGTCCCCAAAGCTTTCAGGGGCAATACCATCCCAGTCAAGGGCAATTTCAGCAGGTCCCAAAACAAACTGCCGCACCAGCAATGGACTTTTTCACATTGCGGAACAAAACGACACAGCAAGCCCATCCAGGGAACGGGAACCAATGGAAAGAGGATTAGCGAAAAGCACATGAAAAATGAAGATATTTTGATTAAGAAAAAGATTTATGAAGATATGATAAGCTATTGCAGCAGCAAATTACCGTATGAAGCCTGCGGCCTGCTCTCAGGGGCACATGGCCGATGTACAGCTATGTGGAAAATAAAGAATGAATCTCAAAAATTGAACCGGTTTATGATGTCCTCTGAATCCATCAAAGATGCCGTTCAGGAAATGGAACAATTGAGTGAAGATCTAACTGGAATTTTCCACTCACATCCTAATTCACCAGCCGTTCCATCAACACACGATATTAATAATAATTCCTACCCTGAAATACCTTATTTTATTGTTTCCTTTTATAGAGGAAAAACAGAAGTTAAAGTCTATAAAATAGAAGGAAAGAAGTACTATCCGCTAAATCTAAAAATTATTGATTAGTCCACTAAACCCGGTACCGATTAGGCGCCGGTTATTCTTTTTAGCTATTTAGCCATTGAGGCAGGAAATTACCATTTTTCGGACTGTATATATTTTTTAAGCTGCTGAAAAACTGATATGGTCTTTTCTGCTGAAAATACCAACTTAATATCTATGTTTATCAGCATCATTTACTGCAAGCAGACTTACCGGGCATCCGCCTGGCCTGGTCCAGTTAAATTGGGTATTCGCCTGAACACGTTGCAGCTAAATGTCTCATAGGATATATTGTGGTGGATTTATTTGTTAGGAGGAATTCATTTGTATAAAAAACGGGAGATGCCAAAGAGTTATCAAACAGGTAATCCACAGATAAAAGAAGATAAAATTTACATGGGTAATTCAATAAAGGGAGCGGGCTATAAGAAAAAAAGATCTGGAAATGGAGACTGCGGCTGCGGATCGAATGTAAAGAAATTACGCGCTAAGAAGGCATAAGAATTTTGCTATCTATTAGTATCCCGTGTTCTTTAAGCCGCAATTTAAACAAGGGGGGCAAATAGAATGCTCCCCTTAAAAATCTTAATCTATTAATATATGTTATTTTACAAAATACTCGATATATATATCAAGATTATAAGAGTTTTATCTCCAATTCGTCCTTATAGCAGCAAAACTTAAACTTCTTACCTTTGCCACAGGGACAGGGATCATATAATTTATCCTTCATTTTTGTTTTTAATGCTTTTTTCAGCTGAGATATATCCACATATGGCTTCAGCTTGATAACCGATTGAATACCATAATCCTGGCAAATTTTCGTCACCTGTGCTGCCTGGAGTTCAGTTACGACAGAACAATAAATCAGGTTTTCTTTTCGAAGGTTTGTATTTGACAAAATCAATTCTCCCTCCAATTTTTAAAAGTTAGTTTATCATACGCATTTAAGCTGATTTCGGAACGTTAATTAATTCAAAAAATGGGGGAACTGTCATTTCAAAAAACTCAGATTGATTTGATCTTAAAAATTGGATGTCCAAAAATTGTTCAACCATATTATAAATGTCCATGCCATCCTTGTCTTCTATACATATATAAATAGTAAGTCAAAAGAAAGAGATTCCCTCATCATGTTCTTATGTACTCTTTCTGTTTTGATTAATATCTATAAGGAGTGAAATTGTATGAAGAAAAATACGGGGTGCGGCAACAATGGGCATAGCGGATCCTGCGACGTCTCGAGAACTAAGACAGTTGACTGTTTTACCAGATCTTTTGCCCCTATTGCAGACATTCAAAATGTTCCTGTCTATGACATTCCTGTCGTATTGGCAGAGGTAGAGCTCCAGGCGGATGTTGAAGCCGATATTAAGCTCCCTACACCTGCAAGAGAGATTAAATGGATTCGCAAGAATGTCTCCCTCAAGCAGTGTAAAGCAATTCCGTCCATTCAAAACCCTGGGTATGTTAAGTTATTCGTTACCGGTGTGGTGCACAAGAATATTCAATATGTTGAAGAATGCAGCGGGTATATTACGGACTTTAGCACTGACATTGATTTCAGCTGTAATCAGCAAGTTAAGGTTTTTAATACACCATTGGAATTTCCAAGCAGAAAATCATCTGTGGATGAGAGAAGATTTCTCGATAAAACGGGACATGGTGCTGACCACACAACTGGAGGTTCAAGAACCTTCGAATTTTATAATGATCCGATTGACTGCAAATTAATTTTCTCAGAAGTTAATGACCTTGACCTTTTTAAGGAATTCAACCGGTTTGGGCAGTTCGAAAAGATTACAGAAAAAATGGAAATAACTCTATTCTTTAAATTATTGCAAAACCAGCAATTTAATCCTAAGTTCGTCCAGCCCCCGAAAAAGGGAGCCTGCAATCTTCCATGGCCTGCTCAAAAGGTACAGCCTCAAGCAACGGCTCGTGAGAAATTTGTTGAGAAAATTCAAGGTATGTATCGCATCAGATAAGTCTGTAATAAAAGAGTTTAACTCTTTTTAAGTTAATCACCCTGTATTTGCTGATTGCTCATTCTGAGTCTGTTACAGACTCAGAATGGTTTTTGAATAGTTTATTAATAAAATAAGTACATAAAAAACTTGAATTTAATTAAGGTCATTAATATTAGTAATATTAATGTTGATCTAAGGAATTATACTTTGTCTGGATTTTCACCGATATGCTGGACCCGCGGACTGGTATTTTGAAGGTTTAAAAACTTGTGGAAAATAATAAAGCATTACCTTGGGGCCATTTTGTCCTAAAATGGCCCCAAGATAATGCAATAATTTAACCGTTTTAATTTTTAGAGGAAGGAAGATTATAAAACATTCACACGAACCTGCTGATTTTGCAGGACTTTAATTGTGAATTCCAGGAACATTTTTTCAACGATTGTTTGGAAAGTTCCCTCACCAAAAGCATTGTGGTTCGGCAGCGGGTGACGATCTATGGCTTCATCATATTCAACAATTCTGCTTGCGAGTAATTCACAGAAAGGAAATTGGTTATAGAATTGTCGGCTTTCCTGATGAAACTGGGAAAGATCGCTTGAAAGGAGATGGTCCTTTTCAGGAAACCCTTTTCCTAACTCTTGGGATCTAAAGAAATCAAATTCTCCTTCAGAATTAAACATCGGGCGCTGTGGCGGGTTCAAAAAGTCTTCTGGAGCGATCGTAGTAGAACATTCAAATGGTGTATCTACAGTTAATGACTTAATTTCTGATGAAACACATGAACTGCCATAGGAATATGCGCATGGAGTAGCGTACTGGATGTTTTTGCGGACAAAACCTCTTATAAATAAAGGAATTGGCGTTGAGGAAGGTGCAAAAGGATCAAAACCCGAAGCTCCTGGTAGAAGCAGTGTACATTGGACAATTTTAACCCTCTTTTTAATAGCCTTGATTTCCAGCACTGGTTCAGGGAAATGAATATTTGCGGATATGTTTGTCCTAACATTCAGCTCGGCAAGAGTTACAGGAACTTTTAGAATCGCTTCTCCTCCAGGAGTTGCTCCTCCAGGTGTTGTAATCGGAGTTGACGGCGAACTCTCGCACTGCTCTACAGATGCGGATTGGTTAGTACTGATACAGTTGTTATCTTTTTTCAAAATTATTCCTCCTTTGTTAAATATGCTCAAATTATCATATGCAAAAAGTAAGACAAACTATAGATGAATGAAGTAGTACATTAGTGGATTTTTGAAGGGGGACTTATCTTTAGGATTTGCATAGTTAACAGGAGAGGAGCTAATCCAAACTATCGTTTAATTAGGCAGTACCTTGTTTGGATAAGTGAGGTTAAATTGCTGAACGCAAATCCAAAATAAGTGGAAGTATTATGGGTTTTTGACAGGTTCGAAATGATTGACTCAGTATGTATAGCACTTGCCTTTTAAGTTAATACAAAAAGAGGATACCCTTTAAAAGATACCCTCACGTTATAGTTTTACATATTGCTCTTGGAAAAAGTCCAAACTTAATATAGCATTCCCTTGGATTTCCAGAATAGGCCCGGATCCGAGAGTATCATGCCAGACAACATGGATTTTTTTAAGCTCGCAGCAGATTTCTTCTGAAAATTGCTGAAAGAATTCACGATGAGCATTACTTCCACTTTCAGCTTGAAACATGTATTCGTTTTGGCTGACAGCCTCTGGAAGCACCGGAGGGGATAGCCAGCATAATTCCAGCGTATGTTCAATAGGAATTGCTATCTTCGCCAATTGCAGGGTATCATTATTTTCATAAATTATTTCTGCAAAAATCATCGCTCTTATAAATGCAATGTTTGATGGCAGCATAACCCGGCAGCGCAGTGAATCAACTGACCATTCGATTTTTTTTATTTCTTTGACCATAAATTCAACAGGGAGGCATTCAAATAGATTCATTTCTAATTCTGACTTTGCAACTATTACAGGTACTTTAATGATTGGTCCTGTCCGGCAGGGAGGGGCGACTTGCTGCTCGAAAACGCAATATTCACTTTTCTCATTCATTTCCTCTTCAGTGTTATCACACATACTGGATGACTCGCTATTAGAAAGGGGCATTTCTTCCACAGTATCTGATGAATCAAGCTCTGACTTGAACTTTTCAATAAGATTGCGGCTTTTATCGTCATTAATGTCATCATTCGCTTCACCTGGCGCAGCATCCCCATCTTCAACAATAGAAGGAGCCATTTCATCCTCAGTATCAGATGATTCAAGCTCTGACGTGAACTTATCGATTAGATTGCTGCTTCTATCGTTACTAATATCATCATCCACTTCACCCATATCAGCGTCTCCATCTTGAAAAATAGAAGGCTCCATTTCATCCTCAGTATCAGGTGAATCAAGCTCTGACGTGAACTTTTCAATAAGATTGCGGCTTTCATCGTTATTACCTTCATCATCCGCTTCACCTGAAGCAGTGTCTCCATCTTCAACAATAGAAGGGGGCATTTCATCTACACTATCAGGTGAATCAAGCTCTGACTTGAACTTTTCAATAAGATTGCTTCCTTTGTCATTTAGTAGTTCAACATCCATTTCACTTTGAGCAGCATCTCCATCTTCACTGTCAGTAAGGGCCATTTTATCCACGGTTTCAGGAGAATCACCCTCTGACGTGAACTTATCCATAAGATTTTTTTCATTTAAAACATTATCTTTTTCTACACCTTGAGCTTCTCCGTCATTAATGTAGTCATTTTCCTCCATCATGGAAGAAAAATCATTTAACAAGACCGATATCTTATGATACTTTTCATTTTCAGCATCTGCTCTATACTTTCGATATGAAATACCTTCCTCACTTATAATGGATGAAACCTGGTCACTTATATAAGATAATTCCTCCATTAACGAGAATAATTTTTCCTGAAGTGGAAGGAAAGAAGTATTTTTCGTTTCAGCTGGTAAATCACATTTTCGGGAGGAGCATTCTTGAGAGCCGTCCTGATCAAAATCATTAAGAATTTCTTTTTTTTCATCGGAGGATTCATGAACTCCAAAACAATAATCCATTTCCTGCACCGAAGAGGATGATTCTTCAAATTCAGCATATTTATCATAGTATTTTTCCATCATAAAGGAACTGGACTCACTACGGCCAAATGAATTATCAGCTTCGACTGAAAATAATTGATCCGGTTTAGATGGATCAATGTCCGATTCTGAAGAAGACGATTCCTCCAGCATTGAAACAAATTCACTCTCCAGTGAACGATCGTTATTTACTTTGGGATCATTATTAGAGTCTAGGGATTCATCAAACTGAACATTTTTATCCTGACTTTCTTCATTAAGTAATAAGCCTTTTTCCAAAGATAATTGAAATTCATTTATAGGTTCTTGCGGGTCCATTTTCCTTGAATTTGGATCATCTATATTAGTTAATGTTATTTCTTTATTAGGAACGTCAATGTTTGTTTGGTTAGAAGTTTCAAGGATTGCTGTAAACTCTTCTACCAAATCCACTACTTCATACTGGCTTGAACTGGTCTTTAAATCCAGCTGCTTTTCATGCTGAAGGAAAGAGGTATCCCTTTTGTCTTCATCGAAAGCACTTGTTCTTTTTTCAAATAGGGATATTTCTGCCTTATCTAATGCATTAATGCTGTTCTGGATTGGCAGAGTATTTTCTTTAGAGTAATGATCATAGCCAGGTTGGCCATTTTTTTCGATATCCTTATACCCAGTTTTATTTGTAAATTTACTTGGTAAGGAGGGAGACCAGCTGAGCATTGGAGAAAAAGGAGTCAGCATAGTCATTAAGCTTTTTGGAATACTTACACTTTTTTTATCGAGTATCTGACCATTTTCTTTTTTAGGTTTCGGCTGTGCAATCAATCCATCATCTAAAATTGAGTCTAAGGGATTTCTTTTATTACGGCTGACTTGCCTGTCTTCTAATTTTGGAGGTGTAAAAATAAATGGTGCTGAATCTCCTTTTGGCGAAAACAAAGGCTTTAGCTTCTTTACCTGTTTCCCTTCAGGCTTAGACTTCTTAGACTCACTTTCAATCATTTTGCTGTCCGGTTTCCCTTGCCCAGAATAATAATACATTTGCTGGGCAGTCTGCTTATTCATTCCTCTTTTAATATTATTAATTGGAGTATTGTCATTTCTCATGGTTCCAGGAAGGGGTGCTGTCTATAAAAGCAACCTCTCCAATCCCCTCCTTACCTTCAAGATTAATCATCTTCAAAGCGTTAATCGCAATGATCAAAACAATCATCATCATTAGTTGTGGAAGATACGCGGATCTGCTGTTTTTGCAGTACTTTTAAGGTTAAATCCAAAACCATTTTCTCCTCAACCTTTGTAAAAACACCTTCTCCTAATGGTGAGCAGTTGGGAAGTGGAGACCGGTCGATGGCTTCATCCCATTCTATTATTCTGCTTGAAATTAGTTCACAGAATGGAAGCTCGTTATAATGCTGGATACTTTCCTGGTGGAACTGGGAAAGGTCCTTTGTCTGCAGCTTATCTTTCTCGGGATGGCCTGTTGGCAAAGGTTTAGAAATAAGGAAGTCAAATTCCAATCTATTATTCATTTCCGGCATTTGAGGCTTTGTTAAGAATTTTTTAATCTCACTCACACAATGAAAGGGGATATCCACAGTGTATGAATGTATATCAGAAGCAATGCTTTTCCCCGTGTGCATTTCAATATCAGGGGATGGACTGGCATATTGAATGTTTTTCCGCACAAATCCTTTAATAAATAATTTATTTGTAGGCAGTAATAGTCTGCATTGTGTTAATTTAACTGTTTTCTTAATGTCCTTTATTTCCAGAACCGGCTCTGGAAACGTCAGTAAGGCATCTATATTTATTTGTAAGGTTAGCTCAGCCAGCACCACGGGTACCTTTGTAACAATTTTGCCGATGTTTACATGGGGATGATGTTCGATGCAGCTTTCACATTCACAATTATGAGTAATTGCCCAGCATGCATTCTCATGTTTATCTTTATGCGGTTCAGACATATTGGGGCCTCCTGAAGTCAAGATATAGCATAGTATGCGTGATAAATGACTATGTATGGGCACCTGCCCTATAGAAAAAAAGAGCCTTTAAAACTGAAGGAGAAAATTTTATAAAAAAAAGACGGGCACAACTGGACTCCTAACCCGCATAAGATTCAAGGAGGAGTGAGGGAAAATGGATAGAAGAAATTTTCTTGCGGTTGATATAGGGAACAGCTGGTATAAAGCAATGGCATCAGATAGCGGACAAATATCCGAGTACCAGCTTCCAAATGCAATTGCGCTTTTTGACAGCGAATTTTATGAAAAACCATATGATGATGAGGATACTATCCTTGAAGAGAATTTGATCGTTGAAGTAAAAAGCAGGGCCGTTAAGGAAAAAAGAGAAATATATTATATTGGATTGGGAGCTGCCAGACAAAAGGATGTTAGCTTAACTTCCTTCAATAATCAAAAAGTTGATGAGGATCGAACGTATGTTTTACTTTTCGGATTAGCAGCATATCATGCAGCCATTCAAACTCCTGATGAGCTGGAAATAAGCTATTCTGTCGATCAATTAGCTGTATCTCTGCCGACAACGCAATACAAAGAGCGTAAATCAGTATTTAAAGAGAAATTAGTCGGTTCACATACAATTATTTTACACAAAGTGCCTGGATTGGCTGATCCAAAAGAGCTGGAAGTTAAACTTAATATCAGAGATGTAATTATAGGGGCAGAAGGAGCCTGTGCCTACCTGGGTTTAACCAGGGATCAGGACACTCTGGGAATTAAAAACCATGAACTGGTTAAAGAATCCGAAAAAGGAATCATCATTGGAGATTTGGGCGGAGATTCTGTTGATTTTGTAGGAATAAAGCATAATAAACCGGTTGCTTCCATAGAAGGGGAACCTTTTGGAATAAATCAGTTTCTTGACCATATTATCCAGAAGGTTAGCAAAAATGAGCTATATCGTTTCGATTCACGGGCAGAGCTTGAAGAAAAATTGGCAGCGGGGATCTCAGAATGGTATGTGGAGCCCTTTGCAGGAGTAAAAAAGGACATCAGCAAATATATTATACCGCAGCTAAAATCTATGGCTGCAAAATACTTGGAGCATTTTGACAGGGTGCGGAGCAGTTCGAGGGAGATTAAAGGGGCAGTCAAGTATATTGCAGTGGGTGGTGCAGCCAAGCTGGCCCAAAAGCAGATACTCGAAGCTGCAGTGAAATGGTCTGATAGAGGCCGGCCAATTGTGCTAATGTTTCCTGAAGAAATGGAAAAGCTTAATGTTCAGGGTTTGATGATTCTGGCGAAAATGAATCAAATAAAAAAAGAAAAAGGAAATAGCACTGCCATTTCCGTAAATAGTTAGGGATGAAGCTAATGTCCAAAACATATACGGATTCTCTTAATAAAACTGCTATAACGATTTCCGAATCCTTCATAGATGTAAAAACGGGAAATACTATTACTGTATCCCCAAAAGTGGTGGAACAAATTAAATACCATTCAGCAAATCAGACTTTAATGCATCTGCTTTTATCAGCACTTCATAACTATCTGCATCCTAAATCAGCAGGCAGCAGCAGTGAAGTGATTTTAGCTGAAATAGCAGAATTAAAAAGGCTTATAGAGGGCGGGTCCATCACTTTGAATAGGAAAGAAAATCAGGAATATACAGTTAAGAATCAGACAGATGATGCAGATTTAGATTTAAAAGAAGTAGTCAACGTTCTGGAGGCTTTCGGGGGATAAAAGTAAAAAGGTGCACCTAATGAGGTACACCTTTTTTGTTTCAGTTTTTACTCTAGTTCCATCACAAGAAAAATACCTACAAGTCACTAAATGCGGACAGCAGGCAAGCAGGTTACGGCACAGAAGCATGAGAGATCCACGTTGATACAAATACCTGTACCAGCCAGGTCTTCAATATTTTCATGATCAATTTGGCTGCATGGAGAGCAAAAATCCTTTGAAGCGTGTTTGAAGGGATCTCTTGATGATTTGCAGTGCTTGAACGTTAATAATTCAAGAACTGCGCATTGACCATCAAATTCTTTTATTTTAAAAATAAAAGACGTAATACATGCAAACTTTTTCTCTTTTGAATGATGAGTAAATGCAGTCACTCCTGTGGCCTTAAATGGTTCACAGTCCCCACAATAGAGGATAAATGGGATCGTATTTTTCTTCGGCTTTTTGGATCCTGCCATGAGCCGATCAATGGAATCCTTACAGGATGTCTTGCAATCGTCCTCATCTCTTACCTTTCTCTGAGCTTTATCAATGGCTTCCAACACCTCTTCTACACAGTTTCTATGAAAATGGTGATGGAATTTATGATTATCACTATTTTTCTCCGGTTTCCAATGGCAATCGCAGTCGTATTCATGTTCATCGCAAAAATCATCGTGCTTTTCATGACCCTTATGATATTTCTTGCCGCACAAACCCATGAATTTTTCACTCCCCTAAAAATTATCTTCATCATTAGCATACGGCTGGAATGAATATATCGAGTGAGAATCTAGCCTATATAGCGGGAAAAAAATTTGATAAACAACTAATATTATAGAAATTTTAATAAAAACAATTGAACTAAAACTGAATAACAGGTCCAATCCCTTTTATTTCTAACAAACATATATTTATCGTAAATAAAACTAATTTAGAGGGGACTTGTGGAGAAGCAAATATGATAAGCAATTACCTATGACTCTGCAATTACGAAAGAATAGACGAAAATGGCAAGAACTGCGAACTTCATTTGAGACAGGGTATTGAAGTAACTACTGTTCCTCACCATTTGTCCGAACTTCAGCCGAAGTATGTACAAAAGGCAGGGATTATTTTATAAAATACTTGGAAACTGAAAACTACACTGTATTCAAATGGGAAATCCAAGACAGTGCCGAGATGAAAAAAGAAGTACCTTTTATACAATCTGAAAAAAGGGGACCACCACCTTATCCTGCTGGCCACGATGTCGATTTATTAACTTAAAGATGAGAATTTTAGGCTATTGTTTTACACGCTTAATATTAGTCCTGTTTTAACCGGTAAGAAAGCCCAAACCAGGCTTGCTGTTATGTACATAAAAACATGGTCTATCATCTTAAAAATTTGCTGGGCCTGACTAATGATAGAAATAGGTCATGTGTACAAGCCATATATGCTGTCTAACATATACTATTATTAGCAAGTATACTTGCTATGTTAGATTCATAAATTGGGATGCTCCAAAATTTTTAGCTATTGCACATAACTAATAAAAGGAGTGGAGACCATGAAGCTATATTTAGACCCTGGACACGGAGGTACAGACCCAGGCGCACAGGGGAACGGCATAAAAGAAAAGGATATTACACTTGATATCGCAAAAAATATAAAAAACATCTTACTTACTGTTTATCAGAATGTAGAAGTAAAGATGAGCCGTGAAAATGATGCGACTAAAAGTCTGAACCAAAGGACAACTGAAGCCAATAGCTGGGGGGCTGATTTTTACCTTTCTATTCACTGTAACGCTGCAAATGGAGCAGCGAGGGGGTATGAAGATTATATTCATAGCAGCTTAAGCAGCTCCTCGCAGACTGCCATTTACCAGAATATCATCCATGCGGAAGTCACCAAATTGAATAACCTCACTGATAGAGGTAAAAAGAAGGCAGATTTTCATGTGCTGCGTGAGTCGGCCATGCCTGCCCTATTATCTGAAAATGGTTTTATTGATAATCCGGCAGATGCCGCTCTAATGAAGGACCCGCTGTGGAGACAAAAAGTGGCGCAGGGCCATGTGAATGGAATCGTGAAAGCCTTCAACCTTAAAGCGAAAACAGCCGTTCCTCCAAATCCCCCAAAGCCAGCTGACCCAAGTAATCTGTACAGAGTTATAGCCGGTTCTTTTACTGATAGAAAAAATGCTGAGGAAAGGGCAGCCGCCCTCAAAAGCAAAGGCATTGAATCTGTTATAGCGGCTGCACAAATATCAGGAAAGGTCTGGTATCGGGTACAGGCAGGGGCTTTCAGTTCAAGGGAAAATGCAGAAAAACAGCTGGCAGCAGTGAAGAAGGCAGGAATATCAGATGCCTATATACAGTCTGACGCTCCACCGGCAGTCCCTTCTGAACCGGCAGGCTATTCCATTCTGGGAGTAACTCATTTATCACCAGAACATATGAACCAATATGCAAAACAGATAAATCCGAATGCCCCCAATTTAGGTTCATTCTATTCATCTCTCGGTGAGTATTATGGAATCAGAGGGGACGTGGCATTTGCACAGGCGATACACGAAACCAACTTTCTCCGATTTACCGGTGATGTTAAACCCGGCCAGAATAATTTCGCCGGAATTGGTGCAACAGGGAATGGTGCGGCAGGAGCAAGCTTCTCCACACAAGAAGAAGGCGTTTTGGCACATTTACAGCATTTATATGCTTACGCAAGCACACAGCCTCTACCAACGAAATACCCTCTGGTGGATCCGCGTTTCAGCTTCGTAAAAAGAGGTTCGGCAAAGATGTGGAGGGAACTGAATGGCAAATGGGCCGTACCTGGAACAAATTATGCTGAATCTATTATGAACATTTACAAAAATATGGTCCGATTTTCGGATCAAAAATTAGAAGCTGTTTTGAAGGAAATAGAAGGAATCTAATTAAAAAAGCGGACTGTACAGTGTCCGCTTTTTTTCTATTGATTAAATTACATACATGAACACACAAAGAAAATGAGCCATGCTTCCCATCAGGATGAAGATATGAAAGATCTCATGAAATCCCAAATGATGGAATTCAAGAAATTTTGGCTTAATAGCATAAATTACTCCGCCGATCGTGTAAAGGATGCCTCCCAGCAAAAGAAGCAGAACACCCGACAAGCGTAATGACTCAGAAAGAGGAGAAAAGGCGAACACGATAATCCATCCCATGGCAATGTATAATGCTGTTGAAAGCCAGCGCGGGCAGTTAAACCAGATCATTTTAAACAAAATGCCCGATAATGCAATAGCTGTAACAATTCCAAAAAGAACCCAGCCCGTTACACCATTTAAGGTGATCAGGCAAAATGGTGTATACGAACCTGCAATTAATACATAAATCATGGAATGATCAAGCTTTCGTAAAAATGCTATGACTTTATCTTTAGCGATGACCATATGATAGGCAGCTGATGCTGAATAAAGAAGCATCAAACTAATTCCAAAAATAACAACAGAGGCAATGGCAATCGGTGAAGAACTTGTTAATGAGGCTTTGATTACCATGGCAAGCAATCCGGCAAAGGATAAAATGGCTCCTGCTAAATGGGTTAGTCCGTTTATGGGCTCCCGGATGTATGAATTCATAAAATCTCCTCCTAATGTATCTTCATGTAGTTTTTATAACTACTTAATATAATATATACAAAACATCATCTGGTCAACATTTACATTCTGCGTTCATTTAAGTAAAATTTACATAACGATAAATGAAAGGTTTGAGGGATACCTATGGAATTGGAAAAACTTATTGCGGATAACCAAATTGAATTGGAAGATATCCCGCAGATAGATTTATACATGGACCAGGTAATTCAGCTGTTTGAAAACACCTTTGGCAGCACGAAGAGAAATGATGAGGAAAAAGTGCTTACTAAGACAATGATAAATAACTATGCAAAAGGGAAATTGTTTTTTCCTGTTAAAAACAAAAAATATTCCAAGGAGCACCTTATCTTAATTGCTTTTATCTATCAGCTAAAAGGGGCATTATCTATAAGCGACATTAAAAGCCTGCTAAATGACGTCAGCAGCAGGACTGCAAATGGAGAGATGAATCTGGACCATTTTTATCAGCTTTACCTGGATTTGGCGAAACTTAATGCCAATACCTTTGCGAAGGATTTGGAAAACCAGGCGAGCAGGTCGGCAGATCTAAATGAAGGGCAGCCAGCCAAGCTCGAAAAAGTTCTGCTGGCAGCTTCCATGGTGCACATGAGCAACTTATACCGAAAAGCAGCCGAACGCATTGTTGATGAGGTAAAGGATGAAGCGGATGATAAATAAGAAGTTGTGAAAACGAGGGCGGCTGGGAGATATTCTGGAAAAAATCCTCGGTTTTAGAAATTTCTCATTCGGGTTGTATTGAGGAGCCCTAGGTTAATGATTAGCTTTATTAAAAAACTATTTTTATCTTGAAATTGATAGGGGGACCAGTCCACGGTGTTTGAAGGTGATGCAGTTGGTTTGGACAAAGAGAGCTTGAAAAGGGGGATTTGAGTTGGAACTTGGGGTAACTTCGGACACCATAAGAGAGAATCCAGGGTTTTGTGTCAGAACCTGGGGGCATTTAGGACACAAAAAGGGAGATTTCTCGGTTTGTGTCCGAACCTTGAGCCACTTCTGACACTAAAAGGGCGATTCCTGGGCCTTTGTCAGAACCCGTGGTCACTTCCGACACAAAAAGGGCGATTCCTTGGTTCTCTGTCAGAACCTTGAGCTACTTCGGACACAAAAAGGGATAATCCTCGGTTTTGCGTCAGAACCTTGAGCCACTTTGGACACAAAAAGGGCGATTCCTCGGTTTAGAGTCAGAACCTAGGCCCACTTCGGACACAATAAGGGAGATTCCTCGGTTTTGTGTCAGAACCTTGAGCTACTTCGGACACTAAAAGGGAAAATCCTCGGTTTTGAGTCAGAACCTTGAGCCACTTTGGACACAAAAAGGGCGATTCCTCGGTTTAGAGTCAGAACCTAGGCCTACTTCGGACACAATAAGGGAGATTCCTCGGTTTTGTGTCAGAACCTTGAGCCACTTCTGACACAATAAGGGCGATTCCTCGGTTTTGTGTCAGAACCTAGGCCCACTTCGGACACAATAAGGGCGATTCCTCGGTTTTGTGTCAGAACCTAGGCCCACTTTGGACACAATAAGGGCGATTCCTCGGTTTTGTGTCAGAACCCAGGCCCACTTTGGACATAATAAGGGCGATTCCTCGGTTTTGTGTCAGAACCTTGAGCTACTTCGGACACTAACAGGGAGATTCCTCGGTTTTGTGTCAGAACCTTGAGCTACTTCGGACACAAAAAGGGCGATTCCTCGGTTTTGTGTCAGAACCTAGACCCACTTTGGACATAATAAGGGAGATTCCTCGGTTTTGTGTCAGAACCTTGAGCTACTTCGGACACAAAAAGGGAAAATCCTCGGTTTTGCGTCAGAACCTTGAGCCACTTCTGACACAATAAGGGCGATTCCTCGGTTTTGTGTCAGAACCTTGAGCTACTTCGGACACAAAAAGGGAAAATCCTCGGTTTTGCGTCAGAACCTTGAGCCACTTCTGACACAAAAAGGGCGATTCCTCGGTTTTGTGTCAGAACCTTGAGCTACTTCGGACACAAAAAGGGCGATTCCTCGGTTTTGTGTCAGAACCTAGGCCCACTTTGGACATAATAAGGGAGATTCCTCGGTTTTGTGTCAGAACCTTGAGCTACTTCGGACACAAAAAGGGAAAATCCTCGGTTTTGCGTCAGAACCTTGAGCCACTTCTGACACAAAAAGGGCGATTCCTCGGTTTTGAGTCAGAACCTAGGCCCACTTTGGACACAATAAGGGCGATTCCTCGGTTTTGTGTCCGATTTATTGAGCAACTTCACACACAAAAAGAATTGTATCTTACCCCAGACCAACTTCTGACACAAAAACCTGAAAACTTCATGTTCGGGTCAGAATTTAGAGCCGCCTCTAACAAAAAATAAAGGATCGAAAATCCAAAACCTCTGTTTTCAAATCCAAATCATCCTCTCACCTAAATAAACCAATAAAAACCCCATAAGCAATTAACCGCTCCATATGACCAAACAAACAAAAAACCCGGACCACCAAAGTCCGGGTTCATTTTTATAAAAATACGAAATAGATAACCCCAGCCAATACAATCCTGTAAATAGCAAAAGGAACTAGTTTAATCTTGCCGATAATTTTCAAGAAGAATCGGATTGAAATTAAGGCAAAAACAAAGGCACTGATGAAGCCTGCAATAAAGAACGGAAGCGCCTCAACTGAAAAGTATTCGAGATTCTTTATTAATGAAAGGAAACTTGCACCGGCCATGATCGGCACAGCCATAATAAAAGTAAAATCAGCTGCAGCCCGGTGTGAAAGGCCTAGCAGCACGCCACCGGAAATGGTGGAACCTGAACGGGAGAATCCTGGCCAAAGGGAGAAACACTGAATCAGCCCAATGGATAAGGCCTGTTTATAGGTGATTTGGTCAACCGATGTTGTTTTCGGGTCCTTGCTTCCAAAAATATCTGCAAAAATCATCAAAAATGCGCCAATAACCAAACCAATCAGTACAGTCTCTGTTGAAAACAGGTGTTCATCAATATAATCCTCAAACAAAACGCCAAGAATCCCTGCTGGAATTAACCCGACAATTACTTGAGACAGTTTCAGGCGATTTTGTTTTTCTGCAGAGCTTTTAGCCCGTTTTCCAAGACCGAGCATTTCAATGAAGCGGTCTCTAAAAATGATCACAACCGCTAAAATAGAACCGAGCTGAATAACTACTTTAAAGGTATTGGCTTCATATTTTGATAAAAACTCCTTTGTATTCAGCCACATATCATCCACAATAATCATATGTCCTGTCGATGACACTGGGGCAAACTCTGTCATACCTTCAACAAACCCCAATATAATTGCTTTCAAAATCATAATAAATTCCATAACTATTAAATTCTCCTTTTAATCTGATGCAATAAACTACATTTAATGATTATAAACCATTTGAGGCAGATAGGAACACTATTTTACAATGTAATATAAATGTAAGTCTCTATTAAAATGACGCAGAATTGGTTGCAGACCGAAGAATGACAGAGAGGAAGCGCCATTCAAGGGCTTCGATCACTTATTCACAAACTCTTCACAGAATTCCAAAGTCTTGTGAGAAAAATCACCAATTTTAGACCAAGTTTACCATATGATTAAAGCAGATAAACCAATCATAGTTAAGGAGGAAAACAAGATGAAAAAAGGGGTAAAATATCTGCTAACTTCAGCTATAGGCATAGGTTTACTAACCGGCTGCAGCCAGGGGGGAACACCGCAAAATTCCCTTCAGCCCGAGGAAAAAGTTCTGGCAGCAGAAACAGCTCAGCCTGAGGCAATTGCTCCGCACAAAAATTTAAATCAGGAACCTGTTCCCTTGAAGATTGAAAGAGTCGGGGCGAAAGAAGTGAATGTCGAAATGACTTCCCAAATCACAGATGTAGAAATCGACAAAGGGAAATTCTATAAAGCATGGACATTTAACGGGGAAGCACCTGGGCCGGTAGTTGTTGTCAAAGAAGGGGATATAATCAATTTCACTTTAAAAAACATGGATCCGGCAATACCGCATAGTATGGATTTTCACGCTGTACATGCAGCACCTTCAGAGGACTTTTCGAACGTCAAACCTGATGAAACGGGCACATTCAGGTACCCTGCAAATAAGCCTGGTGTGTTTATGTATCACTGTGGTACTTCACCGGTTTTATCACATATCGCAAATGGAATGCACGGAACGATCATTGTAAAACCCAAAGACGGCTATCCGACAGATAAAGAGGTTGATAGAGAATATACTCTTATTCAAAACGAATGGTATAAATACAACGATCTTGATGATTTTACAAATGGTGTTCCAACTCATGTAGTTTTTTCTGCAAAGGCATTAAAAGCGGGAGACCCTAATACAAATGGGGATACGTTCACACTTAAGGACAATCCGCTTCTCGCTAAAGTAGGGGACAAAGTGAGGATCTATGTAAATAATGTGGGGCCAAATGAAGTGAGCTCTTTCCATGTGGTTGGCACGGTGTTTGACGACGTATACATTGACGGCAATCCTTATAACCATTACAAAGGTCTCCAAACGGTTTTGCTCCCGGCGAGCGGCGGAGCTATTGTGGAATTTACCGTTACGAAGGAAGGCAGCTACCCAATAGTGACGCATCAATTTAACCACGCACAAAAAGGAGCCGTCGCCATTCTAAAGGTAACTGAGACCGGTGAAGACGACGGCGAGGCTACAATGAGCCATTAAATATAAATAAAAAACTCAACTTAATCTAAATTATACAAGAGAAAAATCAAAAATGGAAGGAGGTCTTCTGAGAAGATACCAGAACGGATAAATCCTGCTGGGTATTCAGCAGCAATAAATAGATGAATGAGACCATGCCAACCTGATCTGGTTTTCAAACAGTAAAAATATACCTTTTTGGCTAACAATAAAATGATTTGAACTGAATGGAACACCATCCGGACAGAAAAACGATTCCATTTAGGAACCGCTTTTCTGTCCATTGTTTTCATAAAATGAATATTGTTCTACATCCTTTGCCCATAGCTTCGGTTTTTCCCCACTAAGCTCAGCAAGCCATATATCGCCTTTTTGCTCTGCCAGTTTTTTTCTGATCCATGTCAGCTTGCCAGCGGTCTTTAAATAAAAAGGGTTATAATCTCCATTTGAATTTTTAGGATTAGTGATTCTCGTCTGCTGGGTATCGCCGAGGTGGATTAGAAAGAGTGATGGTTCGGGGCGTTTTTGAGGATCATTTGACCATTCACTTTCTTCCACACGTGAGGCAACCAGCCTTTCATTATCCACCCAGGTAAAGCCCATTTCTGCAAATTTAGCAGGGGTAAGATTTAGGGTCTTGAATGCAGGCAATTCAGCCACCTTCAATTTTTTATTTTTGAATCCCATGACAATTCTGCCCCCGCCTGCAATGTAGCCCAATAGATTCCTGCCGGGCGCCCATTTAGGGACGTCCAAATGAAGGATCATCTCATCAAGAACTTCGAAATTCTTCCCATCACTTGAAATGACGCAGACCATATTACTATCCATGGCCAGCGAAGCAGTTGGACTCACAATAAAAGAGATCCATCTGCCATCTGGAGAGAACTTAAATGACATTGCATTGATGGACATAATGGAAGCTTTGCCATAGCCTATTTCCTTAGGGATTGGGAAAAGGGGTTTCACATGCTGGGTTAAATTCATATTTTCAAGTTTTTCCGGCAGCTGAACCTTATATAGAATGGGACTGGTCCAGCCATCCGGCCTTAAGACGGCGCTGGAAGACACAATGAACCCTTTTCCGTCAGGATCCCAATTATAATCACTTACTCCTAAAGCAATATTATAGAACCGATCTAGGTCAGATATGTTTAGGACACCACCATTGCTCGTAAAAGCAATTCTATAATCGGAAGGTGCCCATTTGGCATTCCCGCCACCTTTAAAAATCCTCTTATGTGTCTGTGACTTTACATGATATACCCATATCTCAGTTTCAGCCGAATCGGATTCCTTCACTTCTTTTTCATAGAGAAGCCATTGGCCATCATAGGACCATTTTGGCGGACTTGTGAACGTGCCAGGTTCTGCCGTAATTCGTTCTTCCAGTTTTCCTGTCTTAATCCATACATACTTATTTCGTATAAAAGCTGCCTGTACCTGATTATCCGCCGTATCTCCCCATACTGCTGATGGGCTAATAAGCAGGAAACAGCACAGCAGCATAATCATCCTGTTCATAACTATTTCATCTTCTTTCAATTTTTATCATGATTATTATGAGCAAAGAGTGATTTTTTATTGAAAGTATAAAAAAGAGAACAGTGAAGGAAGCCTTATATTTTCGATAAAATTGCTTTTACTTTATAATAATGGTTTAACAGACAAAATTGCCCAGCACTGTTTTTTTGGGTGCTGATTGGGTAAAAACAAATACAAATGATTAACATTGGAGGAAATCAACCTTGTTTATTGCTATTTTGTTCTTTATGTTCATGTCCTTTTTCCTGTCGGGAAGTGAGACGGCATTAACTGCAGTTAACAAAATGAAATTAAAATCCAGAGCAGACAATAATGATAAGAAATCACAACGAATTTTAGATATGGTTTCAAAGCCTGATGAGATGATTACTTCCATATTGATTGGCAACAATATTGCTAATATCATGCTGCCTACATTGGTAACCATTATTGCCCTTGATTATAATTTCAGTGTAGGGCTGGCAACAGGTTTTCTGACGGTTGCGCTAATCTTATTTGCTGAAGTTCTGCCAAAATCCATAGCAGCAACCTTTGCAGATAAAATTGCTTATATTGTTTTTCCAGTCATTCGATTTCTTATGCTGGTTCTGAAGCCTGTGACCTTTCTAATATCGAAATTTACGAGGGGAATAATTAAATTTCTTTCCAAAAATGATGGGGATTCTGTTTCAGTATCCAAAGAAGAGCTCATTACCATGGTCGATATAGCCACAAGTGAAGGAACGTTCCATGAAGAAGAAACTCAGCGGATTAAAGGAATCATTGATTTTTATAATTTAGATGTCAGTGACGCACTTAAAACGCCGCGAATGGACATTGAAGGTATTCCCTATGAAGCCACAATGGAAGAAGCAAAGAAGATCGTGCTGGAAAATCATTTTACAAGGTATCCGGTGTATAAAGATAATATGGATAATATTGTGGGCGTATTCCATGCTAAAGGTCTGCTCTTCTGGTCTAATCAGCCTGAGAAAGCCTTGCATGATTTTACTGACTTAGAGCCTTTATTTGTATACGAATTTCATAGCATTGACAAGGTATTCAAAATGATGATGAAAGAAAGGAAGCACCTTGCCATTGTTTTGGATGAATATGGCGGGACTAAAGGAATCATCACTCATGAGGATATTCTTGAAGCAATGCTTGGCCAGGAAATCGAAGATGAATTAGATGACAACACTGAGGTGCTGATTGATGAATTAACGGAGAATCATATTATTGTTCATGGCAAACTGGCCATCCGCAGGATCAATGAAGTCTTTAAAACAAAAATTCCCGAGGATGAGGATATCCTTGCAGGATTCCTGCTAAAAGAACTGGGCCATTTTCCAGCTGAAGGGGAAACATTTGAATACCATCATCTGCACTTTGAAATAAAATCGATTGAAGACAACCGGATAAAACTGGTTGAAATCAAGAAAAAAACACCTTGAAGCTGAAGAGCATTCATTCCCAATACGGAATAATGCTCTTTTTTTGATCTAAAAAATCCGGATATAGTCGCCATTAAAACGGAACAATAGTTACAGGAAGATAAATAAATATTTTTTATTTTTTCTGAAAAAATAGGTCTTTTTTAGTGTATAATTAGGTAACAAAAATAAAAATGAGGTGAATTTTTCATGGAAAATAAACCATTCCACTATGATGGAAGCATACAAATGAACTATGAAAAGGACGGAGAAGCAAGCTCGAGCATTCCTTTTGAACTAACAGATGAAATGAGAAAAAATATTGGAACTAATCCATATTCACCTAAAGAAAAGGAATAATAAGACCCGATCCTGGGTCTTTTTTTTGCCCATTTCCGTCAAGGGTTGGAATGATCTCCGCATGGATGGAGGGGGGGCAGTTCAAGAAATCCCGTTAAATAAGGGGAGATAACCATTCTTTTGAGGATTATCCATCAGATCTTTTTGATAAAAAAATATCCTGAGCAAATCATTTGTAATTCTCTTTTATTTTGAATATGATTATCTCGGATTAAGAATAAAAATGATCATACTGCAGGATGAATACATATTTTACTTCTGATTCAAACTAAATTGACTCAATTCAAAATAGAAAGGTGATAAGATTATGGCTCAAGTTTTATACATTACTGCACACCCTCATGATGACAAGGTTTCATACAGTATGGCAGCAGGGAAGGCATTTATTGATTCCTACAAAGAAGCTAATCCAAATGACGAAATCGTTCATATTGACCTATATAAGGAAAATATTCCGGCAATTGATGTGGATGTTTTCAGCGGATGGGGCAAGCTTCAGTCAGGCAAAGGTTTTGAAGAACTGACAGAAGAAGAAAAATCAAAAGTAGGCCGTTTATCCGAGCTAAGCGAGCAGTTTATTGCAGCTGATAAATATGTGTTTGTTACACCGCTTTGGAACTTCTCGTTCCCACCAGTAATGAAAGCGTATCTTGACTCAGTGGCTGTAGCCGGCAAGACATTTAAGTATACGGCAGAAGGCCCAATCGGGTTATTGACAGATAAAAAAGCGATTCACATCCAGGCTCGCGGAGGCATCTATTCGGAAGGTCCAGCAGCAGAGATGGAAATGGGTCACCGCTATTTAACAGTATTAATGCAATTCTTCGGAGTCCCTTCATTCGAAGGTCTGTTTGTGGAAGGGCACAATGCTATGCCGGATAAAGCAGAAGAAATTAAAGCAGATGCCATTGCCCGGGCAAAAGACAAAGCAAAAACATTCTAAACGAAAGCAGCGGATTTCCGCTGCTTTTTCTTTGAATTAGGCAAATATACGTTGAACTCATGTCCTGGAGGAATAGTATAATACAAGAAGGGAATAAGCTGGGAACGAAAGGGGGAAGTTTTGTGAAAATCTCGGAATTCAGCCCCAGCCAGTTAAATGAAGATGACGTCACGAAGCTGCTTTATGAAGGGATTGAAGATAATCTGCAAAAGGGGGATTTTATTTTTGTGCCTGGCAGCAGTAAAGCAGCAGAATATCGATTGCCTGAAGCTATAAGACTTTATAAGGAGGGAAGGGCAAAAAAGCTGCTTTTCTCCGGTGGTGTAAAATGGCCGGGCAATGAATTAACTGAAGCAGAAAAATTAATGAAAAAAGCAATCTTGTACGGAATCCCTTCGTCTGATCTTTTTATTGAGAATACATCTCTTCATACAAAAGAAAATGTGCTTGCCTCTATGCTGGTTATGGATAGGATGTGCGGTATGGAGAATATTTCAAATATCATTCTCGTGACTGCTCCATTCCACATGAGAAGGCTTCACTTGACTTTTAAGACCTATATGCCTGGCTGGATAAACTATTCTCTTGTATCTTCCAATGATGGTGCAACAGGGAAAAGCCATTGGAAGCAGCATCCAAGCGGGAGAAAAAGAGCGTTCGATGAAGCAAAGAAAATAATAATTTACGTAAAAAAGGGAATTCTGATGGACATGGAAATTTAGTGATTAAGAAAATCCCCGCCAGTATCCAATTGGCAGGGATTCTTTTAAAATGTATTATAAACATTCTCGCATTCTTCCGCTGTAGGCTCGTAAAAGCAATGCAGTTTAAATCTTCCTGCCAAGGGCTGATCGTACCAGGTGGGCGGACATTCGCCAGGCGGCCGGAAATACCATAAAGCAAATTTGGATGGCCAGATCCGTTCACCTCTTACGGCCCTCCGTGCAAGCCGTCTCTCCACTTCTCTTGGACGCTGATAAAAATAGCTTTTCTGTACTGCTTCAAAAGCATGTGGCTGGTAAATCATTTGCGGTATCGTGCGAATGCCTTTGAAATCAGAACAATTTCCTCTGATCCGGTTAATCCCCACATTCCCTACCATTAGCATGCCCTGCTGGCCTTCGCCTTCGGCCTCTGCCCGAAGAAGACGGGCAAGCAAATCTATATCCTGATCTCGTGCCTTTACTACTGCCATTCTGCTCACCCCAATTGCTCAAATATTAAATAGGCTGATATAGGGTATGCATAAAAAAAGAGAATGTGATTTTTACCATCACAAAAAAAGCTCCGGCAGAAGCAGGAGCTTTTAGTTGGCATAAAAATTTTCCGTATAATAAGGCTGTGATTTCGAATTAAAAGCGACACCCACACCCATAAATTCATAATCCGCACGCAGAATATTTTTTCGGTGGCCAAGTGAATTCATTAACCCTTCGTGGGCAAAGATACTGCTGAATTGACCGGAAGCAAGGTTTTCCCCGGCTAATGTGAAGGAAACCTCATCTGCCTGCATTCTGTCAAAAGGGGAAAGGCCCTGCAGATTGGTATGGTCAAAATAGTTGTTTTCCGCCATATCGCTGCTGTGCTTTCTTGCCGTTTCCTTAACAGCATCATCCCATTTTAGTACAGACACACCGTGAGCCACTCTTTCAGCGTTTGTAATATCAAAAAGCTGTAATTCAAATCCTTCTTTTAAAGCAGTGCTGGCATTTGCATAAAACGCATCTTTTTGTTCTTCAAGTGCTTTACTTACTATCTGGATGGATGTTACCGTATTGTCACGATGCTTATCATAAAAAATGGTTACATAATTCCCATCAAGTTCGTATAAATCGTAATCTCTATCCTTTTCTAGCTGGAAAATGACAAAGCCCTTCCTCATTTGGTCAAGCGGTTCTCCAAGCTGATGCGCAACGGAAGACTTTGGCGTTCCATAGGAAATCTCTTTTGCAGAAGAAATCAAATCCTGATTTGTATAGATGCCGGCAGCTTTATCCTGCTTGTCATATGCCACCATTACGAAATTTTGATATTGATCATGATATGCATGCCAGTCTGATCCATATTCATTTGCGGAGATGCGGTCTGCGGAACCGAGATTCTTTTCAATTTCCGCCTTATCATCGCCGATTTCTATGTTATGAATAGAAAAGATTTGTTCCTCAGGGGCTTCCAGAACAGGTTTTTCCGCTTTTTCCTTAGGAGAAGGATTTTTTTCCCCGGTGAATTCCCCGATAGTCAGAAGAAATTTATCTGCCCAGTTTTGCGCTTCCTCCATCACACCGGTAATTATATTCTGCAGGTCCTTATTATCTTTAAAAAGCTGAATATCTGTTTTTATATTATCCATTACAGTTCCTGATTTAGGATCATCGGCTGATTTCTCATCCGGCTGTGAAAAGGCAAAACCGAGAAACAGCAGGACAAATATAAATAAAAACTTCCTCAAATAATCTCCTCCCATGCACCTTTCAACCCATTATCAAAGGTATGCCCATTCATTATAAGATTTAAAAATCCGGAAATGCAAAACATTGCTGTCTTCCTTTTTTTTCTACCCTTTTTGGCAGTCTCTTTAACCGTGATTCGATATTTTACCGTTTTTAAAAGAAAAGTTTGGGTAACATAAATATAAAAATGAACAGATAGTGCAAAGGGGGAAGCATGTTGAAACTTACTCCGGAACAACGAATAGAGCTGCATGGGTTTAATAATTTGACTAAATCACTCAGCTTTAATATGTACGATGTTTGCTACACAAAGACCCGGGAAGAGCGTGAAGCATATATAGATTATATTGACGAGGAATATAGTGCGGAGCGCCTGACAAAAATTTTAACGAATGTTTCCGAAATTATTGGCGCCCATGTCCTGAATGTGGCACAGCAGGATTATGTGCCGCAGGGTGCAAGTGTAACGGTTCTTGTATCCGAAGGGCCAGTGGTAGAGGTGCCGGCAGAATCGTATGATGAATCTCCCGGTCCGCTGCCTGATAATGTAGTCATGCAGCTGGATAAAAGCCATATTACCGTGCATACCTATCCTGAATATCATCCGGACGAAGGAATCAGCACATTCAGGGCAGATATTGATGTATCCACCTGCGGAGAAATTTCCCCGCTGAAAGCCCTAAATTACCTTATTCATTCCTTTGATACGGACATCATGACCATCGATTACAGAGTCAGGGGTTTTACACGGGACAAGGACGGAAAAAAATTATATATTGATCATGATATCAGTTCGATCCAAAACTATATACCGGATGAAGTAAAAGAAGATTTTGATATGATCGACGTAAATATTTATCAAGCACACACCTTTCATACCAAATGTAAAATCAGGGATTTTGATTTGGATAATTATTTATTTGGATATACTAAGGACAAGCTTGATCTAAAGGAAGCTGAAGAGATTACTGAGCGGCTTACTACAGAGATGGACGAGATCTTTTACGGCAAAAATATTAAACCCGGTTCTTTATCAGAGTAAACTTGAGGCTCCCATACAGGGAGTCTTTTTTCATAATCCCTTAAAAACAGGAAATAATAAAGATAACGATAACTAGGGGGATTTTGGAATGGAAGAAAAGAAGGTACATTTGACATCAGGTGAAATGGCCGTTTTATGGACGGGATACCAGAATGATAGCATGTCACTGCCTCTTCTGGAGTATTTTGTTAAGACCGTAGAGGACGATGAAATTAAACCTGTAATCGAATTCGCCCGTCAATTATCAGAAGGGCACATCAAGTTCTTGACTGCATTTTTCCAGAATGAAAAGTTTCCGATCCCTGCAGGCTTTTCATCTAAGGATGTTAACCTCAATGCCCAAAAATTATACACGGATCCATTTATGCTGGAATTTATTATACTGATGGCCAAATCCGGTCTGGTTGCGTATGGCAGCTCCTTGGGCATGTGTACCAGGAAAGATATACGAGCCTTCTTTATTAATTGCATCGATCAAACTATGGAATTATATGAAAAAGTAACGGATATTTATCCTTTAATCTTGAAACCAACATGGTTGGTACTATGCTTGCTCTCAGCTTTTCACAGGCTGCCAAATCAAAAGAGATTATCAGGTACATGGAACGGGGGAAGGACATTTCCAAAAAACATGTGAAGATTCTTAGTGCGACATTACTTGACAATGATATACAAGCCCCTAATTCCGCTGATTATGCTGTTAAGGGCAGCGGCGAAGCACCATTCACCGAACGGCTGATGATGCAGCTAATGGCTTTTCTGACTACATTGGGATTAGGGAACTATGCAGCAGCAGCTTCCGCAAGCCAAAGGAGTGATTTAATTCTGAATTATGAACGTCTTTCCCTTGAGATTGCCCAGTTTGCCAAGGACGGAGCAGACCTTATGATCAAGCACAAATGGCTGGAACAGCCGCCAGGATCACCGAACCGGAAGGTCTTAGCCAAAAAGCAAAGTTAGAACCAGGGGAATAAGAGTCTCCTGGTTCTTTTCATACGCCAATCCTATTTCCAGAATTTCCACCATTTTTTTTCAGGTTCCTGTGCAGCGGCTGCGTTTCGGAAGGAAACAATCATGTCCTGAAAAACGTCTTCCCGCTGCTTTACCTCATGCCAATATTGCTCCCGCTCTTTATTAATGGTTTCGATATAAATTTCCCTGTCTGTATTTAACGTTTCGATCAGTGAGCTGATTTCGGTGCTGGTCACCTCGGCAGAAGAGGAGATGTAATGGATCATGGTTTTGAATTCTTCAGAAGATGCTTCCGAGGATTCGGTCAGTTTATTTGTCAGTTGATGAATTTGATCGGAAGTGCGTTTCGAACTCTTCGCAACCCTCTTAGAAAGAGTTCCGACCGCTTCGGAAGTTTCTTCCGAAGTCAGCTCAATCTTCGCTGTCAGTGACTCGATTTCCGCTTTTGTTTTTTCGCCGGATTTATAAATTGAATCCGACAGGCTTTTAACAGTATGCAAAGACCCTTTGCTAATCTCTTTTTTCACTTCATCCAAAACCTCCTTTCGAACGCCGCTGCGAATTTCATTTCTGATATCTGTAAGTAAACTGTCCTTGAAGTTTTCCATCAAAGCCATGAACTGTTCTGCATCCATAACTGAATCAGGCTCTTTATGTATGGCTGTTTCCTGTTCTACTGCCGCCAAAGCGTTTTCATTTGACGATGAATCCGTTTCAGGAGCATATTCCATATGTTTTTGCATTAATTCCCGGATCATTTCCTTGCTCAGATTTTTATCGCGCATTTGCTTCACTTTATCTAGCAAGGCAATTTCATGGTCTGTATAAAAACGGGCTCCTTGTTTGGAACGGGGAATCAGCAAAAGTCCATTTAAATCCTTTTCCCATTGCCTTAAGGTCCCGGGTGGCACATTCAGCATTTTTGAAACCTCTTTTATTGTATAAGCTTTCATATATTGCGTATCCATTTAACTCAGCCCTTTCCAAAATAGATTCTGAATCATTCGGAATCGGGTTCCGAATCAATTTCCACTTAACCTATTCAGCATGATATCCCTCTTTTTCCTGCCGCATGACAAAAGCTATCAAAACAAGACGATATTCATCAGAAAAAAGCAAAAAACAGCGATTTTGACAAATATTCTAAAAAAAATTGCCAATCATCAGCGTATTTGTAATATCCGGGCGTGTATGGCACAATGGTACCGGAGTTAGCAAACTAGAATATTATATAACAGCGAAATGATGAGGGAGCATGATCAATTGGGTAATAGAATTCTCGCCATGTCTTTAGCAGCCGGGGTTGGATTATCTCTGACTGTGGGAAGCATAAAGATAGGGAGCCATGAACATTCAAAACACAAAGAAATTTACTATGCAGCTGTTCCGCATGGGGAGGCAAAGCATGAACCGCCTGTTAAGCAGGAGGTCCAGAAGAAATCGGTGCTTCTGGATGTGCCATTGTATAACCAAATGGATCATCCGCGATTATATAATGGTTGTGAGATTACCAGTTTAGCAATGATATTAAGCTATGAAGGCATGAAAGTATCAAAGAATGATTTGGCACAGGAAATTAACCGTGTGCCTCTGAGGTATAGCGGAGGGGAATACGGAAACCCCAATGCCGGATTTGTCGGCAATATGGAGGATGGTCCGGGACTGGGCGTTTATGAGGGGCCGATTTTCGAACTCGCCAAAAAGTATTTCCCTGATCGTACTGAGAATCTGACTGGCAAGCCGTTTGATGTGCTGCTTGATAAAATTGCAGAAGGTTCGCCGGTCTGGATTATTACGACGGCAAGCCTTTCTCCCGCAGCATCCTTTGAAACCTGGAATACACCAGGCGGACCTGTAGAAGTATCGTTCCAGATGCATAGTGTGGCGATAACCGGATATGATGAGGAAAATATCTATGTTAACGATCCATATGGCACAAAAAATAAAAAGGTGCCAAAACAGCAGTTTATAGAAGCCTGGGAGCTAATGGGGTCACAGGCTATAGTAATTAACTAACATAATAGCAAAAGAAGGGGCTGCAGCTGCAGTCCCTTCTTTATTCGCTTGAGGTTCCCAATCTCTTAAACTTCAAAAACAGCCATTTTAAAAACGGCGGCACCACAAAAAAGATAAAGAATAAGCGAAAAAGCTGATATCCTGTTACGATGGCCAGGTCTGCACCGGTTTCATGGGCCATGATAGCCATTTGGTCCATCCCTCCCGGCGCAAGGCTCAGTAATCCGGTAGCAGGGGAAATTTGAAAAGCGTGCATAACCCAAAAACTAAGCAGAACCGAACACACCATTAGAATCAGACCACTTAAGGCAGCAAGTGAAATCGTTTTAACCTTATGATCCAGTTTTTCAGGCCTCATCATCATGCCGATATGTGCTCCAATTAATAGCTGTGATAGGTCCAGAACAGAGGAAGGAAGCTCGGGCCCATTAATGCCGGAAATAACAAGGGCAGCTGTTCCCATAATCGGACCGAGAAGGGGTGCGGTAGGGAGCTTTAGTCGTTTGCTAAGGATAATGCCGGCAAAGGAAGCCAGTGCGAAGAGAAAAATATCAGGGAATAAATCTCCCCATAATGGTTCTGCAGCTATATAACCAGATCCTCCTGTAATGTTCATCCAAGGTCCGAAAACCAAAGCAGGGACAGTGAAAATAATTATGAACAGCCTTGCAACCTGCATAAAGGTAACCACAGTGATATCGATTCCTTTGACTTCCTCTGCCAGAAGGATCATTTGTGAAAGACCTCCGGGAATACTGCCAATCAGAACTGTTGGATAATCGATGCCCATTAATCTGGAAATGAGAAGTGCAGAGAGGGCACAGAAGAGAATAAGGCAAATCGTTATTAGCATAATAAAAGGCAGCTTCTTAAGAATTAACAGGACCGCATCCTGTGTAAAGGAAAGGCCAATGCTGTAGCCGACAATGATGATTCCGGCATCGCGAAATGCGGCTGGCCAGTAAAAGGGAATTCTGCTAAGCCGGCTTCCAATCATTACAGCAGTCAAGGCACCAAGTAAAAAGGCGACCGGAACATTCAATAAAGAAAATAAGCCTGCACCTGCAGCGGCAGCACAAAAGGTGATAAAAATATTTTTTTTCACGCAAAAACCTTCTTTTCTTTTGATTACCTAAAGATATTTATACCATATGTTAACAATGAATGAATTACAAGTTTTATGTAATGATATATTTTCATACATTTATAAAAAAGGCGGGCTTTCTAAAAGGGGGACTAACCATGCCGGAAAAATTAAGCCATCTGGTTTTCATTTTATCTTTTGTATGCCTCGGTTTATTTTTGCTGCTGGGTTTTTCGCCTCTGTATGATCTTTATCTGAACAAAATCGGCCATCGGCCATTTTCTGTCCTTCTACTGCTGACAGTTCTTGTCTTCGTCGTAAGCATCAATGTCTTAAAGAAAGTCCAAAATTGGCAGGCGGGCTTTCATGTCCTATTTTCCATTATCCTCACGCTTTTTCTTTCATCGGTCCTCGCGATCATTGTTTTCTTTGGAGGCCAATTCAGATAAAAGGAAAGAGCCTGCACCATAATTGGTACAAGCTGGATCATTTACTGGATTGGCATCCAGTTTACTTTCCATATTCCATCGCTGTTCCTGCTTAGTCCGAATCCAAAGATAAAGTCTGTTCTTCTGGTATAGAAGCTGACTGGTTGATCCCATTGGGATAAGCATTTAGATCAGGAAATGGCTTTTCGACATGCGGGTCATGGTTAAACAGGACATATTGAGTATAAAAGTCCTTAACTTCCTCCGCAAACAGATATAGCTGGAATACTTCTGCCGGCCTTAAACCCTTTAGGATCTCATCTGTTCGTTTTAAAGATAATTCTTTATATACATGATTTAATGGCTCTGGAAGGATGATTTTCATTGCTTAGGGACAGCTTGAATGGACGAGCCTCATTATGCAGTTCTTCATGCATAACCACCTCAACATCTTCTGCCTGATGGACAGTACCTTCTGCAGCACGATATTTGTTAATAATTAACGAAACCTTTTCATCTTCAATCGGCATATTTACGCTATTTTCCAGCTTTTCAAACACACAGTAATATAAGTATCCTGTGTCAGATCGCTTGCAGTATTCCAGTCTTTCACATAGCTGTATATTAATCGTTTCAGAACGGTGCCATACTCATCCATAAACATCTCAAGAACGAGAGCACGGTCCGCTTGATCCGTTATTGACCGTTATATATACTCTTCAATGCTCACATGTTTACCTCCCAGCTTAAATGCCAGCCTGCCGATACCGGCTGACTTTTATTTGACTGACAGTTAGACGACAGATAGAAGCAAATCGCTTCATTTTTTTGGCATGTATTAAGAGTATACACAAAAAGCGCAAACCATTTGGTCTGCGCTAAATTATTTATTTGTTTTTTTCCTAATTAAATAAAACCACATCGATGCATAGGTTGCGAACAGAAGGAGCAAAAATAAGAAAACAGACAAATCGTTCTGAATAATCATTCCAGTACACCTCGCTTTATGTATGCATTTATTTTAGGCTGTCCAATGGAACAGGGAATAATAAATAGAATACCACCGCAGCAGGCAGGGAAATCAGCATGGCAACCGCCGGTCTTCGATAGTGGATTCGCAATACAGCAAATAAAGCGATATTCAGACAAATATTATGCCAGCTGTTCCAGCCGTTATCGTACACATACATTCCTTTGTGGGCAAACAGTGATTGAATAATCGTAAAAAAGCCAATCCATACAGCAGAGTATATGTATCCCTGTTTTTTATATTCAGGGTAGCGCTGCAGATAAATGATCAGAGCCATAGGTGTAATAAAAAAAGTGAAGGCTAAGTTAATAATTGAATGATTCAGCCATTCCGCCGTAATGCCTCTAAAAGCCCATAGTGTATGATTAAAATAGAGCATATTGTAGGTCAGGTTGATTGCAATAAAAAATAAAACAGTCGGATATTGCTTTCTCCACTGCGACCAGTCAATAAAGCGGTAAGCGAACAAAATCCATACGATCATCACAAGTGCGAGATACATAGTAACATCACCTTTAATATTTAATACATACAGGTATTTCCATTTTCCTTAAAAGTATTCATCTGGAATGCGCCTTCTTTGAAGGAAAGCCGGCTTACCTATATAATGGCTTTATTGTGTTAATAGAAGAAAGGAAGAGGATTATGAAAGATTCTAAAATTCCACCGCAAATTAAATTAATCGCCCTTGATATGGATGGAACATTACTGAATTCCAAAGGAGAAATTCCTGAAGAGAACCGTGCAGCTATAAAAGAGGCAAAGGAGAAAGGCATCGAAGTTATTTTGAGCACTGGCAGATCCAGATTAACGGCAGGCGATCATGCTGATTCTCTTGAATTAAATTCTTATTTGATCACGGTAAATGGCAGCGAAATATTTGGACCTGATGGTGAATCCATTTTAAGAGCTCCAGTGGATTCTAAAGTAATGGAATGGATGTGGAATCTGTCTCAGACACACAAGACCAATTTCTGGGCAACTAGCTGTGAACGGGTGTGGATGAACGAAATGCCGGAAAATATCCATGACCATGAATGGCTTAAATTTGGGTTTGATATTTCAGATGATGCGATCAGGGAACTGATCCATAAGGAACTTCGATCAAAGGGCGATCTCGAAATTACCAACTCAAGCTTAACCAATATTGAAGTCAATGCTTTAGGCATCAACAAAGCCATAGGAATCCTCAAAGTAACCGAACTCCTTGGTATTTCAATGGAAAATGTAATGGCCATGGGAGACAGCTTGAACGATATTGCCATGATTGAGGAATCAGGCTGGGGAGTAGCGATGGGAAATGCACAGGACATTGTTAAAGAAACAGCCGATGCTGTAACAGGAACGAATGATGAAGCCGGCGTTGCACTGGCCATCCGTAAATGGGCTCTTTAATCTGAACGAAACACCGGCTATCCTGCCGGTGTTTCGTTTGTTTTTTTATTGCGGATGGTTTCCTGTACTTCGACTTCCACATTTCCTTTAATGGCCCTTGAGATCATACAGGATGCTTCCGCTTTTTGCGCCAGCTTCTTGGCAAGTGTATAGTCCTTTCCATCGGCGTCTGCCTTCAGCACGATAACTGGACGATGAATAATCTTTTTGTACGTAATCACACCTTTTGTGACATCCACAATTCCGACTGACTCCATCGTGAGGTCCTCTTTATCGAGCCGGCTGCGTTCCATCATGGCTGCAAGGGTAATAATATAACAAGCAGCCGCCGCCCCAAGCAGCATTTCATCCGGATTCGTTCCGATTCCGGGACCGTCCATTTCCGGTGGAATGGATACCTTTGTTCTCAGGCCGCCTGTTTCTATTTCCCCCACATCATTGCGAAGACCAGGCCAATGTGCTTTCAAGTGAAAATGGTGTTCAGCCATATCTGAATCCTCCAAGCTATGTATTCTTACTTACACCTTAAAGAGGAAGCGGCAGAATTGCAAGCTTTACAGATTTCACGATTCAGGCTAAGATAAAAACAGCCAACTTAATAGTTTTACTGCTAGGGGTGCCCGATGCTCGCGGGCTGAGAAAGAAACCGGACTGTTTTTTACCCTTCGGACCTGATCTGGATTATACCAGCGTAGGAAAGTAGTAATTGCGGAGAACCAAATGACTCTCTACAGATTATTCAGCCAGGTCCATATATGGGATCTGGCTTTTTGTGTTCCCTTAAGAAACTATTAAGCAGCATTTGCAGAGGAGGAATAGATGTGAACATTCAAGAAATTACCAGCCTATTGGAGAAAGTAAGAGAGATAAATCCATTAGTACATAATATCACCAATGTAGTAGTAACCAATTTCACTGCCAATGGCCTGCTGGCTATTGGAGCATCACCTGTCATGGCCTATGCGCATGAAGAGGCGGGTGATATGGCTAAAATCGCCGGGGCACTGGTTCTGAATATGGGAACACTGTCTGAAAAAGAAGTGAAAAGTATGCTTATCGCAGGAAAATCAGCCAATCAGCATGGGGTGCCGGTTATTTTTGATCCTGTTGGCGCCGGCGCCACTGCCTACCGCACAGAAACTGCCAATCGAATAATGAAAGAATTAGATATTAGCATCATAAGAGGCAATGCGGCAGAAATCGCCAATGCCGCAGGACAGCAATGGAATATTAAGGGCGTCGATGCAGGAGAAGCAGAAGGAAACACATTAGAGCTTGCCAAATCTGCAGCAAATAAACCTGGTTCAGTCACCGTCATAACAGGCAAACAGGACATTGTTACAGATGGACATACTACATTTACCATCCGCAATGGACATTCCCTATTAACGAAGGTAACGGGTGCCGGATGTCTTTTGACTTCTGTCGTAGGAGCTTTCGCAGCAGTTGAAAAAGATCCTGTAAAAGCGGCAGCTGCTGCTCTGGTCGTATATGGCTCTGCCGCCGAAATCGCAGCAGAAAATACAGATGGCAGGGGCCCGGGCACTTTCCAGATAGAGTTTTTGAACAGCTTATATAATATTTCAGCTGAAGATGTTGAAATGCGCGGTTCAATTGAAAAAACGGAAGGATAGGAGGCAATACATATGAAAGTGAACAAAGCATTAACTATAGCGGGATCAGACAGCGGAGGAGGTGCAGGTATTCAGGCAGACTTAAAAACCTTTCAGGAACTGGGTGTATTCGGCATGTCAGCTTTAACTGCCGTAACCGCCCAAAACACCAGAGGAGTACAGGGAGTTTTTCCAATGACCGCAGATGCGGTTGCATCCCAAATACAATCCATAGGAGAAGATTTAAGTCCGGATGCAGTCAAAACTGGAATGCTGTTCAGTGCTGAGATCATTGAAACTGTTTCAAAGGAGATGGCAAATTACGGCTGGAAAAATATCGTCATTGATCCTGTGATGATTGCTAAGGGCGGAGCAAGCCTTCTTCAGACTGAAGCTATTTTAGCAATGAAAAAGCATTTGATTCCGCTTTCCATGGTGATTACACCCAATATTCCAGAAGCAGAGGTATTAACGGATACTATCATTCGGTCTATGGATGATAAAAAGAAGGCTGCTTATGAATTGCACAGGCTTGGAGCAAGACATGTCATCATAAAGGGCGGCCATGAGGAGGGAAAAATGGCTGCGGATCTATTATTTGATGGAGAATGTTTTACCGAATTCAAGAGTAATAGAATCGAAACAGTGAACACGCACGGCACAGGCTGCACTTTTTCGGCTGCCATCACAGCTGGCCTCGCTGACGGCCTATCTGTACCCCTGGCTGCAGATCGCGCTAAGCAATTTATCCAGGCAGCAATTGAAAATGACTTAAAAATTGGCAGCGGCCATGGGCCAACCAATCATTGGGCCTTTAATGCCAAGAAAAAGGAGAGCCTCATACATGGAAGTCAATACTAAACAAATGAGAGACTGGCTAAAGGTATATTTCATCATGGGAAGCGTTAATTGCCATCAAGATCCTGAAGAAATTCTCCGATCAGCGATTCAAGGGGGCATCACCCTGTTTCAATTCCGTGAAAAAGGAGCAGGATGCCTGCATGGCAATGAGAAGGAACGCCTTGCAAAAAAGCTTCAGGCAATCTGCAGAGAGAGCAGTATTCCTTTTATTGTTAATGACGATATCGAATTGGCTATTCGCCTAAATGCAGATGGTGTCCATATTGGCCAGGAGGATGAACCGGCAGATGTGGTCCGCAGGAAAATTGGCAGCAAAATTCTTGGTGTCTCCGTTCATAATATGATGGAAGCAGAAGCAGCAATCAGGCAGGGGGCCGACTACCTAGGCATTGGCCCTATTTATCCGACAAGCACAAAGAAGGATGCCAAAGCTGTGCAGGGGCTTACGTTTTTAAGTGAATTGAGATCTGCTTCCATCGAGATTCCTGTGGTGGGAATCGGGGGAATAAATGCTAAAAATACACCTCCGATAATGGCTGCAGGCGCAGACGGCGTTTCAGTCATTACGGCAATCAGCCTAGCGGAAACCCCGGAAAAATCAGCAGGAGAGCTCAAAGAAGCCGTACAGAAAAGTGTTCAATAATATTTGTAAGCCGCCCTGCTCATCAAGCACCGGAGTCTTCTAGTTAGAAAATTTTTATTGTCTTATTGGCCAAAAGGCATAGAGGCAAAGATGTGCAAATTCAGAATTAATGGCAGTAAGTTTGTTATATTTTTTACACCGCTTTCTTTAGACTATTTTAGCTGGCTTTAGCAAGATTAATGAAGCAGGGAATTGCGTTGATTTCATGCAAACAAGATCAGCCAATATCCAGGAACTATTAGTATTGCCGGCTGCCCTTCAAACATCAGTGCTTTAACAGTGCAGAACATGACGGTCCATGGTAATGTTGTACTCAGGTATATTTTTTACATAAGGAGATTTATAAGCAATGAAACTTGTATCATGGAATGTGAATGGCATTAGAGCCTGTGTGAAAAAGGGCTTCATCGATTACTTTAAAGAGGTGGATGCAGACATCTTTTGCATCCAGGAGTCCAAATTACAGGAAGGACAGATTGAGCTCATCTTGGAAGGCTATCATCAATATTGGAATTATGCACTGAAAAAAGGGTATTCCGGGACAGCCGTATTTACGAAAAAAGAACCGATATCAGTCCGATATGGATTGGGCAATGACGATACAGAACCAGAAGGCAGAATTCTCACACTGGAGTATGAAGAGTTTTACCTCGTGAATGTGTATACGCCGAATTCTCAGCGGGACCTGGCCCGTCTGCCATACCGGCTTAACTGGGAAGAGCGGATTCTGGAGCATTTACTGGAGCTGGATGCGATGAAACCCGTGATCATGACCGGCGACCTAAACGTGGCACATTCTGAACGGGATCTAAAGAATGCAAAATCAAATCGCGGGAATTCCGGGTTTACCGATGAAGAACGTGATAGAATGTCCAGATTGCTTGGTTCTGGGTTTGTGGATGCCTTCCGCTATAAATACCCGGAAGCCGAGGGAGCCTATACATGGTGGTCGTATATGGCAAAAGTAAGAGAGCGGAATATCGGCTGGCGCATTGATTATTTTATTGTGTCGGAAAAGCTTCAGGAAAAAATAATAGATTCACAAATTCATTGTGACATTATGGGCAGCGACCATTGTCCGATCGCACTTGAACTTAATATATAGAATGGAACCTCTGCTGTTGTGCAGGGGTTTTGTTTTTGAAAAACGGGCAATAATTGAATTAAGATTATCTAAAGGAATGGTTATATGAACAAAACAGAAATGCTGAAGCTTTTTGTTCTTATTGAAAGAGTGTATCCGCCTTTCCGGATCAAAAATGAAATTGTTCATCGTTATTTTGATCACTGTCTGGAATTCGATTATGACACAGCCTTCAACAGCATAAAAGAGCATATCAGGAGTAGCCCTTATCCTCCGCCAATCAGTCAAATCAGCGGCTTAGCTGATCTGGCAGACTGCCGGCATTGGGAAAAAGAATATGTCCTTGCAGATCATTTGAACTGATTTGGATGGAAAATGATCATATAATCTGTTATAATGCCTGTAAATCTAATATAAAAGGTTTTCTAGGGTTCCGCAGCAGAAGCTGGGCTGGTCCGAGAGAAAACTCATAGCTATTATTGCTATGCCACGGAGGGATAAAAGCCTGGGAGATACTGATTATCAGATATCTTCCGGGTTTTTTCTTTTTCCAGGAGAGATTATTTGTTGAAGGGGCTGATTTCATGCAGTGGCTGAAGGTTTTTATTGCTGCATTTTTTGAAGTTTTCTGGGTCATTGGCTTAAAACATGCAGATGATCCATTAACATGGGCAGGGACCATCATCAGCATAACCGTCAGTTTTTATCTGATGATCATGGCGGGAAGGGTGCTGCCAGTGGGAACTGTTTATGCCGTCTTTGTTGGCATGGGCACCGCCGGGACAGTTCTATCTGAAATTATATTCTTCGGCGAACCGCTGAAATTTTCTAAGATCATTCTAGTTCTTGTTTTACTAATAGGAGTCCTCGGTTTAAAGCTGGTGACAAACGAGGACGAATCAAAAGGAGCTGAAAGTTCATGAGCTGGGTGTATCTGATACTTGCCGGGGTTTTTGAAATGACCGGTGTCACGATGATAAACAGCTGGCACCAGAAACGCAACTGGCAATCATTTCTCCTACTGGCTGGCGGGTTTGGCGCAAGCTTTCTGTTCCTGTCTCTGGCTATGAAAGAGCTTCCGATGGGCACAGCGTATGCGGTTTGGACCGGAATCGGCGCCGCAGGTGGAGCGATTCTTGGCATGATCCTGTACGGAGAACCGAAGGATGCCAAACGGATATTTTTTATTGCGATGG
This sequence comes from Cytobacillus sp. GQ23, assembly GCF_059758675.1. Lineage (NCBI taxonomy): Bacteria > Bacillati > Bacillota > Bacilli > Caryophanales > Bacillaceae > Cytobacillus > Cytobacillus sp. GQ23. Next base: position 51,922 of record NZ_JCAXER010000028.1, read on the forward strand.
TATTAAGTGCAGCCATTGGGCTTAAACTTGTTTCTTAGAAGATTATTGGTGAAATGGTGCCATGCGGCTTTCATGACTACGAAAAGGCAGGGGCATATTCAAAAACGGGCGCCATGGAGGCTTTATGACGACGAAAAGGCTGTGACACATGCAAAAACGGGCGCCATGGGGCTTTCCTGACGACCAAAAAGCTGCGACACATGCTAAAACAGGCTCCATAGAGCCTTTATGGCTACCATAAGGCTGTGACACATGCAAAAACGGGCGCCATGGGGCTTTCCTGACGACCAAAAAGCTGCGACACATGCTAAAACAGGCTCCATAGAGCCTTTATGGCTACCATAAGGCTGTGACACATGCAAAATCGGGCGCCATGGGGCTTTCCTGACGACCAAAAAGCTGCGACACATGCAAAAACAGGCGCCATAGAGCCTTTATGGCTACCATAAGGCTGTGACACATGCAAAAACGGACGCCATGGGGCTTTCATGATGACCAAAAGGCTGTGACACATGCTAAAACAGGCGCCATGGGGCTTTCATGACGACGAAAGGGCTGTGACACATGCTAAAACAGGCGCCATGGGGCTTCCATGATGACCAAAATCCTGTGCTCCTCTCAAAAACGGGCGCCATAGAGGCTTTATGACAACGAAAAGGCTGTGACACATGCTAAAACAGGTGCCATGGGGCTTTCATGACGACCAAAAGGCTGTGACACATGCTAAAACAGGCGCCATGGGGCTTTCATGATGACCAGTAGGCTGTGACACATGCAAAAACGGGCGCCATGGGGCTTTCCTGACGACCAAAAAGCTGCGACACATGCAAAAACAGGCGCCATAGAGCCTTTATGGCTACCATAAGGCTGTGACACATGCAAAATCGGGCGCCATGGGGCTTTCCTGACGACCAAAAAGCTGCGACACATGCAAAAACAGGCGCCATAGAGCCTTTATGACGACCATAAGGCTGTGACACATGCAAAAACGGACGCCATAGGGCTTTCATGACGACGAAAAGGCTACGACACATGCAAAAACAGGCGCCATGGGCTTTCATGCTACCAAAAGGCTGTGACACATGCTAAAACAGGCGCCATAGAGCTTTCATGATGACCAAAATCCTGTGTTCCTCTCAATAACGGGCGCCATAGAGATATTATGATAACCATAAGGCTGTGACACATGCAAAATCGGGCGCCATAGAGATTTTATGAGACCAAAAGGTTGTGACACATGCAAAAACGGACGCCATAGAGCCTTTATGACGACCAAAAGGCTTTGACACATGCAAAAACGGGCGCCATAGAGCTTTTATACAGACCCAAAGGCTGTGACACATGCAAAAACAGGTGCCATACGGCTTCCATGACCGCAAAAAACCCTGGTTTAATACTCCTTCCGCAAAGACAAACAGCAAATAAAACTGTTTGTTTTTCTTTCTATGCCTTACAATAGATCTTGAATTCTAAATATTGCGAAGGTGAATCCATGGATACAAAATTAATATTAATCGAGGGTCTGCCTGGTTCAGGCAAATCCACTACGGCAGCACTGGCCTATGAGGTGCTTCGGCAACAAGGGATCGATGCAGAAGTATATTTCGAAGGGGATCTAAGCCACCCGGCAGATTTTGAAAGTGTCGCTTATTTAACTAATGAAGAGTGGCAGCATTTATTAGAGGAATTTTATACTTTCAGAGAGCTAATTTTAGAGAAAAGCATTTTAGAAGATGATGGCTTTTTGCTGCCTTATAAGAAGCTTGGGTCTAATATGCCGGATTCATTTTATGACAGAGTATTTAAACATGATATCTATGAGCTTCCGCTGGACCAAAATATGAAACTCATCACTCAAAAGTGGGCAAGTTTTGCCAGGCATGCTGAAAGCAGCAATAAAGTCCATATTTTTGAATGCTGTTTTATCCAGAATCCGGTTACGGTCGGAATGATTAAGTATGGGGCTCCTAAATCAAAGATACAGGATTATGTTTTAGCGCTGGAAAGTTCGGTGAAAAAGCTTAATCCATTACTAATTTATATCAATCAGGATGACTTAGACTACTCGTTTAATAGAGCAATAAAAGAGCGGCCGAAAAGCTGGTCAGAGGGTTTTATGCATTATTATACCCAGCAGGGATATGGATTGAAGAATAATCTGAGCGGGGAAGAAGGCACTATTAAGGTTCTTAAAGCAAGGAGACAGGCAGAAGAAGAAATCCTCAATAGCCTGTCTATCCAAAAGGCCGTACTCAATAACTCTGGATATGATAAATCTTCCCATAGAGCTGCATTAGAGAAGTTACTCATAAACTGCCAAGAAAGGAATCCATGAAAATGACACATCAGAAAGCTTGTCCTTTTTGCAGCCCTCACACGGATCCACACCAGAATATCATTTTTGAAAATCGCACCTGTTATTTCCTTCAGCACGATAAAGAGCAGGACGTTTTGGAGGGATGTGGGGTCATTGTGCCAAAGGCTCATCATTCAGATGCCTTTCACCTAACTGCAGAAGAGTAGAAAGATACATATGCGCTTCTCCAAAAAGCGAAGCATTATTTGGATAAAAAGTTTTCACCGGATGGATACACCCTTGGATGGAATGTCGGTGAAGCTTCAAATCAAACTATTCTTCACAGCCATCTGCACATCATTCCCAGATATAATGATGAACCATATGCAGGAAAAGGGCTCAGGCATTGGCTGAAGCAGCCTGATAATAAAAGGGGAGTAGTGAACAAATAAAAAACACACAGCGCGACTGTGTGTTTTTTAAGTTATTGTATTTTTGGCGGATTGCTCTTGACCTCAAGGACATCCAGAAGAAATACAAATACCGGAATACCGACGATAAGGCCCCAAACACCGAAGAAATGCTCTGAGAAAATCAGAACGATGAACGTATAAAATACAGGCAAATCCGTTTTGGAAGACATAAGCTTCGGGTTTAAAATATAGGCTTCTATCGCATGGATCACCATTATCAACAGAAGGATATAAAACACCTGGATAAAGCCGCCGAGAGAATAAGCGATTGTACACAAAGGAACCAGGGAAATAATCACGCCTGCCACCGGGATTAGACCAAGCAGGAAGATAAGTATAGACAAGCCCATCAGGTGTGGGAAGTCCATGATCCATAGGGCAAGTGTAGTCAAGATGCAATTTACTGTGGCTATGACCACCTGTGCTTCAATTACTTTTCCAAATGTTTGCACAAACTTACCGCCAAAATAGGAAATCTCATTATAAAATGCAGCCATTTTGCTGTGTTTGAACTTTAAAGTAAACTCTGTCAATTTAGGCTTTTCAAGCAGGAAGAACAAACTAAGGATCAGGGACAGCAATACTTGAATCGCAATATGGCTAATATCGGAGAAATATTGAAGCAGGAAAGCAAAGCCCTGTTCGAGATACTTTGTAATTTCATTTGTTTCGAGCATTTGCACAATGTATGTGATGACAATATTGTCATGCTTCTGAGTATAAAAGCTCTCAACCTGCTTAAACAGCTGTGAAATTTCAGATATTATTAAAGGAAGGTACTTAATTATCCCGATGGATAACAGGCCGATAATGCCTATATAAAGGATTACAACTGTCAGTTTTCTATTCAGTTTAAATCTCGATAGGACCAGTTTCACGAGCCTATCCATCAAGAAAGAAAAAATAAAAGTAATCAGGATTAAATTAATCATGCTCCTCGACAAATAAAGAGCCAGAACTATAATTCCAAAAATGACGAAGCGTTTAAAGCCATTATTATTAAGTAGTGATTTAATCGTTTCCAATCTCATTCCTCCACACTTTAGTAAGATTCTTCAAGGTTTCATTAAATGCGGAGATAATTACTCTGAAACATGTAAGGGGTCATGTATTCATTGCTTCTCTCGAATGCAATCGATTTTAGATTCTGAAAATACATGCGACGTTCTTTAAATTTAGTTGTTTTTGCGGTTGTTTTGACTGCAGTTATCAGTGTGCTGCAAAAAGCAGGGTTTTTTAGGGCTGGTGAATCAATGACAATGGCATCTCTTCCCGGGTCATTGAAATTAATCGGCTCCTGGCTTTGCTGCACTGCCGGAATCAAACCGGATAATAGCAGAAAAATGCTGATAAATATTTGAGCCACCTTGTTCATCCTCTTATTATCAATATATTTATTATTTTATAATACTTTTACACTTAATTATATATCTATTTACATTTAAAACAAAAAATTCAGCCCAGAGAAAGGATGAAAGTATTTGAATAGGAAATATGCCCTCATTACCGGCTGTTCCAGCGGGTTTGGAATATTAATGGCCATTGAGCTTGCAAAAAATGATTTTCACGTTCTTGCAACCATGAGGAATTTGGATAAACGCCAAATCTTATTGGAGAAAGCTGATAAAGAGGGAGTGCTTAAGCAGATTTTCATTCACGAATTAGATGTCACTTCATCAGCTTCTATTGAAAATTTAAAAAGCCAGCTGCTTCAATTGCCTTCTATAGATGTTTTAATAAATAATGCAGGCTACGCAGGTGCAGGATTTGCAGAAGAAATTACACTGGATGAGTATAGAGCGCAATTTGAAACAAACGTCTTCGGAACGATTGCTGTGACCCAGGCAGTTCTGCCATTCATGCGGGAACAGGGAGCGGGAACCATCATTAACATCAGCTCCATCAGCGGAAGAATAGGTTTTCCGGGCTTATCGCCATATGCAGCCTCAAAGTTTGCGTTAGAAGGCTGGAGTGAATCTCTTAGGCTTGAAGTCAAGCCGTTTGGAGTAAATGTGGTGCTCATTGAGCCGGGATCTTTCAAAACAGGCATTTGGACAACTGGGAAGAAGATAGCGGAGCCATCATTAAAGAAAGACTCGCCATATTATACCTATATGACAAAAATACAGCGGTACCTTGATCAAGGGGAGCCATCATATGAAGATCCGATAATCGTTGCAAAAAAAGCAGTGGACATTATTAGGGAAAGAGAACCCAGACTCAGATACCCCGTCGGAAACGGTGTCGGAACAAGAATTCGCCTGAAACATCTTCTAAGCTGGAAAAATTGGGAGAAAATCATAATGAAAACACTTTATAAAGACTGAGTACTAAACAAATAACCAGTAATGATTAACCCAACGATAAAAAAAGCAAAAGTTCCGGCTAAAAAGGGATTAAGATTAATGAAGAAATTTGCTCTTTCTTCTGTATTCATATGTGTCGCCATGTTTATTTTTGATTTGGCAATTACATTATTTGTCCAGGCATCGCCATGAGAAAATGAAAATAAGCTCAATGCAAATAGGAGAAAACTGCTGTAGGCTAGGGTATCAAGCAGAGGAAAATTAAGTAAAAATGACACGGCGGCTGCTAAAATGGTTTCTAAAATAAAAAATAATATGGCCCAAATCCAAAACTTCCTGTGCATGAGCATAGAAGAACCCCCTCGATTCGTATTTCATTTTATACGTGATATAGGAAAAAATGTTTCAAAATTTTCCTTTTTTTCTTCTTTTTTCTTAAGTCCCCAATCTCTGATTAATTTTCTTGCATCTAGAGAAAATAAGAAAACTAATCTTTGATCGTCTGGGGGAGTTGGAATGAAAAAGGGAATGAAAAAATATACTATCTCACTGATATCATTCATAGCCCTGCTGCTTGTCTGGAACCAGACGGAAGCTGAAGTATCCGGACCGCCAACCATCCATCTGCGCCTGATGGAAACCACTGATCTCCATGGAAACATGATTGGTTATGATTACGAAGACCGCAGGAAAACAGTAGAATTTGGGCTTTCCAGAACAGCCAGCCTGATCAAACAGGCAAGAAATGAGTCTCCTAACTCCCTTTTATTCGATAACGGGGACATTCTGGAAGGCAATGGGCTTGATGAATATGCCTATAGAAGCCATCCACTGGACCTGGCGAATGTCCATCCTGTTTTTAAGGCTATGAATACACTTCTTTATGATGCTGCAACAGTGGGAAATCATGAATTTAATTACGGAATCGATTTTATGGAAGAAAGCCTGAGAGGAGCTAACTTTCCTTATGTGAATGCCAATATCTATGTAGAAGACAGCAACCAGCTTGAGGAGGATGACCTCAATTATTTTAACCCCTACACCATCATAGAGAAGGAAGTAACAGATACATCCGGAGAAAAGCACAAATTGAATGTCGGAGTTATTGGCTTTATTACACCGATTGTTGCTGAGTGGAATAGGGAGTATTTTCGCGGGAACCTAAAAGTAAAAAATATTAAAGAAACAGCCGAGCACTTTATCCCCATTATGAAAAGCAAAGGTGCGGATATCATTGTTGCCCTTGCACACACCGGCCTGCAATCCGATAAAGGGCTGAAGGAGAAAAAAGGCAATTCAGTTCAGGCACTCAGTAAAGTTAAAGGAATAGATGCCATTTTATTCGGACACAGCCACTCTGTTTTTCCTGTTAAAGAAGAGCTGCAGGAGGTGCCGGGAATCGATTTGAAGACCGGAACAATAAATGGAACAGCTGCTGTTCAAGCTGGCTACTGGGGCAATCATCTCGGTCTCATCGATTTAAAATTAGTCTCTGAGGAAGGAGAATGGAAAGTAAAAAGCAGTCTTTCCTCTATAAGGCCTGTATTCAGGACAATCAAAAACAAAAAGAAGGAAGTCATCCCGGCTGATCCGTTGATAGAGCAGATTATGAAAAAAGATCATCAGGAAGCACTGGATTTTTTAAAACACAAAAAATAAAAGGCGCCCAATGGACGCCTTTTTCCTATAAAATCGAGAACTCGTCATTTTTTAAATCAGTAATAAACATATGTCCCGGTGCATGTGTAATCATAATCTCCGGCTTCACATGCATGGCAACTGCCTGGGGAGTTACGCCGCAGGCCCAAAAGACCGGCACCTCTCCATCTTTAATCGTCACGGCATCGCCAAAATCCGGCTTATGTATGTTACTAATTCCGATTGCTTCGGGGTTTCCAATATGGACAGGAGCCCCATGGACAGAAGGGAAGCGGCTAGTCACCTGTACTGCCCGAATAGCTTCCTTCTCTGTCATCGGCCGCATACTGACAACCATTGGCCCTTCAAACCGGCCAGCCTTAACACACTGAATATTGGTTTTGAACATCGGAACATTCCGATTTTCCTCAATATGGCGGATAGGGATGTTATTTTTCAGCAATGCTTCTTCAAATGTAAAGCTGCATCCAATCAGAAATGCCACCATATCATCATTCCAATAAGAATTGATGTCTGTTTGCTCTTCAGTTAACACTCCGTTTTTATATACCCTGTACTTTGGGAGATCAGTTCTGATATCAGCATTAGGTGCAGAGAGCAGAGGAACAGGAGAACCAGGTTCTGTCACATCAATAATCGGGCAGGATTTCGGATTCCTTTGACTGAAAAGGAGAAACTCAAAAGCCAATTCCTTTGGCAGTATGGCAAGGTTAGCCTGGATGAAGCCGTTTGCCATACCAGCTGTCGGCTTATCCCATGCCTTGCTTCGGATCAATTGCCGTGCCTCATCAGGATTAAATTGAGAAGGGGAGTTCATATAAATATCTCCTTTCATACTTATTTAAACAGCTCAGGGATTCCATTAATTAACGAGTAACCACCCATGTAAGCCATGGCAATAACAATTATGACTCCGAAAATCGTCATCCAGAGCGGATGTTTATAATCGCCGACAATTTTGGTTTTATGAGCCGCAATCAGCATAACCCCTAAAGCAATTGGCAGGATAAGACCGTTTAACGAACCAACTAAAACCAGAATTTTGACCGGTTTTCCAATTAAGACAAAGACAAAAGTAGAAATGGCGATAAAACCGACAATCACCCATTTATGATATTTCTCGACGTTAGTGCTCAATGTCCGAATGAATGAGACTGAAGTATAAGCTGCACCGACAACTGAAGTTATGGCAGCTGCCCACATAACGACCCCAAATATCTTATACCCAATATTGCCCGCAGCAAGCTGGAAGACAGAAGCAGGAGGGTTGGATGGATCGAGTGCCAGCCCTTGTGAAATAACGCCCAGCGCGGCAAGGAAGAGGAAGATTCGCATGATAGAAGCGATCCCGATTGCACTTACAGAGCTCTTTGTGACTTCCGGAAGGGCCGCTTTCCCTTTAACACCCGCATCAATTAAGCGGTGGCCGCCGGCAAAAGTAATATAACCGCCGACTGTACCCCCGACAAGTGTGATGATGGCAAGGATATCAATTTTATCCGGAACAAACGTTTTGACTACAGCTTCACCAACAGGAGGCTGTGCTGTAAACATGACATAAAGAGTTAACCCGATCATGACAAATCCTAAAATCTGTGTGAAACGGTCCATTAATCTGCCAGCTTCTTTTACAAGAAAAATGCCAATTGCCAGAATTCCGCTTAAAAGGGCGCCTAATTCAGGCGAAATGCCGAAAATAACATTGGTACCTAACCCGGCACCGGCAATATTTCCGATATTAAAAGCCAGTCCGCCCATGACAATGAGGGCAGCAAGAAAATACCCCAGACCTGGAAGTACATCATTGGCAATATCCTGTGCGCGTTTTTCAGATACAGCGATGATTCGCCAGATATTCATCTGTGCACCAATATCAATAATAATAGAAATTAAAATGACAAACCCGAAGCTCGCAAGCAGGGTTTCTGTAAATACAGTCGTCTGAGTCAGGAAGCCCGGGCCAATGGCTGACGTAGCCATTAAGAAGGCGGCGCCAAGCAATAGACTGGCATTAGATTGCTTTTTCATTCGTTTTCCCCCAATATTTCAATTTGTCTACTTAGTTTATAGTGCAATAAGGCCTGATGGGTGCTATTTATGCTGGCGGGTAGGTTATGAATGGTAATAGTCTGCTTGATGCAATTCCGCCATGAACGGTACTATTCGGCTCGATTAAAGCCATTCGCGCTGACCATACCGCCACAAACGGCACTTTTCGGCTCGATTAAGGCCGTTCGGGCTGACCATACCGCCACAAACGGCATCAATCCGCTCCCTTATGTGCCGTTCAAGCTATCTAACTAACCAAATAAAGTCCATTCACGCTCGGCAAGTCACCAATTCTTCATAAAACTAATTTCATTTCAAAAACTCACTAATTTTCGCCACCTGGATTCCCGCTTCACTAAGTGCCTTCGGAATATATTGGGCAAACTCCAGAGCGCTTTCCCCGTCACCGTGGATACAGATCGTATTGGCCTCGATAGAAACATCGGTGCCCTGTACACAGTGAACTTTTCCTTCTTTAACCATGCGGATTACCTGTTGAGCAGCAGCGCTGTGATCGGTAATAAGGGCATTGCTTTCCCGTCTGGAAGTCAGCGTTCCGTCCTCCTGGTAAGTTCGGTCTGAAAATACTTCATTGGCAGAACGGAGGCCGATTTTCCTGCCGGCTTTAACCAATTCGCCACCAGAGAGACCGAATAGAATGAGTTCCGGATCCACTTTGTATACTGCTTCTGCGATTGCTTCCGATAACGGCGCGCTTTTTGAGGCCATGTTGAACAATGCTCCATGCGGTTTTACATGCTGAAGCCTGCCGCCTTCTGATTTAACAAATGCATATAAAGCGCCAATTTGGTAGACCACCAGGTCATAGGCTTCCTGAGGGGTAATATTCATATCCCTGCGGCCGAACCCGTGTAAATCCTGAAGTCCGGGATGGACACCCAGGCCGACATTTTTCTCAAGCGCCATCCTGACTGTTTTTCGCATTGTCGCCGGGTCGCCAGCATGGAAGCCGCAGGCAATATTGGCTGAGGTAATGTGGTCCAGGATTTCCTCATCGCGACCCATCCTGTAAGAACCAAAGCTTTCTCCCATATCACAGTTAATGTCTACAATGTGCATGTTAATTTCCTCCTCTGATTTTTAATAATATTCCTTGTTTTAATTCCTTCAATTCTATTTCTCTCTTAATTAGCAGCTGCTGAGCCTGTTCACTTGTTATTTCTGTAAATTGCAAAGCATCTCCGGGTTTCGCCTGCGCGAGAAGGGGGAGGTCAACCGCAGCAACCTGCCCAATTTTCGGGTAGCCGCCGGTTGTTTGCCTGTCAGCCAGCAGGACAATCGGATTTCCGTCTGGAGGAACCTGAATGGACCCAAAATTGACAGCCTCAGATATTTGTTCAGCATGCTCTGACAGTGCAAGTGAAAGACCCTTCAATCTATATCCCATCCTGTCCGATTGTGCCGTCACTTCAAAAACATCATTAAACAGCTGGATCCTGCTTTCATGGGAAAATAATTCAAATTGCCGTCCTCTGGTGATTCTGATTTCCGGATTCCCCACATATTCCGGAATGAGTTTTGAGGAAATGCCCCAATCGTTTTCAACGAAATTTTTATCAAGGAGCTGTTTTGACAAGTATCCCGTCATTTTCAAAGACAGAAGAGAAGGTTTGCCTGTTTCCAGCACATCTCCAGACTTTAATGCTCTTCCTTTAAATCCGCCAAGACCCGCACGCAGATAAGTAGATTTACTGTTCATTATTTCTGGTACGGCAAAGCCGCCGGCTGCAGCCAAATAGGCTCTGCATCCTTTTTTGCAGCCCCCGAATTTAAGTTCACTGCCTTTTTTCACAAAAACGGACCGCCATGTCCGAATAGGCTGGCCATTGATCGAAGGGGAAAGGTCTCCGCCGCAGATTGAAATTAATGTATCTTCCTCAAATGCCAGGACAGGACCCATCATCGTTATTTCCATTGTAGGCTCATTTTCTTCGTTGCCGGCCAGCAGATTGGCCATTCGATGTGAAAAAGGATCCATGGCCCCGCTGGCTATGATGCCAAACTTCTGATAGCCGGTTCTCCCAAGATCCTGAATGCTTGAAAGGAGTCCAGGCTTTAGCACTTTAATCATTGCTCCGTCTCCTCCCAATGATGGTATTCTTCCAGACTGATTGGCCTGAATTTAATTTTATCTCCAGCTTTTAAAAGGGTGGGGGATTCATCCATTGGACGAAACAGTTTTACAGGAGTACGCCCGATCAGCTGCCAGCCTCCTGGCGTCTCAATGGGGTAGATCCCAGTCTGCATCCCGGCAATTCCCACTGTTCGCTCAGGTATTTTCAAACGGGGGGTATCCCGTCGGGGTGCGGCAATTTGCTCTGACATCCCGCCGATAAAAGGGAAGCCTGGCGCAAAGCCAATCATATAGACCAGGTAACTGCCTGAAGAGTGAATGTTTATTACTTCATCAGGGGTAAGGCCGTTATGTTCGGCAACATAGTCAAGATCCGGCCCGAATTCTCCTTCATAGCAAACCGGGATTTCGACAATCCTTGCTTCCATTGGCTTTTTTTCTCCCAGTTCTTCCATTAGCGGTTTTATGAGAGAACATATGAAATCAAATGGAAGCTGGCCGCCGGAAAGCTGATATATCTCATATGGATTGTAAAAAATGGTGACTGTGGTATAAGCGGGGATGTATTCTATCATCCAATCTGGAGGATGTTTCTCGAGAAAGGATGTCAGTGTCTGCACTTTTTGATGTGCATCCTCACTGATTTCATTCCCAAGTTCAATAAGAACTGCATTATCTCCTAAAGGATGTACAGTGTATTCCATATTTTCACCGGCTTTCGCTTCAAATATAGTGAGCTGAAGATTCAAAAAAATTATTCAGTAATAATAAATATCCATTTCCAAAGAGACAAAATACACACTTTATTTCTTCCTAAAATAAGGAAAGTCTAGGTTTAATAAGGTTAGAAGGAAAAGGATTATTAGTAGATTTATATATTTATGCAACTTCTTCAGCTAAAGAATATAATATCATATAATAGACTGAAAATTCTATGTGTGCAAATTATTCTGCCGGAAATTGACCCAGATTCTTCAAAGTTTATATCGTCCGCTAATATGGGAATAAAGAAGGATATTATGAATTAGGGAGAGATCACCATGGGAGCAGAACCGGAAATGAACTTATCTGAAAGATTTGAGGCTGCCTTTAACCGAATTCACAAAGCCTTGAAACAATCTGCTAAACAAGCCAGAACAGATAAATTTTATAAACTGATAGAAATACAGAAAAACCATTCGCTGATTCGATTATATGAGGATGATTTACATCAGTTTGCCAAGCTGAGGAATGCTATTGTCCATGAAAAAATTGATCTGGATTATTATATTGCGGAACCTCACCTGGAAACGGTGGAAAAAATCGAACGGATTGCCGGCCATTTTGAAAAGCCCAAAACGGCGATTTCCATAGCTGCGACACCTGTATTTTATTTTTATGAAGATGGAAAGCTTTCAGATGTACTGGCCATAATCAATAAATTCTCTCATTCGCAGTTTCCCATCTACTCAAGGGAAGAGGAATATTCCTGGCTGCTAACCTCAGCAGATATTGTCAAATGGATGGCAGAGCATTTTACTGAAGAGACGATCCAGCTGAAAAAAGTGAAAATCAAAGAGCTCTTCAACAAAAAATCCAAGCATCAAATCGCATTTGCCGGCACGAATACTTCAATATTTGATTTAGAGGATATGTTTGAGGAATCCAGAAATAAAAATGAAAAGCTTGAGGGAATCATTGTTACTGATACTGGAAAGCCGACTGAAAAACCAAAAGGCTTTATTACAGCCTGGGACCTGCTGGAGGCCGATTCAGAAAATTAATACGAAAAAAAGGTGCAGGCAATAGCTGCACCT
>NZ_JCAXER010000029.1:0-61119 GCF_059758675.1 Cytobacillus sp. GQ23
GGAGGGAGCCCCTCCTCTTTTATAATTAGGCTATTATTGAAAGGTTTCCTTGATGCTTTTTGTTTACTGAGTTAATTGCAGCGGAAGGTGAGAGATCCTAGAAAATGCATACATTTTTTTCGTGCGGTGTGTACTCAAGTAAGCATATTCAATGTCCTGCGGGAGTAGCGGGACAGATGAGATCCAGCATACGAGTAGCGTCGAGGGGCTTAGGCGCCCGCCCCACGATCATTGAGCATTCCTTTGCTGCAATCAACGGGAAAAAATGATAAGCAAAAGATAACATTTAAAGAGCCTTACAAAAAGAACCCTTAATTATTCCATTCAGAAACCCTTTCATCTGGGGGAAGCAATAAAGTCAGCAATCCCAAAACGGGAAGAAACCCTGTTAATATAATCATATTAACCAGACCAATAGTGTCGGCTATATAGCCCAAAGCAACGGAGCCTATTGCCCCCATGCCGAAAGCCAGCCCTACAGTCAGTCCAGCCATTGTGCCGATTTTGCCTGGGACGAGTTCCTGGGCGTATACAACAGTCACAGAAAAGCTTGACATAAGAATAAATCCGCCTGCCACCAGCATGATAAATGCAAGAGCGGAAGGCACTAATGGAATGAGAATTGAAAGAGGAACAGTCAGTATCATTGAAAGAAAAATAATCTGTTTCTTCCCAAACCGATCTGCAAGCGGGCCGCCAAAAAACGTACCCAGCGCCCCTGAGACTAAAAATGCAAATAAAAAGAGCTGTGCCTGACTAATTGTGAATGAATACTTCTCTATTGCATAAAAAGCATAGAAATTTGTCATCCCAGAGATATACCACGAACGGGCAAATATCAAAAAAAGAACCAATAGAAGGGCTCCCCACACCTTTTTAGAAATTCTTTTGTTTTGGTGTGCCCCTGAAGCTTTCCGAGGTTTTGTGACGGTCAGTTCCTTATGAAGCCGTCCTGTATACCAAAATGCAATATAAATAAGCAGTCCTACTGCAATTGCCGCAACTGCGGTAAACCATGCAGCCCCTATTTGTCCCAGGGGAACAAGTATGAGGGCTGTAATGATCGGAGCAAGTGCCTGTCCGGTATTTCCCCCAACTTGATAAATGGATTGAGCAAGTCCTCTGCGCTGGCCTGCTGCCATGTAGGCTACCCTTGAACCTTCAGGATGGAACACAGCTGAGCCCAACCCAATGAATAGAACTGAGAGAATGATCCATTTATAATCTGGTGCAAATGCCAGGCCTAATACACCAAATAAAGTTGAGGTAAGGCCTATTGGCAAGGCGAACGGGAAGGGTTTTTTATCAGTGGCCATCCCAATGACAGGCTGCATGATGGAAGAAACCATATTTAACGAAAAAGCAATCATGCCCAGCTGTGAATAGGTAAGTCCCATAGATTTTTCCAAAATGGGAAACATAGCCGGGATTACGGATTGGATAGAATCGTTCAACAGGTGGCAGAGCCCAATGATGAATAATATCCTGTAGGCTGTTTTCTGCTGCGGATCAGAATTTGGATTGATTGTAGCAGCGGTAGCACTCATAATGTAAGTCTCCTTCTTTCTGAACATTTCGTGAAGCTAAATATAGTGTACCTTATTCACAGGTCTATCAAAATAGCTATTTCGAAAATCTATTAAATATTATATAATTTACATTATTTAGAATAAAGGGAGAGCAGGGAAGCTAATGGAAAAAGCTGTTGATGCTTTAATGACGGACGAAATCCTCCATCATTTCTTAAGTATCTTTTCTTTGGATACCGTGAATTATAAAAAGCTGGGTGACTTTGAAAACTATGTCTATCAAACTTCAAAACATGGGGAAGAGCTTATTTTGAGAATTACCCATTCGTCCCATAGAAAGCTGCAGGAGCTATTATCAGAAGTTGACTGGATGAGCTTTTTAAGAGCAGAAGGTGTGAAGGTTCCGAGGGGTGTTCCTTCACAAGATGGAAATATGGTTGAAGCTTTGGAGGCTTATGACGGCTCTGTCTTTTATGCAAGTGTGTTTTCCAAAGCAGAGGGAAAGCCAATCAGTGTTCATGCACCGGTATTCAATAAGGAGTTATTTTATGTGTGGGGAAGAGCAGTGGGGAAAATGCATACAGCCACAAAGTCATATGTTCCTTCTGCTGGCACTATCCCGCGCATGCAATGGCATGAAGAAGAATTGCTTAACGTTGAAAAATATATACCTGAAAAAGATCAATTAATCGTTCAGAATACAAAGGAATTATTGAATCTGCTTCAAACATTGCCAAAACATAAAAACAATTATGGGCTTATTCATACGGATATTCATTCAGGAAACTTTTTTTATGACGGAAAAGAGATACAAGTGTTTGATTTTGATGACTGCTGTTATCATTGGTTTGCATCTGATATCGCCATTCCCCTATATTACTCACTCTTATATAAGTTCAAGGAGGCAGATCAATCAGAAATAAATGGTTTTGGAAGGGGGTTCCTGGACTCCTTTTTGGATGGCTATCAGCTGGAAAATGAAATTCCCGGTGACTTGGAAAAACATCTGCCGTTATTCCTGAGGCTTAGGGATATCACTCTGTATTCTGTTCTCCATAAAAAAATCGCACCTGAGGACAGGACTCCTCAGCTTTTAAAAATGATGAAGTCAATAAAGGACCGGATTGAGAGAAACGTTCCGATCTATATAAGTTAAAAGGGAAGGTGCATACGTTCATGCACCTTCCCTTTTTATGTGTTTTTGACTGGCAGAAAGATATCTACATGAGTACCCTTCGTTTCTTCGCTTGTAATAAATATTTCACCGCCGAAAGAATGGATAATGCGCCTGCATACCACTAGACCAAGACCTGTACCCATTTCCTTTGAAGTGTAAAAAGGATGAAATATCTTTTCTAATTCATTTTCTGGAATACCAGAGCCTGTATCCGCGATTTTAAGCTGGCATCTGGATTGCAATTTGGTTAGCTTAATTGTTAGTTTTCCGCCACTCTCCATTGATTCAAAAGCGTTTTTCATTAAATTCAGGATTACCTGTTTCATCTGATCTTTCGTACAGTCAACCATAACAGGCTCATCTGGAAGAACAGATTCGAAATTGACATTGTGTAAATTAGCTTCTGAAAGTATTAATGGCTCTAACTCCTTTACAATACCTCTTAAATCCATCGCTTCCGTTTTTAGCGCTGTAGGTTTACCCAGAATTAAAAACTCACTGACAATTTCATTAATTCTTCTTATCTCATCATTTATGACCGAGAAATAATACTGGTCCTGAGCATTCGTATATTTTTCGCTCAATAACTGTATAAGGCCTTTTATTCCCGTTAATGGGTTCCTGATTTCATGGGCTGTGCTGGCAGCCAGAGTGCCTACCAGTTCCAGCTTTTGCACTTCATTTTCCTTTTTTTCCTTTTCAGTCTGTTTTTTAAGCCTTAAATATTTAATAAAGAGAAATACAATATGCAATAAAATCGCTAAACCAAGGATTGCCCGGAAAGCATCCTTTATTATTTTCAGCATGTCTCTTGGCGGAAATTCCACTTTCACACTCCAAGGCAGCCTGTCAATCGGAATTGTAATGCTGTTTTGACTGGAAAAGGAGGAGTCTCCATTCATATTGATGTCCATGATTGTTTGCCTTTTAGAATTAAGAATACAAAGTCGGGCATCGGGAGTGAGAAGCCTCATAATATTTTGTACGTAATCCACCCTCATATGTGCCACAATAATAGCAATTACATCTCCATTGTCATTTACTACCGGCTTTGCTATCCCAACGACAGTTTGACCATTTGACAATGTTTCAGATGTATTTGAAATAACAATATCTTTCGTTAGCAAAACCTCTTTAAGATATTTCTTATCAGATAAATTTGAGTTTGCTAAAAATTGATTTGAGCCTGTAAGAACCATTCCGCTGGGGTTGAGAAGGTAAATCCCTCCATAACGCGGATCCATTTGATTGGCTTTTTGGAGCAGAGGCTCAAGCTTGTCCGTAGGCTTGTCAGCACTTCCCGCTGTCAGTGAAAGCATCTCAAGTGTGGTCACGGTCTCGGAAATAAATTGGTCCCAGCTTCGTTGATGTATGGAGCCAATCCATTTTGCTTCTTCCAGTCTTTCCATATCGTTTTGTTTAACAGAATCCATAAAGAAAAAGATGCTGCCGGCTAAAGTTGGAATAATAACTGCAAATAAATAAAGCAGGAAATTTCTGTTTCGGTTATTCATGAGGTTAGCTCCAGATTTATTAGGTTAATTTGTTCTTAGCTAGCTGACAATATCAATATTATACCATTTTGTGTTAAAAAAAGTGGTTTAATTCTTTCAAAGGAATGTTATTTTATATGTAAGGAGGGGTTTGATGAAATCCGAAGCTATACTCACAATTTTAGCTACAAGTGATATCCATGGACATGTTTATCCATATTTATATGGAACAGATGAAAATGCTGAGCATGGCCTGGGCAAGCTTGCAGCGTTAATAAAGAGAGAAAAGGAACAATCTGAAATCTCTATTCTTATTGATAATGGAGATTTGATACAGGGAACTCCTCTTACTTATTATTATTCCAGATACCTGAAAAACCAAAAAAATCCAATGATACAAATATTAAATAAACTTGAATATGATGCAGCTGTAATCGGAAATCATGAATTCAACTATGGAAAGAACATCCTTGCAAGAGCGGTCAGTGAATCAAATTTCCCTTGGCTTTCAGCTAATATCTTATTCAATTCAACAAAAGAAACTTATTTCGGGCTTCCTTATAAAATAAAAACCTTTGCAAATGGTTTGAAAACAGCCGTAATTGGTGTAACCACCCAGTATATTCCCAATTGGGAGAAAAGGCAGCATATTGAGCAGCTTTCCTTCGAGTCTGCGGTAGTTAGCTTGAAAAGGTGGGTTTCCTATATCCAGGAGGAAGAAAAGCCTGACTTAATTATCGTCTCTTATCATGGAGGCTTTGAAAAGGATCTTAGAACAGGAGAAATGACGGAAGAACAAACTGGAGAAAATGAAGCCTACAGAATCTGTACTGAGGTACCAGGAATTGATGTTTTGATTACCGGGCACCAGCACCGTTTTATCGAAGCGGAACAAGTGAATGGTGTATCTATTGTCCAGCCGGGGTTTAACGGTCAGGCGCTGGCAAAGATTACAGTCAAATTCAGAAAAAAACACAATGATTGGCTGATCGATGAAAAACATTCTTCTTTAATTTATCCCAATGGAATCATGCCTGATTGTGAGGTACTTCAGCTTGCCGGGTATTATGAATCTAAAACCCAAAATTGGCTGGATACGGTGATTGGTGAGATTGAAGGAGATATGGTGATTGATGATATTTTCAAAGCGCGCCTCACAGAGCATCCGCTGATTGAATTCATTAATAAAGTACAGATGGAAGCTGCAGGTTGTGATATTTCCTGTACTGCACTGTTTCATGAGGGAGCACCGGGCTTCAAATCTAAAGTAACGATGAGAGAAGTTGTTTCTAATTATATTTATCCGAATTCACTATGTGTGCTAAGAGTTTCAGGAAAGGACATTAAGGAGGCTTTGGAGCGGTCAGCATCTTATTTTGATTTGAACAGTGACGGGGAAATTGTTGTAAATCCTGAATTTTCATATCCAAAGCCCCAGCATTACAATTACGATATGTGGGAAGGAATTAAATATAAGATAGATGTTTCGCGCCAAAAGGGCAGCCGGATCACAAGTCTTCTTTATAAGGGAAATCCAGTCAGAGAGGATGAAGAGTACCGTGCAGTAATGAGCAATTACCGGGCTGCCGGAGGTGGAGGATATTATATGTTCAAGGGAAAACCAATAGAGAAAGAGATATTAACAGATATGACTGAATTGATTGCAGATTATTTTTCAGACAAGGGAAAGATAATTCCGACTCTGAACAGCAATTGGGAGGTAACTTCCGGCAAATGATTATAATCTGTTAAATTGACAGCTTTCTTCCTGTTTTCTATAATGGTTGAGAATTGATGTAAACGCTACTCATTAAAAGGTAAAGGGATTGGATAAAATGGGATCTGAACAAATTGACCAATCATTGAAATTATTTATTGTTCTGTCCAGGGCATACCGGGCTATAAATGAAAATGTTAATAAACTTATTCAAACTTACGGAGTAAATCCAACTGAATTTGCAGTTCTGGAGCTCCTGTACCATAAAGGTGACCAGCCTCTTCAGCAGATCGGCGGGAAAATACTATTGGCCAGCGGAAGCATTACGTATGTAGTGGACAAGCTTGAGCAGAAAGGTCTGTTAAAAAGGGTCGCCTGCCCTACCGACAGAAGAGTTACCTTTGCGCAAATAACAGATGAGGGAAAAGCATTTATCGAAAACATTTTTCCTGACCATGAAAAACATATACATTCACTTATGAACGAGCTGACTCCAGAAGAGAAAGGTACAGCCATTATATTATTAAAGAAATTGGGACTATCAATCTCCCATGATAAAAATAGCGGACTTGAATGACAGCCTTGACCGGCTGTTTTTTATTTTGGGCCAGATAAAGAATTGTTTAGAGGAGGAATCATCCAAATATTGTCGAATTAGTTTAGTGTTTCTTAATAAATCCATATACATAATACGAGGGGGCAATAATGTGAAATTTGAAGACTATACATATGTTCGTCCGAATCTTGAGAAGATAAAGGGACAATTTGAAGCAGCGCTTGAAAAGTTCGAAGGTGCAGCTTCCGCAGAACAGCAAACTCAGGCTATGAAAGAAATTAATGATATCCGCAATGATGTCGGTACGATGTTCAACCTGTGCTATATCCGGCACTCAGTAGATACGAATGATGAATTTTACAAAGCAGAGCAGGATTATATGGATGAGCTTCAGCCTGAAGTAGAAGGGTTGGTTACAAAGTATTATCAGGCTTTGGTTGATTCCAGGTTCAGGAGAGAGCTTGAAAAGCGCTGGGGAGATCAGCTGTTTTCGCTTGCAGAAGCACAATTGAAGGTGTTTTCGCCAGAGATTGTACCACTTTTGCAAAAAGAAAATAAACTTTCTTCGGAATATACGAAATTAATTGCTTCAGCGAAGATTGATTTTGAAGGTGAAGAACGCACTCTTGCCCAATTGGAGCCATTTACCCAATCTACAGAACGTGAAATGCGCAAAAAAGCAAGCGAGGCACGCTTTGGTTTTCTGGCTGAAAATGAATCTGAACTGGACCGTATTTATGATGAGCTTGTCAGTGTTAGAACAGAAATCGCCCATAAGCTTGGTTATAAGAATTTTGTTGAACTGGCGTACTTCCGTATGTACCGGACAGATTATAATGCCGAAATGGTTGCAAACTTCCGTAAACAGGTGAAGGATTTTATAGTTCCGATTGCGACAAGGCTAAAGGAGAGGCAAAGAGAGCGCATTGGCGTTGATAAACTGAAATACTACGATGAAGGATTTGAATTTAAAACAGGTAATGCCGTACCAAAAGGTAATCCTCTATGGATTATTGAAAACGGACAAAAAATGTATGATGAGTTATCCAGGGAAACAAGCGAATTTTTCTCATACATGAGGGAAAATAATTTAATGGATCTGGTGGCCAAAAAGGGAAAAGCTAGTGGCGGCTATTGCACTTACATTGAAAACTATAAATCCCCATTCATTTTCTCTAACTTCAATGGGACTTCAGGAGATATTGACGTGCTTACCCATGAAGCAGGCCATGCATTCCAGGTCTACTCAAGCAGTCATTTTGAAATACCTGAATATAACTGGCCAACCTATGAAGCAGCCGAAATTCATTCCATGAGCATGGAATTTTTTACATGGCCTTGGATGGAAGGCTTCTTTAAAGAGGATACTGAGAAATACAAGTTTTCACATTTAAGCGGAGGACTTCTTTTCCTGCCTTATGGCGTGTCAGTTGATGAATTCCAGCATTGGGTGTATGAAAACCCGCAAGCAACACCGGAGGAAAGAAAACAGGCATGGAGAGAGATCGAGAAGAAATACTTGCCGCATAAAGATTATGATGGCAACCAGTATTTAGAGAATGGAGGCTTCTGGCAGCGTCAGGGACATATCTACAATTCTCCATTCTATTATATTGATTATACGCTGGCCCAAATCTGCGCATTCCAGTTTTGGAAAAGGTCCAGGGAGAATCAGGAAGATGCATGGAAGGATTATTTAAAACTATGCCAGCTTGGCGGCAGCAAGCCTTTCACTGGACTTGTTAAAGAAGCTGGATTGATTTCTCCTTTTGAAGAGGGATGTGTAGAGTCGGTTATCGGGGAAATTGAGAAATGGCTGAATTCAGTGAATGATAAAGGTTTATAAAATAAAAGCTGTTTTCGGAATGTTTGCTGCTTTTTCATAACTTGTTTAATTTGCTGAGTTGATTATCAACGGACAGCATTGAAGCGAAAAACAATTAATTTATACGAAAAGGGCCTTAAAGAAGAGCCATAAAAAAAAGAGAGCCGGTTATGAATTCCGGCTCTTTGTCATCTTATTTGCGTAGTGAATTAATCACAATTATTCCGTTTTCCAGCTCAGCCTGTAAATGGCTATTACCGCCATGGTCAATGATGAAATCTGCAATTTTGTCCTCAAGCTCATCCTGGATAATTCTTCTCAATGGCCTTGCGCCAAAATCAGGGTGATACCCGTCTTCTGCTAATTTCTCCTTAACTTCCTGCGCAACAGTCAATTCAAGCTCCTGATCATTTAATGTTTTCTGCAGATCATTGAGCATGATATCGACTATTTCTAATAAATGTTCTTTTTCCAATGCTTTAAATTCAATAATGCCATCAAAACGATTCAGGAATTCCGGCTTAAAGAAGCTGCCGAGCGAATCCAGAATGTTTGAATCTTTGACGGCATCAGCTGCGCCAAATCCAACATGGATTTCTTTATGCCCAACACCTGCGTTGCTTGTCATAATAATAACTGTATCTTTAAAGCTGACAGTACGGCCCTGGCTATCTGTCAGGCGCCCATCCTCCAGAATTTGAAGGAACATGTGCTGTACATCTGGATGTGCTTTTTCTATCTCATCAAGCAGGATAATGCTGTACGGATTTCTGCGGACCTTTTCTGTCAGCTGTCCTGCTTCTTCATGTCCAACATATCCGGGAGGGGAACCGATAATTTTAGACACGCTGTGCTTTTCCATATATTCACTCATATCAAGCCTGATCATGCTGTCTTTTGAGCCGAACAGCTCCTCCGCAAGTGTTTTGGTTAATTCAGTTTTCCCAACACCTGTCGGCCCGACAAATAGGAAAGATCCAATTGGGCGGTGCTTGGATTTAAGTCCTGCACGGCTTCTGCGGATGGCTTTTGCAACTTTACGAACTGCTTCCGGCTGTCCAATTACATTTTGAGCAAGATTTTCCTCAAGGTTTTTCATTTTTTTCTGTTCATTTTCGGCTAATTTGCCGACCGGAATTCCCGTTTTCTTCTCGATGATCTCCTGAATAAGACTAGTTTCAATAACTGGCCTTTCAGCTTTGTTTTCTCCGTTTAATGCCTGCTGGAGTTTTAGTTCCTCTTCACGGAGTTTTGCAGCTTCTTCATATTTTTCTTCTTTTAATACAAGTTCCTTCTGCCTGCTGATTTCATTCAGCTGTTTCTCAATATTTTCTGCCGGAATATATCCTGACTGAAGATTCATTTTTGAACCTGCTTCATCCATTAAATCAATGGCTTTATCAGGAAGGAATCTGTCCTGAATATAGCGGCTTGACAGCTGTACACACGCTCTTATGGCGTCTTCTGTAAAAGAAACATCATGATAATCCTCATATTTTTGTTTCAGCCCCATCAAGATGTCAAAGGTCTCATCAGCAGTCGGCTCATTTACATGAACAGGCTGGAATCTGCGTTCGAGAGCTGGATCCTTTTCAATTTGGCGGTATTCTTTCAATGTTGTAGCTCCAACTACTTGCAGTTCTCCCCTTGCAAGGGCAGGCTTCAGTATATTGCCGGCATCCATTGAGCCTTCAGCTGACCCTGCTCCGACAAGCAGATGGATTTCATCAATAAAGAGAATAATATTCTTCCTGGTCTGAAGCTCTGAAATAAGCTGCTTCATTCGTTCCTCGAATTGGCCGCGAATGCCGGTATTTGCAACCAGGGATGCCACATCAAGCAAATAAACCTCTTTATTTAGAAGTTTCTTCGGGGCCCGCCCCTCGGCAATATTAACCGCCAGCCCTTCGGCAATAGCTGTTTTACCTACTCCCGGTTCACCTATTAAGACCGGATTATTTTTACTTCTTCTATTTAAAATTTCCGTCACACGATTTATTTCTTCGTCCCGTCCGATGACTGGGTCAATTAAACCAGCTTTTGCAAGCTGTGTAAGATTTCGTCCGAATTGATCGATAAATCCGCCGTTCCCCTGATTGTGTCCCGGCGCTTCTTTTAAAGGCTTGAAGTTTTCATTTCCTTGGGATGATGCCATTTTTTTAAAGAAATCCTCTAAAGGCATTTGGCCAAAACCTGAAAAGCCGCTCAAAGCAGGCCCAAAGGAAGTAAGACTTTTTTGCTTTTCAGTTTGATAACAGCTATGGCAAAGGTTAATGTTTCGTTCATTTCCATTCACATTCAGTCTTAATTGTACGTTTGCTTCTTTTGATTGACATTTTTGACAAAGCATTTTGCATACCTCCATTAAAAATTTGGTCTGACTTTGACTATATTTGACCTTATACCGATATTATAATTTGACCTTCTTTGACTTTCAAGAGATTTGTTTTGGAATTTGTATCAAAAATGTAGTTTGCGTTTAAATGCAAAAAAGCTCGTCTTTGTTTGTATCAGACTACATATATTGGAAAGGAAGGAGGAGATTAAGTGAAGACGAATTGGGGGGCAGCTTTTCAGATCGCTGCCGTTTATGTGGGAACCGTGGTAGGCGCGGGCTTTGCCACTGGCAGGGAGATTGTAGAGTTTTTTTCCCGATTTGGTTTTATCGGTTTAATTGGGATACTTATGAGCGGTTATATCTTTATATTTCTCGGTTCCAAGTTAATGAGAATCTCTGCACAGATAAAAGCAGCATCCTACCAGGAATTAAATGAATATTTATTTGGAAGATTTTTTGGTTCTGCCATTAATATACTAATGCTGTTTATGCTGCTTGGTGTATGTGCAGTTATGCTGTCAGGTGCAGGAGCAGTGTTTGAGGAACAGATTGGCATCAGCAAGACTGCAGGATTGCTCGTAACGATAGGGTTAACGATCATTACAATGATAGTGGGCATACGCGGATTATTTGCTGTAAATACATTCGTTGTTCCAATGATGATTGCATTTAGCTTTATTTTATTATTTATTAGCATGAAGCTTCCTAATTTTGCAGAACAGGTTCTGTTTATCCCATATGCTGAAGATGGGTGGAAGGCGGTTGTGGCTCCGTTTTCTTATACTGCTCTGAATTTAACATTGTCGCAGGCTGTCCTGGTGCCTGTGGCTTCTGAAATAAATGATGACCGGACAATCAAATGGGGCGGATACCTTGGTGGTGCCGCATTGACACTCATTCTGCTATCCAGCCATTTAACACTTATGATGCTGCCGAATCTAGAGGCATATGATATCCCGATGGCCGCTATTGTAAAGACATTGGCATCTTCATTCTATTGGATTTTTGTGTTTGTCATCTATGGAGAGATTTTCACTTCTGTTATTGGGAATGTATTTGGCATCGAGAGACAGGTAAAAAAGCACTTTTCGGTGCCGAGTATTTTTATAGTGGGCTTTATCTTTGTAGTTTGTTACTTTATCAGTTTGATCAATTATGGAACGTTGCTTTCCTATTTATATCCGGTTTTTGGATATGTAAGTTTGACATTTATCATTCTTCTATGGATGAAGCCATTTGATGATGGAAGTAAGGGCAGAAAAGCCTGATAATAACAAAAAAGAGATCCGCTTTACATGGATCTCTTTCAAATTCCTATTATTCCTGGGGCTTCTCTTTCATAATGGTTTTCGCCATCTGCAGGAATGCATCCTCATGGTCAGCATCTTCCTTATTGAATAGAGTGAGCTTAAGTGATAAATCATCGTTTTTCACAAGGTAGGCTGAAACCTTCTCACCGTTTCCTTCTGCTCTCATCACAGACGCATCTTTGTAAAAATCATCTGAAGGAGCATTTGATGTCTGCACATTTTCGCTGACAGCTTCAAGCTGTGCTTTGGTGTTCTCTTCAATCATGTCCCAGTCTGCATCATCCGGAAGAAGTTCAATCCTCATGAATACTTGATCATTTTCGGAAAGGTACAGCACATCCTTATTTGGTTCCTCGGCAGTTAATTCATATGCTGGCAGAACGTAAATCGAATAATTTTGATTATCACTGTGTTTCAGAAAGGCAGTGTCTTCCTTCGTTTCACCATTAGCGGAATAAGACATATTCTGTTCCATTATTCTGATAACATTACCTTCTTCATTATTGCCACCTTCTGATGGCTCCTCTTTTTCACTTTGTTCTTGTCCATCCTGTCGTTCCGAAGCTGTTTCTTCTTCATTTTTTCCAGGCTCCGCTCCATTGTCTGGATCATTTTGAGCTGTTCCGCATCCTGCCAGGACAGCAGCTACAATTCCCAGCATTAACATAAATTTTGCCATAGTTTTCATTATTGTTCCAACCTCCCGTTGCCTGCCTGCGCATTTGCCTAATTAGACGTAATTGAAATAAAAGAGTTACGTATAAATTCCTATTTAATTGTACATTACCATTTATGTAAAATATCGACAAGATTCACTAAAGAATAAAGGCTGTTTTCGCAAAGTTTGTTATTTGTATTATATTTACTGAGTTGATTGCAGCGGAAGGTGAGAGATCCTCGAAAATACATGGGTATTTTTGGGGTATGGTTTGTACTTAAGGAAGTTATTCAATATCCTGCGGGAATAGCGGTAAGGTGAGACTCGGCAGACGCACAGCGTCGAGGAGGCTCTGGCGCAAGCCCCGCAGCACGCTTGAGGATCCCTTCGCTGCAATCAGCGCACTGAATTCTAAATAATAACAACAATCTTTAGAAATGAGCCAATAAAAAAAGACAATTCATAAAGAATTGTCTCATCATCACTGCAGTATGTGGATGAACAACTATTTAAGGGGAAGAAGAACGAACAATAACAAGTCAAAAATCAGATGCGATACGATTACTAAGGGAATGCTTCTTTTCCAGGCATAAAGCCATCCCCAGAAGAGACCTGCGATTAATGCTGCAAAAGCGAGCATCCAGTATCCTGAATAAAAATGAACAGAAGTATAGAGCAGAGATGATATTATAATGCTTACCTTAACAGACGTATGTTTCATCAATCTTTTTTGAACGAATCCTCTCCAAAACACCTCTTCACCTGGAACGATGATTAAAATCAGCACAATATAGTGCCAGATAAACGAAGGTGAGAATCGGCCGTATAAATGTTCAACCTGATTAACGAAGGGGAGATTGAGCAAATCAAATAAATTGTATCCTGCCCAAAATAGTCCATACAATAGAAAACCGGAAAGGGTTCCGAAGGTAATATAAGTTCCAAAAGAAGCTTTGTCTTCCACTTCTTCCATGATAATTGAGTAACTGATTAGAAGCAGTAAAGTGGCTGAAAAGATGTACCAAAAAATTGATTTATCCTGAAATGTAAAATACATAAGCAGATGAGCAAGAACCAGACCGCCGATTAAGCGGACATCTGCAGCAATATTTTTCAAATTACTTAACTCCTTTCAAGCGAAAAAAATAACCAAACACTATTCTAACAAAAAACAAACATAAAAAGTAAGGAAAAGATTTCTTTGAAATCGTTAAGATAAATTAATGCAGAAATGCTAAACATAAGCCCATATGAAGGGAGGTATGTATAATGACAAAATCAAAAAGAGAAAAAGAGCGTGCCTGGACAGTTAGAAAGCAGGATCAGCATCCTCATGGAAAAGTGAAATCCTTCAAAGAGCTGTCAGGGGAAAAAGAATAAAGTTATGGCCTCCTGAAAGGAGGCCATAACTGTGGGATTTATAGTGCAGCTAAAAAATCCAGCTGGTATGGCCAGGGAAAAAAGACAAAAACAAAAAGCAGCAAAGGGAGCTGCTTTTAAAAGAATACGCTTTCATTTTTTCTTCTTTTATACTGCTGATTCTCTGACAACTTTATAATTTTTATGATTGACAACAGTTCTCTGATCTAATTCAAGATCACGGTAGTTATCCATGTACGTTAAATCCACAATCACGGAATTCTCATTTACTTTTTCTACAATTCCCTGTAGTCCATCACGAAATTCAATAATATTGCCAACCTCTGCTTTCTTCACAAATCATCTCTCCTTTTGTCCATTTCTTTCGCTGGTAGTAACAGTTTGCACTATATTTTAAAATGCGTAAAGAATTTTGCAATTTACTGCTGCTAAGGTAAAATGTTACATTCTTTAGGTTGGTAATATTATACCAGAAAAAATACTATTGTACATTAAAATTATTTAATATTCAGAAAAATAAGTCGTGTTTATATACTTCAAAATTGGCAGTACTTTATTTATGATTAAGAAAGAATGTAGAAAAAGGAGTTCTGGATAATGAATCATGAACAAATTCAGGAAGTGCTTGAACAATTAAAAAATGGAATCATCTCAGAGTATTATGTGTCAAAGGAGGACTTTCTTCCTTTTCGCAGTGTCATCGTACAAAGGGATGACTTTAAGCACTTCAGGGGAATTGCTCAAAGAGGCGGACATGTAATTTATCAATACTTAGATTCTCCACGAAGCTAATTAAGCGTTGAAAAAAATAGCACGCAGTAAAGACACTTGATCATTTCAGGTGTCTTTACTATGTGCATACAGTTTAATTGAAAAGAAATAAGGAAAATAAGCATTATGTCAACTTTGAAAGGATGAGCAAGTATGAACGACTTTAAAGGGAAAACAGTCATTGTTACCGGAGGAGCCAGCGGAATAGGGTTGAGTATTGCCGAGTCATTCGCGAGAAAAGAGGCAAATGTTGTTATCGCCGATATTGATGAAATGAATGGAAAACAATTAGAAGACCGTTTAAACAAGACAGGCCTTAATAGCCTATTCATTAAAACAGATGTTAAGAATGAAACTGATATTAAAGAACTAATTACAAAGTCATTTGAGACATTTGGATCCATAGATATCCTGATCAATAATGCAGGCATATCAAAATTTCATTCATTTTTTGAATTGAGTGTCGAAATGTGGGATGAGGTGATCAATACAAATCTTCGGAGTGTGTTCCTGTGCAGCAGGGAGGCTGCCAAATTGATGAAGCAAGGTTCCAGTATAATCAACCTTACTTCTACAAGAGCAATAATGTCAGAAAGCGGAACAGAAGCTTACTCAGCTTCTAAAGGAGGAATTAGGGCAATTACTCACGCGATGGCCAGTACACTCGCTGAAAAGGGGATCAGGGTTAATTGCATAAGCCCCGGCTGGATTGAAACAGGAGTATATGGAAATCTAAGGGAAATCGACCATAAACAGCATTTCTCAAACAGGGTTGGAAAGCCCGGGGATATTGCAAGGACTTGCTTATTTTTAGCCCATCCGAAAAATGACTTTATAACAGGTGAAAATATAACAGTGGACGGAGGCATGACAAGGAAAATGATTTATGAACAATAATTGTGATAGTAGGAAATTAAGTTAGAAATAGAAACAATTACCTTGTTCTAAATGGTTCTATAGGCTCATGTTCTATTAATGTTTTAGAACGATTTTAGGGAAGGGTTTAATGGGCATTACCATGATTAAGATTATTAAGATTTCTTCCGAATACTTTGCCGTTGGGATTCTGCTGGGGTATTATATGTCCAGTACTCATTCTTATTTATTAGGGCCTGTTCATGTCCATATTAATTTACTTGGGTGGACGTCCTTGACTTTGGCAGGAATCCTATATTACCTATTTCCTGCTCTTGCAGTTGGGAAAGCTGGGATGTGGCATTTTTGGCTTCATAATATTGGCCTGCCAATCATGATGCTGTCACTGTCTTTAGTCCCGGTAACAGAGAATAATGCTTTTCTTTCGGGTACAGCTGTTGGAGCCACTTTTACGGCAGTCGCCATAATGAGTTTCGTATGGAACTTACTGAAAAACCTAAAAGCAGACTAGTAACTAAATGTATCGGATGGAAGAGTATTAACGGGTTCGGTTTTGAAGAGCAGAATTCAGATTAGCAGTGCTTTTCGCAGTTGAGTCAGCAGCCGCTTTAACAGAGAAATTAGCACAAAAAAGCTCGGAGTCAATATGCTCTGAGCTTTTTAGGCATCATATAGCTAAGATTAGATTTCATCTCTATTACGGCAAATAATCCCCATGATGATTAGGGGAATTTTCGCCAGACCAGAAAAGAAAACATATACATTATCACCTTTATTTTTGCATAGGAAAGACTTCAGCATTATATCTTTTGTAAAAAATTAATTTTGCATTATTACCGTATATTCCGGTTTGGTCAGTTCCCATTATACCAGCGTACTTTTTATGAAAAAAATAACCTATTATTAATTCAACAAATAATAATATAATCATTCCTATTGAATAATAAATTTTCGGCATTTCCTCCACCTCATTAATTCTAACGTTAAACTGCCTGAAAGATGACTGCCTCTTTAACATTTTAACATTTTAACATTTTAACATTTCCAATAGTTTTTTTACTTTTTCATAGTTTAATCTTGTTAAAATCCTGACTGGCCTTTGTGATAAAGAGTGAACCTAGAGGGGAAAAGGAAATTGTGAGCTGGTTCATCATGAACACTAATCGCTTCCTTTAGGAAATTAAGCTTACAGCATTTCACTCTTATGTCCCGCATATAATTGAGAAATTAATCAAAAAGGCGGGATAAAGAATGAAACTTGAAAAAGAAAAAGCATACAGAGTGAAAAGCTTATCTCAGGATATACTTGAGCACCTAATGGAAGATAACACTACTTATCATTATGAAGACCTGAAACATGTCATAGAATTGATGGCCCGGTCGGTCGCGGATCTTGCAGCACTGTATACAGACATGGAAGGCGATCATGAAACAGCCCTGAAGGGAACTATTTCAAAAATGAGAATAGGCTATAATATCCTTCAATACAAAGAAACTTCAAAGCATGTTAGAAGACAGGATAAGTATCATGTTGAAAACCTTGGAAAATGAAAGCGTTTTACTCAAAAAAATATGAACAAACGTTAAAAATTAAGGGTTTTTCATTGTCTAAATGAATGTGAAGTGCTATTCTTTTGTCTGAGATGTAAGTTGTCCGATGACTTAATTACAGCCCGGTAATCCTACCTGATTCTATAGAAGTGTTCGAAAAGCTGAATAGTTACCTGAAGAAGTTAATGAAGTAATTTTTCTCAGCCTTTTTGCACAACTATATACATGAATAATAGGGCATTGGAAAAAATAAAACAGCATATAGGACGGAATTTAATGGATTCATCCTGCTGCTGGTTTTGCTGAAAATTCCAGTTCCCGTCATTAAGTTCGTGAGGCAACGCCTTGCACATCTTAATTCATATTCAAAAATACGAAGGAGATTGATCCCATATGGTACAAAAACAATTTAAAGTAACTGCAGAAACAGGAATTCACGCTCGTCCAGCTACAATGCTTGTACAAGCTGCCAGCAAATTTGACTCAGAAATTCACCTTGAGTACAAGGAAAAGAAAGTAAACCTTAAATCAATCATGGGCGTTATGTCTTTAGGTGTTGGACAAGGTGCTGATATTACAATTATTGCTGAAGGCAGTGATGAACAGGATGCGCTTAACAGCCTTGAAGAAACATTGAAAAAAGAAGGATTGGCTGAATAATGAGCTTCTTAACTGGAATTGCGGCGTCAAGCGGTATTGCAATCGCTAAAGCTTACCGTTTGGTTGAGCCGGATCTCTCTTTTAATAAATTGACTGT
This sequence comes from Cytobacillus sp. GQ23, assembly GCF_059758675.1. Taxonomy (NCBI): domain Bacteria; kingdom Bacillati; phylum Bacillota; class Bacilli; order Caryophanales; family Bacillaceae; genus Cytobacillus; species Cytobacillus sp. GQ23. Next base: position 17,939 of record NZ_JCAXER010000029.1, read on the forward strand.
AGAAAATGCTGAACAGGAAGTGGAACGCTTTCAAGCAGCATTAGCTGAATCTAAAGGAGAATTGGAAGTTATCCGCGATAATGCACATAAAGAGCTTGGTGCAGATAAAGCAGCTATTTTCGATGCTCATCTTCTAGTATTGAGTGATCCGGAATTAATTTCGCCAATTGAAGATAAAATCAAAACAGATAAAGTTAACGCTGAATCTGCTTTAAAAGAGACTGCGGATATGTTCATTACAATGTTTGAACAAATGGACAATGAATACATGAAAGAACGTGCAGCGGATATCCGTGATGTAACGAAGCGTGTACTTTCACATTTGCTTGGAGTGCAAATCGTAAATCCCAGCATGATTGCAGAAGAAGTTATCATAATTGCTGAAGACTTGACACCATCTGATACTGCTCAGCTAAATCGCCAGTACGTAAAAGGATTTACAACTGACATCGGCGGCAGAACATCTCACTCGGCTATTATGGCCCGTTCCATGGAAATTCCAGCAGTAGTGGGAACAAAAGAATCCACAAAGCAAATTAAAAATGGCGACCTGATTATCGTGGATGGATTAAAAGGTTTAGTACATATTAATCCGACCCCGGAGGCAATCGCCGAATACAAAGAAGAGCACCGTAAATTCGAGGAGCAAAAAGCTGAATGGGCCAAGCTTGTCAACGAAAAATCAGTTACAGCTGATGACCATCATGTGGAATTGGCAGCGAATATTGGTACTCCGAAAGATTTGAAGGGTGTAGTTGAAAATGGCGGAGAAGGCGTTGGCCTTTACCGTACGGAATTTTTATATATGGGAAGGGATCAGCTTCCAACAGAAGAGGAGCAGTTTGACTCCTATAAAGCTGTACTGGAAGGGATGAGCGGAAAACCAGTTGTAGTCCGCACACTGGATATCGGCGGTGATAAAGAGCTTCCATATCTGAACCTTCCAAAGGAAATGAACCCATTCCTTGGCTTCCGGGCGATTCGCCTATGTTTGGAAGAGCAGGGCATGTTCAGGACGCAATTAAGAGCTTTATTAAGAGCCAGCACTTATGGAAACCTAAAAATTATGTTCCCAATGATTGCCACGCTGGATGAATTCCGTCAGGGCAAAGCAATCCTTGAGGAAGAAAAGCAAAAACTTATTAGCGAGGGCGTACAGGTTGCCGACAACATTGAAATCGGAATTATGGTTGAAATTCCTTCAACGGCTGTTATGGCTGAGCAATTCGCTAAAGAAGTTGATTTCTTCAGTGTAGGCACTAATGATCTTATTCAGTACACAATGGCTGCAGATCGCATGAATGAACGTGTTTCTTACCTTTACCAGCCGTACAACCCTGCAATCCTGCGTTTAGTAAAAATGGTTATTGATGCAGCGCATAAAGAAGGAAAGTGGGCAGGAATGTGCGGTGAAATGGCTGGGGACGAAACGGCAATTCCATTACTGCTGGGATTAGGACTTGACGAGTTCTCCATGAGTGCTACTTCAATCCTTAAAGCTCGTTCTCAAATCAGCCGCCTGAACAAAAAGGACATGGAAGCACTGGCTGAAAGAGCGCTTCATATGAATACAGCTGAAGAAGTAGTCCAAGCTGTAAAAGAAACAGCTAAACTGTAATCTAACTGTAATAATTTGTGTGTTTTAAATATAATTTCCCGGGTAAATTAGAAGTAAGCACTTAGGTCAGACTTAATTAAGCTGATCATTCTCATTTTCCCCCCTTTTTTAAACCGGCCATTGCAGGCCGGTTTATTTTTTTGCTTATTCGAAAGAGGTATCTGCTTTTTCTTATTGACTTGTAGAGGGATGCGTGAATTTCTTGTGTTCACGCTAGAAAGCATATTTACCGTCCCGCAAAAGTGTGCAGTGCTCACAACGAAGCTCTACCCGGCCGCCTCGTGCAAGCGAGTCTATGGATCGCTATAAACATACAATTGTGGGAGACTTAAGGCCAGCATCTTATACGAAAACAGACTTTAAAATTAACCCGTTTTCAGTCTTAAGGATGACAAAGTTCCCATCTTATGGTTGTTATCGGAAATCCTAAACTCCTGCATAATAAAGCTACATTATTAAAAGGAGAGATAGAAAATGGTTACTATAATAATCAGCTTTCTCTTTCATGATCGATATAGATGCATTAAAGAAAAACAGCAGAACGACTTATATGAGAAACAAAGCCCTTTTATCACCCGCGTATTACATTGAAGAAGCCTATGAAGGGCTTCTTTTATTTATTGCCTATAATATCTGTTCGATAAGGATTTAGTTGTGCAATTGGGGTTTATTGTCAGGCGTGAAAGGAAAAGGTAATGAAAAAGGAGGAATTCTTTGTGAATAAAAAAAGCATAAGCCTAATTTTTTTCGCCATATTGGCATTCATTTTGACGGGGTGTATGCAGGGTAACCAGGATTCAATTGTCAATAGCCACGCAGAAGCCCTGCTGACTAAAAAAAATGAGCTGCAGTTCAGGTTTAAAATCAATGATAAAATTCTTTCAGAAGAGGAATTATACAAAGTAAAAGTTTCCATACATAATGAAAAACTGGCAGCTGCCCTTGGAACGGATGAGTTTATTTATGGGGAAGATACTATTATTGACGGGGAATATATAGAAGCCAATAATGAAAAGGGGAACTATATTTTTATGGATCCCATTCCTCTAACACAGGATCTGCATGTTTTCGAATTAGAAAAAATGATTGTGCAGGAAGATGCGGTTTCAGTTGAAATTTTAAATGAGGATGAAGTGATCGCGAGAGCATTCTTAAACAATTTTTCATCCCAGCTTTAAAGATAGTTAAATGTAAGAAAAATGTTTTGTTTCTCCCAATATTGGGTAATATAAATTACACGCATAAAATTGGGGATGGACCAGGCGCCTGCCTGGTCTTTTGTCGTTCCTGGAATCCTAATATTTTTATAAAAACAAAAATAATGGTAGAATTGATATAAAAATTCAGATTATTTCAAGGGAGAGGGTACCATGATTTCACCTGAAAATACAGTTATAGGATTTGTAGGAACAGGGGTTATGGGCAAGAGTATGGCAGGACACTTATTGAATGCCGGTTATCCATTAGTACTGTATACAAGAACTAAAGAAAAAGCCTCTGAACTGTTAGAGAAAGGGGCGGAGTGGGCTGAGACGCCTTCAGCAGTTGCAAAGAAAGCAAATGTTATTATTACAATTGTTGGCTATCCGGCAGATGTAGAGGAAGTGTATCTCGGGGATCATGGTATTATAACAAATGGCAGAGAAAATACATATGTAATTGACATGACTACCTCAACACCTACATTGGCCAAAAAAATATACGAAGAAGCAGGCATATTAGGCATGCATGCATTAGATGCCCCGGTTTCCGGAGGAGATATAGGTGCGAGAGATGCCCGTCTTTCAATTATGGCAGGAGGAGACAGGGAAGCATTTCTGGCCGTAGAACCAATTCTCAATCTGCTCGGAACAAATATCGTCTATCAAGGGAAAGCAGGAGCCGGACAGCATACGAAAATGTGCAACCAAATTGCGATTGCATCAAATATGATCGGGGTATGTGAAGCTGTCGTTTATGCTGAAAAAGCAGGTTTGGACCCGAAGACAGTGCTCCAAAGCATATCATCTGGTGCAGCTGGCAGCTGGTCTTTATCTAATCTGGCACCCAGAATGATTGAGGGGAACTTTGAACCGGGCTTTTACATTAAACATTTCATTAAGGATATGAATATTGCTTTAGATGAAGCAGAAGCAATGGGCATGATGACACCAGGGCTCTCCCTCGCAAAGAAAATGTATGCTGAGCTTGCTGAAAAGGGAGAAGAAAACAGCGGTACACAGGCATTGTATAAATATTGGGAAGATTAATAAGCCCCTTTTTATGAATAAACCCTCTTTTTTCACTTCAAACTAATTAAGAAAGTGAAAAGGGGGGTTAGACAAGTGGCAAAAAGAAACAAGAAAAATGATCCTCAGCAGAAGAATAAAAAAGGCTTCGATTCTGCTGTCATTGATTCTGAATTCTCCCATGAATTTGGAAGTGCTGATACAAATAAAATACACAGGGATAAAGCCAAAAAGGAAAAAGCACCAAAAAACAACGGAAAATATAAGGGTCAGTAATCACAAGAAAGGGCAGGCTGGAGCTTGCCTTTTTTAAATGAAAAAAGCGCCAGTTCCTGAAAATGGGAATGGCGCCTTTAGTATAAACATTCTAGACCTTCTGAAACTTTTCAATTCTGTTAAGGCCTTCTTTCAAGGTTTCCATGGAATAAGCAAAAGAAATGCGGAAATAGCCTTCTCCATATGAGGAAAATGCGCTGCCCGGAACGACAGCTACTCCTGCTTTTTCTACAAGTGTAAGGGCAAATTCAAAGGATGTCATTGAATCATCCGGTATTTTTACAAAGAAATAAAAAGCTCCATCAGGTTTGACAACATCCAAATTCATTTTTACTAATCGCTCATAAACATAGTCGCGGCGTTTAGCATAGTCCTGTCTCATAGGCAGCGCGTCATCGATACCTGCTGTGAGTGCTTCAAGTGCTGCCATCTGGGAGACAGAAGCTGCACAAGTCACATTATACTGATGAACCTTCAGGATATGCTTTGCCAGATTTTCCGGTGCGTATAATAGCCCAATACGCCAGCCTGTCATTGAGTGTGACTTTGATAACCCATTAATTACAATCGTTTGCTCCCGTAAAAGGGAAGCAATCGAGTGATGGCTTTGATCATAGATCAGTTCGCTGTATATTTCATCAGCAAGGATAAAGATCTCTTTGCCTTTAACAAGTGCTGCAATTTGCTCAAGTTCCTCCACAGTAAGACTGACTCCTGTGGGATTCGAGGGGTATGGAAGAACTATGCATCTTGTTTTTTCACTTATATGTTTCTCAATTAATTCAGCAGTAAATCTAAACTTGTTTTTCGAAATATCAGCATGTACCGGAACTGCACCGCAAAGCTTTATGATTGGCTCATATCCGGGATAAACAGGACCTGGCAGGATTACTTCAGAGCCTTCGTCCAAAATGGTTCTAAAGGCAATATCAATTGCTTCACTCGCACCTGATGTCACAATAACTTCAGATTCAGGATTATATGTAAGATTATATTTTGTCTTTACAAAAGAAGCTGCAGCTTCACGCAAACGGATATCGCCTGCATTATGTGTATAGGAGGTAAAGTTATTGTCGATTGCCTGTTTAGCTGCTTCTTTCACATGCAATGGTGTAGGGAAGTCAGGCTGTCCAATTGTAAGAGAAATCATATCTTTGGTGCCGGCCACCATATTGAAAAATTTTCTGATTCCGGAAATTTCGATGTCCTTCACTCTTTGGTTGATTAAATGATCCAATGTATTCACCTCGCGTCATCATAATCTATATTCTAACACTTTGGCAGTTCGGCAAACAGTAAAAAATAAAACAGGCTCCGAGTTCTATTCAGAGCCTGCAAAAATATAATTAATATCCGTAATCCCAATCCACCTCATCTTCATGCCATAAAACAGGGGATACAGCCCCAAAGTCGATGACTTTATTTTCTATATGGCAATGGCAATGCTTATCGCCGCATTGATCTTTCATTTCCTCGAACACAGAATGCTCCACATTTTCCAAAATCGTAACTTTATGATCATCATGGTAAAGGATTGCTGTACCTTTCATGCCTGATTGCACCTCTTTTATAATTTATGTAAAACGTTACTTTCTGCTTTACAGACTTATTTTATGCCTTGCCAAAGAGAGTGTCTACAGTGTTAGATGAGTGTTCACAGAATAGTCAAGATGAAAACGTTTAAAAAATATTCGATAAAAATTAATCTGTGTAAAATTTTACAAAGAGTTGAATATAATTCATTTAGAGATTAACATTAGTAGATAGTGGAAACTATAATTTTAGAATGTTAGTTTCCTGCTTATTTATTTTAAGGAGGTTTTTAAGTGGAGACATCTTTAGAGAAGCAGCCTTATGAAAGCACAAAGGAATATGGCGGATTCTGGCAACGGTTTGCGGCCTATTTAATTGATTCTATTATTATCGGAATCCCGCTTACTATTCTGAGCATTGTTATATTTATGATCTTCTTTGGCACTTCTGACGCTTTTAACATGATGATAAGCGACCCATCTTATATGGAAGCAGAGATGACAGATGCAGAAGCTCTTGCATTCATGGGATCCTATTTTGGCGCACTTGGAGTAACATTTCTTGTCAATCTTGTTGCTGCTGTTGCCTATTTTGCTGGCCTGCATGCATCCCCATGGCAGGGGACTGTGGGCAAAAAGCTGCTTGGATTAAAAGTGACTGATTTGAATGGTGATCGCATTTCTTTCTGGAGAGCACTTGGGAGATATTTTGCTATGGCAATCCTATCTGGAATTTTCCTAATCGGCTATATCATTGCTGCTTTTACAGAGAAAAAACAGGCATTGCATGATCTAATCGCGGGCACAGTTGTTTTAAAAAAATAACTCCAAAAAGAAGCTGTATGGCCTAGCTGCTATACAGTTTTTTTAGGATTTGCACTTAAAAGGATTTATTGGCTGCATGCAGAATATATTTTTAGAAAGGGAGGGTGAAAATGCAAAAGAATGAAATTATTACACACTATGAATCTTTTTCAGTGTGGCTTGAGTCTATAAAAGTGCTTGACCAGGAAACGTGGCTAAAACCTGTTAAAGCCGGGAAATGGCCAATTGCCGCAGTGGTTGCCCATCTGTTATTCTGGGATCGGTTTTCCCTTGAGAAGCGCTTCCCATTTTTTAAAAAGGGTGCAGAACTTGAGAGCTTTCCTGAGTTTCAGTATGTGAATGATGCTGCAGCAGAATATTCTCAAAAGCATGCACAAATAGAAATTATTGAAGAACTATTAGAAGTAAGAAAACAGTTCCTTGATATCCTGAAAGGGATGACTGAAGAAAACCTGAATACAGCATTTACAATTGGAGGTACTGCCTTAACTGTCCGTGATTATTTTGCAGATTTTATAAAACATGACATACACCATAAAAAGCAAATTAATCAGGCAGCCGGCATCAGGGTTTAATATGCTGGGCGGTGACAGTCTAACTGTTTTTTTAATGAAGGAGCTGATGGCATGGAAATAGAAAGAACGGAGCTTAAGAAACCGGGGAAATTCAATTCTCTGCGCCTGTATATGACCCTGCCAATCGTATCATGGGCACTATATGATTTTGCGAATACCATTTTTTCATCCAACATTAATACGATATTTTTTCCTTTTTACCTGCAGGAAGTAATAGGGGAGAACGAAGTTTTAAATCAGATTGCTAGTACTTTTATATCTTATTCTAATGCGTTGGCAAGCTTTTTTCTTGTCCTGTTTTCCCCCTTGTTCGGGGTTATGATAGACCGGACAGGAAGAAAAAAGAAATATATAGTTATATTCACTCTTATTACTGTCATGGCAACGATTTTTATGGGAGTTTTTGCATCCAGCCAAATTAGCGGGAAAGTATTTGGGCTGCCTGTTTATCTTGCACTGGTTATTATTTGTTTTGTTATTGCAAAGTTTTTTTTCCATTCCAGTCTGGTTTTTTACGATGCAATGATCTCAGACTTGGGAACAAAACAGGATATTCCGCTGATTTCGGGTTTCGGAGTAGCAGTCGGTTATATTGGAACCCTTGTAGGACTGACTGTTTATTTGTTTGTAGGTGATGATGGTTTTCACGAATCCTTCATACCAACTGCTATTTTATTTCTGGTGTTTTCATTGCCGCTATTTTTCTTTGTTAAAGATAAGCCCAGCCAGGTAAAAGAAAAACAAACATTTTTATCAGGCTATAAGGAAGTCTGGCAGACTTTTAATGAAATGAAACATTATAAATCAATTTTCACTTTCATGATTGCTTATTTTTTCTTAAATGATGCAATAGCTACAACGATTGCGATGATGGCCGTTTATGCAAAAACGATAGTCGGTTTTACAACTGGCAAATTCATTTTGTTATATCTGGTTTCCACGGTTTCGAGTATAATTGGATCTTTTGTATTTGGCTATATAACCAAGGCGAAAGGAGCAAATAAAGCGGTAAAGTATGTTGGTATCCTTCTTCTTGTTGCATTGGCAATTGCGGTTGGCGCTGTCAATGAAGTCATGTTCTGGATTGCCGGCAGCATGTTTGGCGTTGCCCTGGGTTCGATGTGGGTAACCACAAGAACGTATATAGTGGAATTAACTCCTGAAGATAAAAGAGGACAGTTTTTTGGTTTGTTTGCCTTTTCAGGAAAAGTATCTTCCATTATTGGTCCGCTCATTTACGGAAGCATAACCCTGATCTTTGCAAGCTACGGAAACCTGGCAAGCAGACTGGCACTTGGCTCATTGATGATTTTGACTGTAATTGGACTGCTCGTTCATTCAAAAATTAAAGAAGAAAGCATTCCTGAATAAAGCAGTACATCTTGTTTAGATTCCATAAGCAGGCCGCTAAGGGCCTGCTTTTTAGTATTAACATTACTGACTGCTGCTGTATAAATCGGGACTTTTTACATGATATATCAAATTTACATAAGAAATTTTATCCATTCATGGTATATTAATAGAGAAAAAGACTCAGATAGTAGCATGTGCTCTTCTTGAAGAGTTATTATTTGAAGGGCAGGATTTGAAATAGGCAGATGGAAAAGGAAGGACGAAAAGAAGTGGATCAGAATAAAGGCATTTTACTTGAAAGTGGAACAAATGAACTAGAAATTGTTGAATTTTCGATAGGCAGGAATAAATTCGGAATTAATGTGATCAAAGTGAAGGAAATTATAAACCCTGTGCAGGTCACTCCTGTCCCTCATTCACATAGAAATATTGAAGGAATCATTGAACTGAGGGGTGAGGTGCTTCCTGTGGTTGATGTAGCTTCTTCATTGAATATGGCTTCATCAGAAACCCCGCAGCAGGATAAGTTTATTGTGACAGAGTTTAATCAGCAGAAAATTGTTTTTCATGTTCATAATGTTTCGAAAATCCACCGAATTTCCTGGAACCAAATAGAAAAACCATCTGAAATGTACCAGGGGCAGGAAAGTCAGATTATCGGAATCATTAAACTAGGTGGAGAGATGGTCCTGATGCTTGATTTTGAAAAAATGGTCACAGAAATAAATCCGGATTCAGGGATCAGCATTCAAAAGGTGCAAAAACTTGGAAAGCGTGAAAGATCTAATAAGAAGCTGATTATAGCGGAGGATTCTCCATTATTAAGAAAGCTTTTGAACGATACATTGAATGAAGCGGGATTTTCCCGGATCAAATTTTTTGAAAACGGATTTGAAGCTTATACATATCTTCACTCATTAGCAGCGTCCGGACGGAATGTCACTGACGAAGTGCAGCTCATGATTACCGATATCGAAATGCCGCAAATGGATGGACATCATCTGACTAAAAAGGTGAAAGATGATCCGATACTTGCAAAACTTCCTGTAATCATTTTTTCTTCATTGATTACTGAAGATCTTCGCCATAAAGGACAGATGGTTGGAGCGGATGCACAGGTGAGCAAGCCGGAAATTGCAGAATTAGTGCTTTTAATTGATCAGCATGCTTTATAAGCAAACTAAAAAGCTGGATTTCTTCATTCCAGCTTTTTTAGTGTTAGGTATGAAAGTAAAACTGTAATCTTGATAACTGTTCAGCTCCAGCGTCTGCCTCCTTGAGTCCACAGGCTTGTCTAGGTTCGGCTTCCGGGGCAGCCGCCCTCTTCATTTCTCACCATATAAACTAAGCTTTTCATTGAGAACCTCTTTTTCTGCTTGCCGGGGGTGAGCTGGCACTAGTACTTTCAATGATTAAAAGTAACTTTCTCCTAATTTTTTAAATACTGGTTTTTGATAGCGCTGTTTTTTTTCATTCGGCGGGCTATTAAGCTCCTTTAGTCCTGTATATGACATTAGCAATTTTTTCGCTGCATTAAGTGATAAGGAGGACTTTGGATTTCGGACGAAGGAATCCAGCTTGCCCAAATGCGGAAGCTCTAAAAAATCCTCTTTAGATGGCGGGAGGTGAAAAGAATAATTCCCGCACTTTACAAGAACATCAGATTGCTGCTGGCTGTTTTTAGGATTACCTGAATAATGCAAGCCAGCTTTTTGGGCTTTACCTTCTTTGATCAGCTTGTGCAATGCATCATGCTTTAATTTATACAAAAATTTAGGATTTGGTGCTGTCTTTGCATGGCGGTTAACGGTGAAGATGGCTTGAGAGAGGTTTTCAACCGTTGGTTGCAGATGGGGATATTGTTTCTTGTCAGAATTCAATTTCCAATCTCCTTTCATATTTTAAAGGGGTATAAACGTATTATACCCCTTTTAGGCAATAAAACCAACATAGTATAGAGTTGAGACAATAAAAGCTTATGCGTCCAGCTGTTTACTGCTAACGGGCTGAAAATATCCAGATTTTTTCCATATAATTATAAGCATGGTGAGTCCCAATAATGTCGTAGCAAAGCCTGCGCCAATCATAACAAAAGAGGCGCCTAGCTTTTTTGCCAGAAGAGCACCTGCCGCAGGCGCAATAAGCATCGAAAAAGTCTGCAGGGACATAGCGGCAGCAGAAACTCTGCCCATCATTTGCTTTGGTGTTTCAGATTGAAGAACATAGCCGTAGGGAACAGATTCTCCTGCACCTAAGAGACCTAAAAGACATGCACCGATTATCCAGGCCAGTTGTGACAAATTAAGAAAACCTAAACCTCCAAGTCCAACAGCTGCTATTAAGGTGCCGCTTAAGATGGCTGAAGAACTCATTAAATGGATGGGCTTCCGGTTCCACCCTGTCCATTGGCCCAGCAAAAGTGAACCGGCAACACTGCCTGCTCCCACTGCACTGATGAGCATACCAAAATTCCCCTCATTAAACCCAATCTGTTTTGCAATAAAGACAAACAGACCATCATAAAGGAAAATAATGAAAAAAGCTGCAGAAGAAAGAATAATCGAGATCTTCAAAAGAGGTGTACGGGAAATATGCCGAATTCCATCGGAAAAGTCTTTCCAAAAACTCCTTTTGTTTGCGTGTCCGCCATCCAAAATTTTATCTGATTCTTCAAAGGACTTTAAGTTGGGAAGAAACAAGAGGAAAAAAACAGCTATAAGGAATCCTGCAGCTTCAAACAAAAAAGGGCTTTTAGGTCCAAAAACAGCTATTATTCCCCCTCCTAATGCCGGCCCGGCAATTTTCATCGTGTTAACTGAAAGCTGGCTTAAAGTTACTGCTTCAGGCAGCATGTTTTCAGGTACAATCATCCGGATGACACTCTGCCTGGCCGGATCATAAAGTGCCGAAACGGTTCCTTTTAAAAACACAAATAAAAGCAGAATGTATAGATTAGGGGCGTAAAATAAGCCTGCTACAAAGACTACTCTTAAAAGGAGGCAAACGATCATAACTGCCTTTTTGGGCATTCTATCCACAAACACACTCGCAAATGGGCCAATGATGACCCAGGGAAGACCAAGAACGATAATAACTGAGGCAATGGCCGTTTCATCCAGCCCCCAGTGATAAGCGACAATAACCTGCAACGCAATAAAATCAAGCCAGTTCCCCAGGTCGGAAAATAACTGGGCACCAAAAAGTACGCGAAAGGATTTTAGTTTGAGCGGTTTAAAGATTCCTGGTTTCGCTGTCATTTTCCTTCATCCTTTCCGATGGCCATCCTCCGCCTGTTCAGCAGCTTTTCAGTATTGCCATAAGGGTCCTGGCCGTCCGGCAGATTATCTGTTTGTAGAGCTTCAATTGATTCCTCTATCCATTTAATTTCTGTTTCAAGCTTCATTTCGGCATATCGAATTGAGAGAGAGCCAAGCTTGCTGACATAGGAATACCCATTTCCAGGCCACTCCTTTACGAATTTAAGGATATCTGAAGCTTCCTCTTTTCTTTTTAATAAATGGCTGATTAGCACTTCATTATCCATATCTTCATGCCAGGTTGACATTTTCATTAGCAGTTCATCTTTAATAACAGGGAAAGCAGGAGGTGTCCTCAGCCAATTCTCAAACTCTTTCCAGCCTTTAGCTGTGAGTTCATACATTTTTTTTCTTCTTCCATCGTCTTCCTGTTCGAGTGTATAGATAAATCCTTCTTCTTCCAGCTTTTTTAATTTGGGATATATGCTCCCATAGCTCATTCCCCAATATAGGCCAGCAGCTTTGTGTTCAAATTCAGATTTGATTTTATATCCCGTGCTGGGCCAAAAGCTTAGTACAGCTAGGATGGTATGTTCTACAGACAAGGATAATTCTCCTTTCGATGTATCAGTATGATATATCAATATGATATGTTTTGTTTATAAAAAAATCAACAAAAAATAAAAAACTTTCGCAATTTTTAAGCGAAAGCTTTTTTGAAGGAGGATGTTCTCTATGGCTGTATGATTACCCTTGTGCCATTTGGCACTATGCTTGCCAATTGCAGTACATCCTGGTTATACATGCGTATACAGCCTTTGGAAACAGATTGGCCGATTGAAGAAGGGTTATTGGTTCCGTGAATTCCATAGCCGTATTTAGATAGAGAAAGCCACATGGCCCCATATGGGCCGCCGGGGTCAGGTTCTCTGTTCACAATTACAAACTCTCCAATTGGGGTTAGCGTCAGCATTTTTCCTACTGCAATGGGATAGACTTTTTGCACGGTACCGTTAGATAAAAGAGTTAAGGTTTTTTTGCCTCTTGAAACTATAATTGTATATGGTATGGAATCCGGTTCAGGCAGTCCTGGTATTAAGACTCGCTGGCCAGGATAAATTAGCCCTGGATTAACAATGGCAGGGTTTGCCGCCAATAGCCTGCTTAGAGGGCGGCGGTAATTTTGCGCGATGACAGACATTGTTTCACCAGGCTTTACTATATGGTAAATAGCAACCACCTCATTCTTATAAGGTTTATTAATATATGCATGAGAAAATCATCTTGTAACTTATTGCTTGAATTATGTCCTGAATGCATTAAAAAAGGAAAGCAGCATAATTTGCTTTCCCATTACTTGCTGCTGTCTGATTGCAGGGTAAACACCGTCAGTTCCGGTCTGGACAAAAAGCGGAAGGGCAGTCTGGTTGTCCCAAGCCCTCTGTTTACATAAAGAGTTAAAGGGTTTTGACGGCCAATTTCATAAAAACCTTCATAGTATCTTTCAGCATGAGGAGGTTTAACTAAGGCTCCAAAGAATGGGAGTTTTATTTGGCCGCCATGACTATGGCCGCTCAACTGCAGGTTGATGCTGAAAGCAGAGGCTGCATCTGCTAAATCCGGTGCGTGGGACAATAAAATGTTATATGATGCCTCGTCCATATTTTCGCTGGCCAGCTTTATGTCCGGCCTTCCGAGCATAGCATCATCAATGCCTATAATCCCAATGCTGCTTCCGGAAAATTCGAGTTTGCGATTTTCATTCAGTAAAAGAGTAAATCCTGAATCTTCCATAATAGATTTATAGATATCTGAACCATAGCCCCCGTGATCATGATTCCCATAAATAGCAAATCTGCCAAGCGGTGCCTGAAGTCTTTTCAGGATCGGTGCAATCTGGTCTGCCTCCTGATATTTATTTGGTTCATCCATCAGGTCACCTGTAAAGAATACAATATCAGGCTTCAGGCTGTTTATCTTTTCAATCAATTCTTCAAGCTGTTTCAGTTCATACTGAAATCCTAAATGGGTGTCGCTGAATTGGATAATTTTTTTATTATTGAATGCTTGGGGAATTGCGCTGTCAGATATTTTGTAGTTTGTGATTTCCAGGAGCCGAGGCTCCATTTCCCGTGAATAATAATAACCGCCTGCACTAATACCACACACAGCAGCAAAAAAGCCGAGAGTTCTTTTTAGAAAAGATCTTCTGGACAATTTTTCCGGCATTGGACATACCAACCTATCTTTAAAAATTTTTACTGGAGTTTGTACGAGAAGAGAAAGAAGGCCTTCTCATTACAGTATCTTTAATACTATCAAACTATCCTATTAAAAAGAAGGAGTAACTATGCTTGTTTTTTATCCTTCATTTTCCTTAAATTGATTTAAGTATTTATTTATAAATAATAATTCGAAAATTCTATATTTAATGGTAAAATATAAATGAATGATCATTCATTTTTTGGGAGGGGAATTAGGATGAAAAATAAAACAGTCATTGTTACTGGCGGTTCCAGCGGCATGGGGAAATTTATGGCAAAGCGTTTTGCTGAAGCCGGTGCGAATGTGGTTATAACAGGCAGAAACGCCGAACGCCTCGAGACAGCCAAAGCTGAAATTGAAACATCAAAGGGACAAGTTTTGACCATTCAAATGGATGTCCGCGAGATTGAACATCTTAAATATATGCTTAAAGGAACGCTTAATACGTTTGGGCAGGTTGACTTCCTTGTCAATAATGCTGCAGGAAACTTCATATGCCCTGCTGAGGAGCTAAGTGCAAATGGCTGGAATTCTGTTATTAATATTGTGTTGAATGGAACCTTTTATTGTTCGAGCGAAGTCGGCAAATACTGGATTGAAAAGGGAATTAAGGGAAGCATAATCAATATGGTAGCTACATATGCATGGGACGCTGGAGCTGGAGTTATACACTCAGCTGCCGCAAAAGCTGGGGTGTTATCCATGACAAGAACATTGGCTGTCGAATGGGGAAGAAAATACGGTATCAGGGTAAATGCTATAGCTCCAGGTCCAATTGAAAGGACGGGAGGGGCAGACCGGCTGTGGGAATCGGAAAAGGCTGCACAAAGGACACTTCAAAGTGTGCCGCTGGGCAGGCTTGGAAAGCCGGAAGAAATTGCAGAATTGGCCTTCTTTCTATTCTCTGAGCATGCAGGTTATATTAATGGAGAGTGCATTACAATGGATGGCGGCCAGTGGCTGAACCAGTTTCCGTTCTAATGAATATAAAAGCCGGCTGAATATTTTCAGCCGGCTGACATAACCTATTGATAACTTACAGCTCTTGACTGCAATGCTTTCCATGAAGAGTTAAATCGCTCTTTTGAAACCTTCACCTGTTTTTTTCCTGAGAGGGGGTCGTTTAGAAAAACATAATGATCATCATATCCTACCAATACGACTGCATGAAGATCCAATGGAGTTTTAATGGTTTTGCCGGAGTGAGTCCACGATTCCCAGCGGTCAGGAAGCCTATAGTCACCTGTCGTCCAGACGACAGCAGGATATCCTTTGGAGACATGCATAAGAACTGCTTCAAAATCTTGGCCGGTTAAATTAACGGCTCTTCCAGGAAGGTATTTATTTACCAATTCTTCAATTGGTTTATCAAAAACTGCGTATCCGGCAGTTCTTCCTGTCATATCGCCTACAAATCCTTCTGCAGGATTACCCCATTTTAAAATATCACCTTTTGAGCGTATCAGCGGATCACTATCTTTTTTTACTTCATTGTATAAAACCATTTTCCCGACTTTGACACCTGCGTGCTGCAGAACCATTGTCAGGCTGGTTACTTCACATCCATACTTCAATTCCGGATTTTGTTTAATTAGTGGAACATCAATGATCACAGATCGTTTTTTTACAGCCTTAGCAGGTTCTGTCGATTGGACTTTTACTTTCGGCTGTTCCTTTTCTGCATTAACTGGTATTTGGGCATTCAGCTCTTTGGAAGTCATATCAGTCTCTTGGACAGGACTGGCCGGTTCTGAATGTCCGCAGCCAAGCAAAGGAATAAGAAGGGATATAAGCATGAAATTCCTCATAAAATACCCTCTTTCTTTTGATGTTCTGATATTAGGTTGTGGAAGACAGCACCGCAATATGCTGCTAAGCTTTTGCCAAACAATCATGTTTTATCAAGACGCGGGACCTATATTTTGAATAGTAAAAGTTTTAAGCAAATATGGTATAATAACTCATTAATCACAGTTTCATTTATATACATAGGGAGGCTAGGACATGGATGCATTGGATATCCTAACAGATTTGGATAATGTATTTCCCTATTTCCAGCCCATATTCAGTGCAGATGAGCATCGTGTCATTGGTTATGAGGTCTTAGGCCGATATAAAGGTACGGATGGGGTCGTCAGTCTTGGTCCATTCTTTCAGGATGAAAATATTCCTGAAGAATTTCGGATTGAGGTTGATTATGAAGTGTTAAAGAAGGCTTTAAGCAAGGCACAGCATCTTGATAAAGATGTTCTAATTTTTATCAATAGAGATGCTGACTTGCTCATGTATAATGATGGGGAACAATTTCTAAACACCCTCCAGGAATATGGAAAAAAAGGCATAAGCCTTGACCGGATTGTATTGGAAATTACCGAAAGGAATTATAAAGGCGATATTGACCATCTGGATCATCTTTTAAATTATTACCGGACATATGGAATCAAGTTAGCAATAGATAAACTTGGAAATGAAAGCAGTCATTTAGATCGGATAGGCCAATTGGCTCCGGACATTTTAAAGGTGGATCTAGAGTCAATGAAATCAAATGCAACTGCTTATAATTTTAATGATATACTCTATTCGTTATCCATGCTTGCCAGGAAAATCGGAGCAAGCATGCTTTTTGAAAATATTGAAATGGTTTACCAGCTTCAGTATGCATGGAAAAATGGCGGACGTTATTATCAGGGATATTATTTGCAAAAACCTGCAGAAAATTTCACTGACAGAGATATT
The DNA here is from genome assembly GCF_059758675.1 of Cytobacillus sp. GQ23. Classification (NCBI taxonomy): domain Bacteria; kingdom Bacillati; phylum Bacillota; class Bacilli; order Caryophanales; family Bacillaceae; genus Cytobacillus; species Cytobacillus sp. GQ23. The sequence goes on from NZ_JCAXER010000029.1 coordinate 34,604, forward strand.
TTAAAGGAAAAATTGCGAATTGAATGCCACCGATTTATTGTGCATGAAAAGAAAAAACTGGAGTCATTGTATCAGGTAACATCTGAGTTCAATGAAAAGCTGATTGATTATGTAAATAAAAACAAAAAGATTACAGTATATGAAGAAACCTTGGAACAGATCGCACTCCTTTTAGAGGGGGCAGCTTTTCGGCTGTATATTTGCGATGAAGACGGATTTCAGAATTCTGCCAATTACTTTAAAAGGGATGGAGGATGGCTTATTCAGAAGGAATATCTGCATAAAAATTGGAGCTGGCGACCGTATTTTCTTGAAAATATTATGAAAATGCGAATAAATAAAAAGGGAATACTCTCTGATTTATATACCGATATAGAGACAGGTGAAACAATAAGGACTTTTTCCTTCCCGCTTAATACTAATGATTACTTATTTGTTGATTTATCATACGATTTTTTATATGAACATGATGGGCTATTATAAGTTGAATTTTTTTGTATAACTATTCTTGATTTGAGGAAATGTAAGTGTAGAACTTTCCTCGAGGAGAGATTAACCATGAGCATGTTCGCATTAATCATATTACTGATTGGACTTGGAATACTTGTATATTCATTAGTTTACACTTTGGTGATTGGTAAAGAAAGAAAGGCAGTTAAGGGAAATATCGATGCACAGCTGCCGGAGAATGTTCAAAAGCATACCTATATCAGGAATCCAATTTTTTTGGCATTTGCCATCTTCTTTGGAATCGTTATAGTTATGATTATTTATTTTTCACTTACCTGGACTTGGTAAAGGCCCTCCACTGGAGGGTTTTTTTAATTTTTAAAAACTCATTTTGAACAATTTACAATATTTACATCCAATTTTAATATATGCTTTTCCTTCTGCTGCGTTAATTCTTTGTCAATCCGGGTAGATTCTTAACAAGAAAAGAATTTTCCTGTCAGAATTTAAGGGAATTTAGAGAACGAAAGCTGGCATCAGGATATTTATTTATTGGTAAAATGAAGGGTACAAACTAAGAGATGGATAAAGAAAGGGAGAGTGGAATGTACAAGCATTTATCAGTTATTATTACAATTGCAGTAATGTTCGCATTGATTCCTTCTCAAACTTATGCCGAGAGAAATACTGATAAAGAAGAGGTATACGGGTTCCTGCAAAATGCTTTTCAGGCACAGATGGATCTTAGCGGGGAAGAGCGAAGCATGAACGAAGTAAATGAATTGCTAGACCCCTATTTTTCTGAAGAAGCTAAAAATCAGTTTCTCAAGGAAAACCTTGTTTCAGAAAATGGCAAATATTTTGCCCTTGGATCTGATTCGGCTGCATACTACGTTCCGTTTTTTACTTATTCGGACAACACAAAAGTAGTTGAAGAAAGCGGTAATGTCTATGTGTATGAATATTTTCCGGAAAATCATGAGGGGCCTGTAGGCTATGAAAGTCATTATGAAGGTGTCATGCTTACGAAGTATGGGGAGGAAATAAAAGTCGCCAAATTCATGGGAGAAATTCCTGAGAAAATAATAAAGAAAGCTGAGGGCAAGCAAGAAGCGGCAGAACGAACCGCATTTAAAGCACCTGAAGCAAATTGGCTAAATACTCCTTCCTATCAATTTGGATTCCTGTTGAATCCATTTGAAGCCATGTTTCGTTCAGGAAGCATGCTCATAACTGACAGCCAAGGTATAAATGCTTTATTTGAAAAGAAGGAGCTGCATGGACAGCTGGCAGCCAATTAAAAGAGCTTAAAAGCTAAAAGGGCTTTTAAGCTCTTTTTTTATTTCATTCCTATCGCGGATATTAGTTTTTCCAGGTCAAATCCCCTAATGACAGTCTCCCCGATAACAACAGTGGGTGTAGAAAAGGATTTATACTTCCTGGTCAGCTCTTTATGTGCCTCCACGTCTTTTTTTATATCTTTTATTGTAAAAGCATATCCATTCTCATTCAAAAACATCTTTGTAATTTCACAGGGCGGACAATCCGGCTGTGTATATAAAACAATCTCTTTCAATATTCGATCCTCCCGGCTTTTTGTATTCTATCTTAATGCAGGATGATCGAGCAGGCAATCAGTTTGCTTTATGCAGGTAATCAATCAAACCCATTGAGCAAACAGCGATATCGACAGCAAGAACCTCATATACAGGATGGTCAAGCGGAATGCCTTTACCCTTTAAATAACCTTTAACTTTTTCTTCAAGCAGTGCTTGTGCAGCCTGTGTCTGATGACCCGTAGAGCCCCCACTGGAAAAGGCTGTTTCACCGGCATTCATGAATATCTTAAGCCAATCTTTGATTTGCCTGTAGACTTCTTTTGGGTTTGAACTCATGCCATAATGCCCAAAGAAAATAAATTCAAGGTTCATTTTTTCGTACATCTCAATGGATTTAAGCATTTTGAATGGGTTAAATTGATTTGGTGAAGTTGAGGGCAAATATAATTCAATCCCATGTTCTTTTAGCCGCGGATAACATACACCCGCAGTATCTCCTGTAAACATTCCATTTAATGCAGGATGAAAAATACTGAAATGGTGATTCGCATGTCCGGGCGAATCATAAAATTTCAGCGTGCAATTTGGACCAATTTCAAGCTCTTCTTCATGCTCTTTTATAATAATTTTATCCTCGGGAACAGGAAGTATGGGATTAAACAATTCATCGAATTGATCTCCATAAACAGCTTTTGCACCGGTGATTAACCGTGAAGGGTCTGCTAAGTGCCTTGCACCTTTCGGGTGGACAATAACCTTTGCGTTTGGACAATGGGTTAATAATAAGCCTGCGCCGCCTGCATGATCAAGATGAATGTGTGTCACAATGATATACTCAATTTCCTCCGGAGTAATGTGAAGCTGTTTAAGGCCATCTAATATATAGGGGATGGAGGGGCTGGCAGAGGTCTCAATTAGGGTCAGCTTTTCTTCTTTTAAGACATATGTACCGGTACGTTTTTCCATTGAGAGGTCAAAGTCATCAATTAAATATAGATTTTTCGCCAATTTTTCAGGTTTTGCCAAAAAAAATCACATCCTTTACAAAGCTTTTGCTTGTACAAATACCTGACAATATTTTATTCTGTTAATATTGGTATGTAAAGCAGTAAGCTTGAATATTCTGAATTTATTTCTTTAGGATAGAAACATGCCAAAAGAGAAACCTAAATGTGAATTATGGGTTTTGTTTTGGAAAGGAGAGAGAGCATGTCACAGCTTCAAGGTATATTAACACGCTTAAAAAGCTTACAGGAACAAGCAACAGGCGGAGAGCCGATGCAAAGATTTTTTGAGGTGAATGGTGAAAGGAAATGCCAGGTAACTTTTCATCCAAAAAATGAAACATTTGAATTGGAAGTATATAACGATAAAGAAAAGCCAAAAAGATATCAATTTGACAACATTGATATGATCACAATCGAAATTTTCGATTTGATTCAATAATTCAACACATACATAAGGGGCCTTTTTGGGCCTCTTTTCTTATTGCTGCTTAAAAAAATATTTTTCCCCGAGGTGAAAAATGGATTATCTGCTCACAATTTTGCTGTTCTTCACTGTTCTTCTTTTGCTTGCAGATGTAATCAATACAAAAAAAGAAGTAATCCGGATAAGGAAAACTCTTGAAGAAATGAAAGAAATTTTAAAAGATAACCGGGACTTGAAAAAATAGCCTTGAGAACAATAAATAGTATAAGACCCTACAATCACGAGGTGAAGCAGAATGATGCCAACTGTAATATGTCCGAGCTGTAAGAAGGAAAAAGAAATTGATGCTGTTTTAACTGCACAATCAAATCAAAATGTTATTTTTCACTGTCCTTACTGCAGCTATGAAGTTAAAGACATTCAAACCAGCAAAGGTTAATAGGCGCAAATTACCGGAGACTATGATAAAATGGTTAAGAAGCATAACTAATTTTTGAGGAGTTTTCGGTGATGATCAGTCTCCATAGCGAGGAATTTTTAGAATTTAATATCAGTGATTTCATGATTCCTTCTGAACGGGTAGCTCATGTACAAGTCGGCAACAACCTGGAGCATGCCCTCTTAGTACTAACGAAAAGCGGATATACAGCAATTCCTGTACTTGACCCGCAATATAAGCTGCAGGGCTTAATCAGCACACCTATTATCATGGATTCCATTCTTGGTCTTGAGCGGATTGAGTTTGAGCAGCTGGAGAAAAAAAGGGTTGAAGAAGCTATGAACACAAATATTCCACGGCTTGATGCTGCATCTTCTATACAGCAATCGATCGCGCTATTAGTTGACCATCCATTTGTTTGTGTTGAAAACAAGGAAGGCTACTTTGAGGGAATACTGACTCGCAGAACAGTATTAGATCAGCTAAATAAACATATCAGACGATTAAATAAACGATAGAAATCAGCTCCCCGCAGTGGGAGCTTGCTTTATTTTTCAATGGTGAGAATACAGGCGGTTTTATTGCCGTCATTTGCATGCGTTATTCATGTTTTTAATCATGGAGGGGAAACACTTGAGTCAAACTTTACATAAAAAAATGCCTCAAGGAAAGAGGAAAGTGACCAAAAAGCCATTTGTACTGGCTGCAGTAATGCTTGCCATGTTCATGGGGGCCATTGAGGCAACCATTGTATCAACTGCGATGCCTGCCATTGTTGGTGATTTAGGCGGATTTGCTTTATATAGCTGGGTCTTTTCAGCATACCTGTTGATGAATGCTGTAACTGTTTTGATTTACGGTAAGCTTTCAGACTTATTTGGGCGAAAGCCCGTTTTGACGTTTGGTATTATCATATTTTTAATTGGTTCCATCTTATGCGGCTTTGCTGAATCAATGACAGCGCTGATTATTTTTCGGTTAATCCAGGGTTTTGGTGCGGGTGCAGTAATGCCGATTGCCACAACCATTGTCGGGGATATTTACACAAAAGAGGAAAGGGCCCAGGTGCAGGGCTATTTATCAAGCGTTTGGGGAATTTCAGCTATTATGGGCCCGGCAATAGGGGGTCTTCTTGTTGAATTCGTCAGCTGGAGATATGTTTTTTGGGTTAACATTCCGCTTGGCATCCTGGCTATTGCAGGCTTGTGGCTTTTCCTCCATGAAAATGTGGAAAGGAAAAAGCATCAGATCGATTATGCAGGAGCTGTGCTATTAACGGTTTCCATTTCTTCTCTAATGGTTGTGCTTGTAGAGGGAGGAACAAATTGGGCCTGGAATTCCATTGAAGCAATCAGCCTTTTAGCAGTCAGCGTAATAGCCTTTTTCTTGTTTATCCTGCAGGAACAAAAAGCTGCAGAGCCAATGATGCCTTTTAATATATGGAAGGAGAAGCCGATATTAATTGCCAATTTGGCTTCATTAACAACCGGTGTAATGCTGATTGGAATTTCCAGTTTTCTTCCGGCATTTGTGCAGGGCGTCATGGAGAAATCTCCAATAGTAGCAGGCTTTACACTTACCACAATGTCGATTGGATGGCCGATAGCTTCTGCAGCGGCTGGGAAGCTGCTTTTGAAAATTGGTTTTAGAAGTACATCTGTAATAGGCGGAGTATTTTTGATTGCAGGCAGTATTATGTTTGTTACACTCACTCCTGAAGCGGGGCCAGTATGGGCAGCGGCAGGGAGCTTTTTGGTCGGGGCCGGTATGGGCTTGACCACTACAGCTTTTATTGTATCCATTCAGAGTACTGTGGAATGGAATCAAAGGGGAATTGCCACGGCAGCCAATATGTTTATGAGAAACCTTGGAAACACTATAGGAGCTGCCTTACTGGGAGGAATTCTGAACAGCCAGATTAAATCATATATACAGCAAAATGGCGAAGGCATAGATGACAGTTTATCTTTAGATTCCGCAAATGTACTTTTAAATGAAGAAGCCAGAAACAGCATGGATACTGGAATAAAGGAGATTCTGCAAAATGGTCTTACCGTTTCACTTCATTCTGTGTATTATGCAGTGCTGATATTTGCAGTGATAAGCTTCTTATTAGTTATCTCACTGCCAAAGCATGAAAAAGAAACAGCCGATTAAGCACTCCCTGAAATCTCTGCATTTAACGTGCAGGGATTTTTATATTTCTCCTCCAGAACATTATTGATGATAAAGAAATTTAAAAGTGTTTAAGATATACTATAAGAAAAAGTTATGAAGGGAAGATGTTTATGTCTTCACTTACAGAATTTCATCTTTTATCTGTGCTGGCACAGGAAATGAATATGAGGAAAGCCGCTGAGCGTTTATTTGTATCGCAGCCGGCTCTTTCACAGCGCCTTGTGAATATTGAAAAAGAATGGGGTAACAAGCTGTTCCTCCGCTCCCAAAAGGGTTTGTCAATGACTCCTGCGGGAGAAATTGTTATACAATTTGTCAATGAAGTGCTGGCAAAGGAAGAAAAAGTCAGGGAGTCAATTACTGCCCTGAATTCGGAGGTTCATGGCACATTAAAAATAGCAGTTGCCTCTATTGTCGGACAAAATTGGCTCCCTCAGGTTCTTAAAAAGTTTGTCAGCCGCTACCCCCAGGCCAAAATTTCTCTGATCACCGGATGGAGCAGTGAAATATTAAAATCTCTCTATGATGATCAGGTGCATATTGGAATTATCAGAGGTACTCCGGATTGGAAGGGAATTAAAATTCCTTTATTTAAGGATAGCCTTTATCTGGTTGATACAGAGATTACTAAACCTGAGCAGGTTCTTGAAACAGATCGGCCTTTTATTCAATTTAAAAGCGATTCCAACTATTATCAGGAAATTCAGGACTGGTGGCTGCGGCAATTCAAAACATCGCCAAAAAGAACAATAGTAGTTGACCAAATAGAAACATGCAAGCAAATGACTTTCAATGGAATAGGATACGCCATTCTCCCGGCCATTACACTCAATGGTGCTGAGAAAAATATTTTTAAGATCCCGCTCCTCGATGAAAATAATATGCCGATTAAGCGTGATACATGGCTGCTCGGATACGAATCTGCCTTCCAGCTCAAGCAGGTGCAGGCATTTGTTGAGTTAATAAAGGAGCATATAGAAGAGGAAAGACAATGATACTCCACTAGCAATCTATTTTCTTTTCAGACATTTATTTTTCTTGTTTTCAGCGCTTTTGTTTGTTAAAGTAATGCTAGTTGCAAAGTTATACATAGAGGAGGATTTTTAATATGAAAATGATGGATGCCAATGAGATTATTTCTTTTATCCAAAACAGCACAAAATCCACACCTGTAAAGGTTTATATTAAAGGTGATTTAGAAGAGATCAACTTCGGATCCTCAGCAAAGGTCTTTTTAAATGGCAGCACCGGGGTTGTGTTTGGTGAATGGTCAGAAATTAGCCAGGCTATTGAAGAAAACCAGTCAAAAATAGAAGATTATGTGGTTGAAAATGACCGCAGAAACTCAGCGATTCCATTGCTTGATATGAAAAATATTAAAGCGCGCATTGAGCCGGGTGCCATCATCCGTGATCAGGTAGAAATCGGAGATAACGCAGTAATCATGATGGGTGCCTCCATTAATATCGGATCAGTAATAGGAGAAGGCACAATGATTGACATGAATGTTGTCCTTGGCGGAAGAGCTACAGTCGGAAAGAATTGCCATATTGGAGCGGGAACTGTATTGGCTGGCGTTATTGAGCCTCCTTCTGCTAAACCTGTGGTTGTAGAAGATGATGTAGTAATCGGAGCCAATGCTGTGGTTCTGGAAGGTGTAACTGTTGGTAAGGGAGCTGTAGTTGCTGCAGGCGCGATTGTTATTGATGATGTGCCTCCATATACAGTGGTAGCAGGAACACCAGCCCGTGTTATTAAAGAGATTGATGAAAAGACTAAGTCTAAAACAGAAATTAAGCAGGAGCTTCGCCAATTATAAGAGTTTAGAAAGCGTGGATCGCGATCCGCGCTTTTTCTAAAGGGATAAATCTCTGGTTATCCATTTCTATTATGCAGATTAATTATAAGATGCATTTTGAACAAGGGGGAAAATAGTTTTGGCCACTAACAATCCATTCGTTGCATTGCGGCGGGAGCTGCATAAAATCCCGGAGCTGGGGTTCCGGGAAATTAAAACGCAGCAGTTTCTATTAGATTACCTGAATTCTCTTCCTCAGGATAATATGGAAATTAAAACTTGGAAAACGGGTATTTTTGTGAAAATCAGCGGCAGGAATCCCTCCAGGATGATTGGGTATCGTGCTGATATAGATGGACTGCCAATCATTGAGGAAACTGGTTTGCCTTTTACATCAGAACATAGTGAACAAATGCATGCCTGCGGACATGATTTTCATATGTCTATTGCACTTGGCCTAATAACCAAATTTATTGAAGAACGCATTAACGATGATTTACTGTTTATATTTCAGCCAGCTGAAGAAGGACCTGGCGGAGCTGAGCCTATGCTTAAATCTGAAATAATGAAGGAATGGATGCCGGATATGATATTAGCCCTCCATATTGCACCGGAATATTCTGTCGGAACCATCGCATTGAGGGAAGGCTTGCTCTTTGCGAATACCTCTGAACTTTTCATTGATTTAAAAGGAAAAGGGGGACATGCAGCATATCCGCATAATACCAATGATATGGTCGTGGCCGCATGTACGCTGGTCACCCAGCTTCAGTCCATCATTTCGAGGAACGTTGATCCCCTGGACAGCGCAGTTGTTACAATCGGAAAAATAACAGGTGGCACTGTTCAAAATATAATAGCTGAAAAAGCTAGGCTTGAAGGGACTATTCGTACCCTATCACCAGAATCAATGAAGAAAGTAAAAAGCAGAATTCAGGCACTTGTCAAAGGAATCGAAGTTGGGTATGAATGTGAAGCTTCTATCGACTACGGAAGCATGTATCATCAGGTTTACAATGAGGAAACTTTAACAAGGGAATTCATGGATTTTGTCCGAACCAATACAGACATTAATGTGGTTGAATGTCGGGAAGCCATGACTGGTGAGGATTTCGGCTATATGGTTGAAGAAATTCCGGGCTTCATGTTTTGGCTTGGCGTCGATTCAGAATATGGACTCCATCATGCAAGGCTGAACCCGGATGAAAGGGCAATCAATAAGGCAATTGAATTGATTTCAGGATATTTAAGATATAAAGGCTGATGCCCATAAATATAATAAAAAGCTGATTTCATATACTCCTTTTTAGGATCTGTGAAATCAGCTTTTTTGCTTTCTATTTATCCAGTGGAACTATCCCTTCCTGCCTGTTTTTGAATCAGCACCTGATGAGGGAATGGAATTTCAATCCCGCCAGCTTCCAAGGCCTCTTTAAGCGCTTTTCTAAGCTGCCGTTCGACAGCCCACTGTTCCATGTTTTCTGTCTTGGCTATGATTCTTAATACAACATCAGATGAGCCTAATGTTTGTACTCCGATAACGTTAGGTCCTTCAACAATCGCCTTGTTTTTTTCGGCGATCCTGTCGCAAGCTTCCTGAAGAACTGTGATGGCTTCATCAATATTGTCATTATAAGAGATTCCTATATCAACCAGTGCGCGCATATTGCCGCGCGAATGGTTGCTAAGACTGGTAATTTCCCGGTTGGGCAGATAATGTAAAGTTCCGTCAAATCCGCGGATTTGAGTGGTTTTTAATCCAATTTGTTCCACTATACCTGAGTAGTTTCCAGCTGTTACATAATCCCCTACATCAATTTGTCTTTCCAGCAAGATAAAAAATCCTGTTACTACATCGCTGACAAGTCCCTGTGCTCCAAATCCTACTGCTAAGCCAATTACTCCGGCACCGGCTAGAATAGCAGTTGCCTTTATTCCAAAAATCTGCAGAACCGTTACCGCGAAAATAAAAATAAGAACATATGAAAATATGTTTTCGGCAAGACTCAGCAATGTTTTCGATCTTCCGGGTGATATTCTATCCTTTTTTGAAATTCCCTCAAAGCTTTTTTGAATGATTTTATTCCCTGCTGATTTAACGATTAAAAATGCAAAATAGATAGCTGCCAGTTTTAATAGAATTAGTCCTCCATTAATAAGAAGAGCTTCCCAATTAATTTGTGAAAAACTTAGATATTCCATTTATTCCTGTCCTCTCATAATTATTGGCTGTTTTAGCATGGTTTTCTGCTTTTTTAAGCTGATTTACTATGTTGAATCTGCCGAACAGCACGAGATCCCCGAAATGGACAAACCTTGGCAGACGGTGAAAGACAACAGAATATTTAAAAGAGCCTTATTATCAAAGTCATCATTTTATCGCAACAGTGTTCTATATGCAAACAGTTAGCATTTCAAGCATATGCAATCCGGGAGGACATAGGGATATAAACAGATGATTACTTATAAAAATTAATTTAAAAAAAGTGCGGAATCAAACAAAAAGGGGTGGAAAAATACTTCGAAACTCGATATATTTAATATTACGTTCTAACTTTTCAAATTTTTCCGCAAATTAAAAGGGGGGATGCAGATGGAAACATTTAAAAAGTTAAAGCAGTATTATTGGCCTTTTAAACATTACTTTATCTGGTCGATACTTTTTCTGTTTATTGTAACTGCGATAACGGTTGTATATCCAATGATCCTGCAGGTGACAATTGATGAAGTTGTCATTGGGGGCAATTATGGGTGGATTCCCTATTTGGCTATAGGCTTTATTGTCATAATGGCCGTCAAGGGGGCTGCAACTTATATCCATCAGTACACTGGTGATTTGTTTGGCATCACATCGGTCTATAAGCTTAGAAATGTACTTTATGAAAAACTGCAGTTCCTGCCTTTCAGATATTATGATAATGCAAAGACAGGGGATTTAATGTCCCGGCTTACTGCAGATGTTGAAGGGTTCCGTTTCTTTCTATCTTTTGGATTTTCTGAACTCATTCGTTTTTGTCTGTTGATCCTCATCAGTATGTCAGTCATGTTTTTTTATTCTGTTCCGCTTGCTATTGTCACACTTATTACACTGCCTTTCCTGGCGGTTGTCACTTTTAAATTCGATAAAGCTGTTCATCCGGCTTTCCGGGGCATACGGAAATCATTTGGGCGCCTGAATACAAAAGTTCAGGAGAATATAAGCGGTATTAATACTGTGAAGTCATTATCACGTGAAGATTTTGAGATCAATAAATTCAATGATTCTAACAGTGATTATAAAGATAAATATCTCTTTACATCGGATATATGGGCAAAATACTTTCCGTTAATGGAATTTCTGGGTAATTTAAGCGTTGTACTGCTTTTGGCTTATGGCGGTTATCTAGTTATGTCCGGCAGTCTGAAGCCAGGGGAACTTGTCGCTTTTTACAGTCTTGTATGGTATATAATGTGGCCAATTATGAACTTAGGCTTCATTGTTAATCTATTTTCACAGTCAAAAGCATCCGGTGAGCGGCTCATTGAGATTCTTGAAGCTGATAATGAGATTGAGGATGCCGATTCATGTGTTAAGGCAGAGCGTTTGCGGGGTGAGGTTGAATTCCAAAATGTTACACTTAAATATAACGAGGATGACAAGGACGCTATATCGAATATCTCTTTTCATGCTGAGCCGGGGAAAGTTATTGGATTAATCGGCTCTACGGGATCAGGAAAAACGAGCTTAACACAGCTTATGACAAGATTTTATGAGCCGGTTGAAGGTAAGGTGATGATTGACGGGATAAATGTGCAGGAATACTCTCTGAAGTCTCTGAGAAGTAATATCAGCTTTGTACTTCAGGAATCATTCTTGTTTTCTTCTTCGATTAAAGCGAATATTGCATTTGGAAAGCCTGATTCCACCATTGAAGAAATTATTGAAGCTGCCAAACGTGCACAGGCACATGAATTTATCATGCAGCTTCCAGATCAATACGATACCATTCTTGGCGAGAGGGGAATGGGGCTCTCAGGCGGCCAGAAGCAAAGGATATCGATAGCAAGGGCTATTTGTGCAAATCCCAGCATATTAATTTTGGATGATGCAACAAGTGCTGTGGATATGGAGACGGAATTCAGAATACAAAAAGCCTTGAAAGAAGTAATGGCTGATCGAACTACGTTTATCATTGCCCATCGGATTTCTTCCCTAAAACATGCAGATGAAATACTTGTTCTTGATAATGGGATAGTGGCTGAACGGGGCACCCATGAAAAGCTGCTTAAAAATAATGGTCCATATCAGAGGATTTACGATATTCAATATCAGGACCGGGATAAGGTTCTCCAATCAAATGCAGGCTAGGAGGTGCGTCCTTGAAAAAAACTAAATCGGAAAATAACAATGTGTTAAACAGGTTCCAATATTCTGCTGACGAAGTGATTGAGAAGCCATTCAATTGGAAGCAGATGCTCCGATTATTCAGTTATATGAAGCCTTACAGAAAAAATTTGGTTCCTCTATCGATTATTATGGTCTTAATAAATACGGCAGTCAGGCTTATTATTCCAATCCTGATCGGTGTATACACGTTAGATAAGGCGTTAATTGAAAAGGACGGCCCGCTGCTTGCGTTCCTGGTATCATTGATTGCTGCACTTTACACTATTTCATATGCTGCAAACTATTTCAGGATTAAATGGATGAATGAGCTAGGTCAAAGTGTTATTTATGATCTACGAAAACATTTATTCACACACGTGCAGAAGCTATCACATCGTTTCTTTGATCAGCGTTCGGCAGGATCCATACTAGTGAGAATCATGAATGATATTAATTCTCTGCAGGAGCTTTTTACTAATGGTGTCATCAATCTGCTTATGGATTTAATCATGCTGGCAGGGATTTTTATTATTTTATTTACACTAAGTCCTGAGCTGACTCTGGCAATAATGGTCATCCTGCCTATAATGTTTTTTATTTCAACAAGTTTGCGCAGAAATATCCGCAGATCCTGGCAAACTGTCCGATTAAAACAATCCAAATTGAATTCTCACTTAAATGAAAGTATTCAGGGAATAAGGATTACCCAGTCTTTTACACAGGAAAAAGAGAATATGGCATTCTTTGATGGCGTGAATACGGAAAACTTTGAAAGCTGGAGGGCCGCCTCCCAGAAAAACGCAATGTTCAGGCCGCTGGTTGAATTGACCAATGCCCTGGGCACTGCTGTATTGATTTGGTTTGGGGCCAATCTGATTCAGAACGGTTCTATATCGATCGGCATATTCGTTTCTTTTGCCTTTTACTTAGGGATGTTCTGGGAGCCTATTTCCCGGCTTGGCATGGTTTACAACCAGCTGCTCATGGGCATGGCTTCCTCTGAAAGAATCTTTGAATTTCTTGATGAAAAGCCAATTGTATCAGAACGGAATAATGCTGTTAATTTGCAGGTGATAGAAGGCCGGATAGAATTCGAGAATGTCACTTTTTCTTACGATGAAAAAAGAACGGCCTTAAATGGAGTTTCACTGGAGATAAAAGCAGGACAGACAGCAGCGCTTGTCGGTCATACAGGATCAGGTAAAACAACGGTAGCAAACTTAATCAGCCGTTTTTATGATCCCTCAGGAGGTACTGTGAAAATAGATGGCTATGATTTAAAAGATGTTTCTTTATCAAGTTTGCGCAAACAAATCAGTGTCGTCCTGCAGGATACTTTTATATTCTCCGGCACAATCTGCGATAATATCCGTTTTGGAAGGCCAGATGCAACGGATGAAGAAGTAGTGAAAGCAGCGAAAGCTGTTGGTGCTCATGGATTTATTGAAAAGCTTCCAAATCGTTATGAAACTGAAGTGGAGGAGAGAGGGAATATATTATCAGTAGGGGAGAGACAACTGCTTTCGTTTGCCCGCGCTTTGCTTGCAGATCCGCGTATTCTTATACTTGATGAAGCTACAGCAAGTATCGATACCGAGACAGAGATGGAGATCCAGCAGGCATTAAAAACACTTTTAAAGGGCAGAACGGCCATAATTATTGCACATAGGCTGTCCACGATCCGGGAGTCTGATCAAATCTTTGTGCTTGATCATGGAAATATTTTAGAGCAAGGGAATCATGAGGAATTGATGAATGCGAAAGGTGAATATTTTCATTTGGTTAAGGCACAATTCAATATGCTTGAAGCAATTTAATGAACGAATTAAAACCTCCATGCGGAGGTTTTATTTTGTCAGAAGCAGTGTATATTGCTTGGGGTGCTATTATGGTATGATTGTCTATATTGCTAACTTTGCTGGGGGAAGATAGGATGAAGAAAGAATTTGCTGTTATCGGACTTGGACGTTTTGGAGGAAGCATATGCCATGCACTTGCTGAAGAAGGAATGGAAGTTATGGCGATTGATGTTAATGAAGATCGTGTTAACGAATTCGCGAGAGTTGCTTCGCACGCAGTAGTTGGTGATACTACGGATGAATCCGTCATCAAAAGTTTGGGAATACGAAACTTTGACCATGTTATTGTGGCGATTGGCGATAATATCCAGGCTTCTATCCTGACAACCTTAATTTTAAAAGAGGTAGGCGTTAATAAGATTACCGTAAAAGCGCAAAATGATTATCACGCTAAGGTGTTAAGGAAAATAGGCGCCGACCAGGTTGTTCATCCTGAAAGGGATATGGGCAGAAGGATTGCTCATAGTATTGTGTCAAATAATGTTCTCGATTATCTGGAACTTTCTGATGAGCATAGCATAGTAGAAATCGTTGCTAATGAAAAACTTGCAGGTCACAGCATTATAGATCTTGATATCCGGGCAAAATACGGAATCAACATTGTGGCAATTAAAAGAAAAAATGAAATTCTCGTTTCTCCGCAGGCAAATGAAAAAATACAATTTGATGATATTCTTATTGTTATTGGAGCAGACGTAGATATCAACCGATTTGAAAAGAAAGTGATGTCCTAATTTAAAAAAGGCTGTATCTCTCGTGTGAGCGATACAGCCTTTTTATTCGTATAAGTTTATACATAACATTCCGTGTCTATCCAAAACCGGAAATACGCCCGGAACTATTAAACTTCCATGATAATCGGCAAAATCATTGGACGGCGCTTTGTTTTTTCATAAAGAAATGGTGCAAGCGTGTCAGTGATTTCATTCTTGATTTCTGACCATTGAGTTGTTCTGCGTTCCATAACCTTGCTTAAGTGTTTTGTAATTAGTGCTTGAGCATCATTAATTAGATCCCCTGATTCCCTCATGTATACGAATCCGCGGGAAATTAAGTCAGGGCCGGCGGCAATTTTGAAGTCCTTCATATTGATGCTCACTACGACAACCACTAAACCTTCTTCAGAAAGTATGCGGCGGTCTCGTAAAACAATATTTCCGATATCACCGATTCCGCTTCCATCAATATAGACAGATCCAGACGGGATTTTTCCGGCTACCTGGGCAGAATCATCGCTGAGAGCCAGAACTTCACCATTATCCATGATAAAGCAGTTTTCTTCTTCCACTCCACAATCTACAGCCAATTTAGCATGCATTTTTTGCATTCTGTATTCTCCATGGATTGGCATGAAGAATTTTGGCTTTATTAAACGAAGCATTAATTTCTGTTCTTCCTGACCTCCATGGCCGGATGTATGAATATCACTTAATTTTCCATAAATGACTTCTGCACCTGCACGGGAAAGTCTGTCAATCGTTCTGCTGACACTGATTGTGTTCCCAGGAATAGGTGACGAAGAGAATACAACAGTGTCACCAGGGATGATCTGTATCTGGCGATGCGTTCCATTTGCAATTCTTGAAAGGGCCGCCATCGGCTCTCCCTGGCTTCCTGTACATAGAATCGTTACCTGGTTGGCTGGAAGTCTGTTAATTTGATGTGCATCAATAAAAGTATCTTTTGGTGCCTGAATATATCCTAATTCCTGTCCGATATTTATGGCTGCTTCCATACTTCTGCCAAAGACAGCAATTTTTCTGCCATTTGTAACGGCTGCTTCAGTCACCTGCTGAAGACGGTGGATATTAGAAGCGAAGGTGGCAAAGATGATTCTTCCTTCAACTTTGCGGAAGATGTCATGAATGCTGTCGCCAACCCGGCGTTCAGACATAGTGAATTCAGGTATTTCACTATTTGTGCTGTCAGAAAGCAGGCAAAGCACGCCTTCTTTACCGATTTCAGCCATTTTCGTCAGATTTGCCGGCTCTCCTACAGGAGTAAAATCAAACTTGAAATCTCCAGTATGAACAACTTGTCCTGGAGGTGTTTTGACAACGATACCATATGAATCAGGAATACTATGAGTTGTTCTGAAGAAAGTTACGGAAGTTTTTCTGAATTTAATGATATCGTCTTCCTTGATTTCATGTAGAGTGGTCTGTCTTAATAGTCCGTGTTCTTCAAGTTTATTTCTAAGTAGCCCCAGTGCAAGCTTTCCGCCGTAAACCGGGATGTTAACTTCTCTTAGAAGATATGGAATTCCTCCAATATGGTCTTCATGTCCGTGAGTGATAAATAACCCTTTTATCTTATCTTCGTTCTTAACCAAGTATGTGTAATCAGGAATAACATAATCGATTCCGAGAAGTTCATCCTCAGGAAATTTAATTCCTGCATCAATCAGGATAATTTCATCCTGAAATTGCACCGCGTAAGTGTTCTTTCCGATTTCCCCAAGTCCGCCCAGGGCGAAAACGGCTGTTTGATCATTTTTTACAAATTTCATAAATTACTCAATCTCCAATACTTTAAAGTCTTCACTTTGTTTTTCATATTCCAGGAATTCTCCTTGAACAGATGCTACAAATTCAATATTATAGTTGCGGTCAGCAAGCTTGTTGCGTACGTCTCTTTCAGACTCGCCTTCCACAAAAATAGATTTTGTTTTTTCTCTAACCGGTACCTCTGTCTTAGAATCCTGATAATATACCTTGAAAATCATTTCAATCTCTCCTTAATCCGATAAAAAACTTTTATCTAATATATAAAATAATAACATGTATTACATGTTTTTTCCTGCGGGATATGAATATTAATTCTTCTAATGCTAAAACGCTTCCGAATTTATGTAATAAGTATACTGATAACCAATTTACAATAAGGAAGGAGCCCTTCGCAAGTTTGAAGGGCTCAAATTTGTCAGGCAATAGATTTTTTTCGAAGCATTTCATTCCACTGTTTTAAAAGCTTCTTTCTCAGCTTCTTTAACATAGTGGATCAACTCCTTACTTTCTATTTTAAACGATCCTTGTCCAAAGTAAAGGCAGCAAGGACGTTTTAAGCAGATTTAGTAATTAAAATGGCTGCTTCTAATGCTGCCTGTCTTGATAGTAAACGCTTTGGCATTATGACCTAATGTCTTTTTCGTCCCCGATCCTTCGCAGGCAGGGAGATTCCGCTTTTCTTAATTATATTATATGGTAAATATAGTTGAATCTCTCGAGGATAAAAATGGAAACTCGAGTTGTTAATAACAATGAAATTGACTTTTTTACTTTATGGGTTTAGTGTTTTATTACGATAAAATATTTAATGGAAGCAAGTAGAATATCGCCTGAAAGGAAGTTTGTTTTAATGAAAAAGATTGTTTTCTTTGATATAGATGGGACCTTATTGGATCATGAAAAAAATTTGCCTGACAGTACGAAAGAGGCAATTGACAAACTGAAAAAGAATGGGACTTTCGTGGCGATTGCTACCGGCAGGGCGCCTTTTATGTATGAGAATTTGCGCAGTGAGCTTGATATTGATTCATTTGTAAGCTTTAACGGCCAATATGTCGTTTTTGAAAACGAGCCGATATACCGCAATCCCCTTAAGACGGCTGAAATTGAAAAACTGTACAGGCATGCACAATCAAACGGACATCCGTTAGTGTTTATGAATGAGAAAACAATGAAATCTTCGGTAACTCATCATCCGTTTATAGAGGAAAGCATGGGAAGCTTAAAGTTCCCGCATCCTGAGGAAGACCATGAGTTTTACACCGGTAGGGAATTATATCAATCACTGCTGTTCTGTGAGGAAAAAGATGAGGAAAAGTATATTTCATCAGCTGCATATCCTCATTTTGGGTTTATAAGATGGCATCCATATTCCGTTGATGTTTTGCCTGCTGGCGGGTCCAAAGCTGAAGGGATAAAGCAAATGATAAAAAGGCTTGGGTTTGATTTGAAGGATGTATATGCTTTTGGAGATGGGCTGAATGATATAGAGATGCTGAATGCTGTCGGAACGGGGATAGCCATGGGGAATGCAGAAGAAGTAGTTAAGAAGGCAGCAGACCGTGTAACATCTGGAGTGGATCAAGAAGGAATCTGGAAGGGATTAAAGGAACTTCAATTAATATAAGAACGCAAAGAAGCCTCCGATTCAGTAGACGGAGGCTTTCTTTTATGCTAGTACTGCATCTGCATTCTATCGCTCAATAGCAATGGCATTTTTAATTGGCTGAAACGGATTTTGTTTATTGATATGATCGTAAAACATAATTCCGTTCAAATGATCAATTTCATGCTGAAACACAATGGCAGGAAGCCCTTTTAGTTTGAGTTTTAGTTCATTGCCTTCCAGGTCAGTCCCTTTGACAGTTACCTTTGCATATCGGGGCACAAAACCTGGGATGGATTCATCAACAGACAGACAGCCTTCTCCTGCAGACAGATAAGAACGCTGCACAGAATGGCTGATGATCTTAGGGTTGAACAATGCATAACTAAACAGTTCGCCGCTATAGGCTACATGAACAGCAATCATCCTTTTGGAAACATTAATTTGAGGAGCAGCCAATCCAATTCCAGCCCTTAAACCATATTTTGCAGCAAGCTCAGGGTCTTGGCTGTTTTTAACATATTCTAACATTTCCTGCAGGACTTGTTTGTCTTCTGAAGATGGAGGCAAGTTAACTTCCGCAGCAATTTTCCTTAAAGTTGGGTGGCCATCGCGTATAATATCTTTCATGCTCAGCATGATTATCACTCCCGCTATGTAATAAAGAATAAAAAAATGGCTACATTATTGGCAAGAAGAACTAAATGGAAATGCCAAAAATATGCCAAACATACTTTATATTAGTATATTCAGTCTACCAGAGAGGAGCAAAAAAGTTAATATGAGAAGGTGCTTTTGGCACCTTCTCAAATAATTAAAACTTCCAGCAAGCGCAGCCAACAATGATTAAGAGAATGAATAATACTACAATTAACGCAAAACCTCTGCCGTAGCCGGCACCCGCTACTGGATAACCGCATCCATAACCGTATCCGCCATAACCGTACATGAAGGATAACCTCCCTAAAGTAAGATTATCGTCCATTTTTTTGACTTGCCGCATCGGACGATTAATATAGCCTATGTTTCATATGATGATTGGTGTAGGCCTTTGCCCAAGTTATAAAGGAAAAATGGAATGAATAGATTTTAAATACACCTGGAACAAGGACAAATTGTGAACAGGTGCGAAAAGTGTCAAACCAAAGGGCTATTGTCAAACAGGGCGGGTACCTTTATAGTTAAAAATGTTATAGTAAGGAGGTTTCAACGTGTCAATTTTGAACAATAGCAGACTGCTGCCTGTTTTTATTTTAGCGGCTATCTTACTCTCTGGCTGTATCAATGAGCAAAAACCAGAGGAAAAAGTGTATGATGTTCTGGAAAAGGTAGTTGAAAAAGAAAAGGATTTTGAAAAGCAGCAGGAACCGCTCGTTAAGCTGGAGACAAGAGAAAAGCAATTATACGATAAAATTATTAACCTGGGAATGAAGGATTTCGAGGAAATTAAGAAGCTGTCTGATGAGGCTTCTGCGATTGTAGTGCAGCGCAAAGAACACATGGAGAAAGAACAGAAAAGCATACTGGCATCAAAAAAGGAATTTGAATCATTGTCTCCGGTAATAGAGGAGATAGAGAGTCAAAAATTGAAGGATAGAGCAAAAGAATTGCAAGAAATTATGATGGATAGGTATAAGATACATGACACTCTATACCAGGATTATTCCAATGCGCTGCAATTAGATAAAGAACTGTATGCAATGTTTAAAAAGGAAGACCTTACTCTCGATCAGCTGGAAAATCAGATTAGCAAAATAAATGAAATGTACGAAAAGATTTTGTCTTCAAATAAGCAGTTTAACGAAAAAACAAAAGAGTATAATGAAGCAAAATTGGATTTCTATAAAGAAGCAGGGCTCGAAATAAATACAAAAGAATAAAGTATATGCCGGCATGTTAAATGCGCGGCATTTTTTTGTTTTTTGTCAAT
This sequence comes from Cytobacillus sp. GQ23, assembly GCF_059758675.1. Lineage (NCBI taxonomy): Bacteria > Bacillati > Bacillota > Bacilli > Caryophanales > Bacillaceae > Cytobacillus > Cytobacillus sp. GQ23. Next base: position 54,727 of record NZ_JCAXER010000029.1, read on the forward strand.
TATTGCTTAAGGAGACACCTGGCAGAATGAATCCGCTTTCTTCATTTTGAGCTGCTGTCTTTATTTTAAAGTAACTTTAGTGCAGTTTCTTTACTATAACACATTGAAATATAATAGTTTTTTATAGTACAGAATGTATATATGCGTTAATACAGTTTTAAAAGTTGATTTAAAGAATAAAAAGTATGATATCGATAAAAAAACAAGAAGCAAGGTAATTGACGAAGGTCATTCAGGTGTATTAAACTAATTCTCGTAAGTAATTCTGTATCAATTTTGTTGCAAAATAAACTAATACAGAATATGATAGTTAAAGATGAACAGAAAGACGTTTTTTTAGAAGTGATCTGTGGAACACTATTTAAAGTATGCATATGGCAGAAAAGAACGTTCTGCTATTTAGAGATGCTAATAAAAACACGCCTGAAAGAGGAACTTTTTTGCTAATTGAAAGAGTATCTAATATGGCTTCGTTTTGGGTAACCTAAATTTTGTGTATAAAAACTCTTAATTAACGTCTTTTTATGAAAGGAAAGGGTGACTGATATGGCTTCTAAAACAAAGAAGGCACAATTCGATGCGAAAAAGCAGCTCGAAACAGTTGAAGAACAGTTCCAAACTCTACAAATTCTAAATGAAGAAGGCAAGGTTGTTAATGATTCAGCAATGCCTGAATTAAGCGATGAGCAGCTTCAGGAATTAATGCGCCGTATGGTTTACACTCGTATTCTTGATCAGCGTTCTATTTCACTTAACAGACAAGGCCGTTTGGGCTTCTATGCACCAACTGCCGGACAGGAAGCTTCTCAGCTTGCATCTCAATTTGCACTGGAGAAGGAAGATTTCATTCTTCCAGGATATCGCGATGTGCCTCAAATTATTTGGCATGGCCTTCCGTTATACCAGGCTTTCCTTTGGTCACGCGGGCATTTTGAAGGCGGTAATATCCCTGAAGGTGTAAATGTTATTTCACCACAGATTATCATTGGTGCGCAATATATCCAGACTGCAGGGGTTGCCCTTGGCATGAAGAAGCGCGGCGAAAAGAAAGTTGCCATTACTTATACTGGCGACGGCGGAGCTTCACAAGGTGACTTCTATGAAGGCATCAACTTTGCAGGAGCATTCAAAGCACCTGCTATCTTTATTGTGCAAAATAACCGTTTTGCAATTTCTACGCCTGTTGAAAAACAGTCAGCAGCTAAAACAATCGCTCAAAAAGCAGTGGCAGCCGGTATTCCTGGAATTCAGGTGGATGGCATGGATCCGCTTGCTGTCTATGCAGCTGTTCGGGAAGCTCGTGAACGTGCACTGAATGGTGAAGGTCCAACATTGATTGAAACACTGACTTACCGTTACGGACCGCACACAATGGCTGGTGACGATCCAACACGTTACCGTACTTCTGACCTTGATAATGAATGGGAAAAGAAAGATCCTCTTGTTCGTTTCCGCAAGTTCCTTGAAGATAAGGGAATCTGGAATGAAGATATGGAAAACGAAGTAATTGAACAAGCAAAAGAAGATATTAAAGAAGCTATTAAAAAGGCTGATGACACACCTAAGCAAAAGGTTACTGACCTTATGAACATCATGTATGAAGAAATGCCTTACAACCTAAAAGAACAGTATGAAATATACAAAGAAAAGGAGTCGAAGTAAGCCATGGCGCAAATGACAATGATTCAGGCAATTACTGATGCTCTACGCACAGAATTGCGCAACGATCCGAATGTATTGGTATTCGGTGAAGATGTGGGCGTTAACGGCGGCGTTTTCCGTGCTACCGAAGGCCTTCAAAAAGAGTTTGGCGAAGAGCGTGTTTTTGATACACCTCTAGCTGAATCCGGAATCGGCGGTCTGGCAGTCGGTCTTGGTTTACAGGGCTTCCGTCCGGTACCTGAAATTCAATTCTTTGGATTCGTTTATGAAGTAATGGATTCTATTTCCGGCCAGCTTGCACGTATGCGTTACCGTTCCGGCGGAAGGTATAATTCACCGGTTACAATCCGTTCACCATTCGGGGGAGGGGTACATACTCCTGAAATGCACGCTGACAGCCTTGAAGGTTTAATGGCTCAGCAGCCTGGATTAAAAGTTGTTATCCCTGCAACTCCTTATGATGCAAAGGGGCTGCTTATCTCAGCTATTCGCGATAACGATCCTGTTATTTTCCTTGAGCATATGAAATTGTATCGTTCTTTCCGCCAGGAAGTACCTGAAGAGGAATACACAATTCCGCTTGGCAAAGCAGAAGTTAAACGTGAAGGTTCTGACGTGACAATTGTAACTTACGGGGCAATGGTCCATGAATCTTTAAAAGCTGCTGAAGAGCTTGAAAAAGAAGGGAAATCTGCCGAAGTTATTGACTTGCGTACAGTTGCACCTCTTGATATTGAAACAATTATTGCTTCTGTTGAAAAGACAGGAAGAGCCATTGTTGTTCAGGAAGCTCAAAAGCAAGCTGGTATCGCAGCAAATGTTGTGGCAGAAATCAATGACCGTGCAATTCTTAGCCTGGAAGCACCGGTTCTCCGTGTAGCTGCACCGGATACGGTATTTGCTTTCCCGCAGGCTGAGACAGTATGGCTTCCAAACTATAAAGATGTAATTGAAACAGCTAAAAAAGTACTTGAATTTTAATTGAATAACTAATGACACAAGGGGGAAAATATCCCCCTGACGTGTTTTACTAGAACGATTGAAAAAATAGGAGGGTGAATTCCATTGGCATTCCAATTTAGATTGCCTGATATCGGTGAAGGTATCCATGAAGGTGAAATCGTCAAGTGGTTTGTAAAGCCGGGTGACGAAGTACAAGAAGATGACGTGCTTTGTGAGGTTCAAAATGATAAAGCGGTTGTAGAGATTCCTTCGCCAGTTAAAGGTAAAGTAGAAGAAGTCCTAGTTGAAGAAGGAACAGTTGCAACTGTAGGTCAAGTTTTAATCACTTTTGATGCTCCAGGATATGAAGATCTTAAATTCAAGGGAGACCATGAAGATGAGGCTCCTAAAGAAGAAAAAACAGAAGGTCAGGTACAGGCAACTGCCGAAGCTGGCCAGGATGTAAAGAAAGAGGAGGCTCCTGCTCAGGATACACGTAAAGAAGGCGTCGTTATTTCTGAAACGGATGTTGATCCTAACCGCCGTATTATTGCTATGCCTTCAGTAAGAAAATATGCACGGGACAAAGGTGTAGATATTCGCCAGGTAGCTGGAAGCGGCAAAAACGGGCGCATCCAGAAAGATGACATTGATGCATTCTTAAATGGCGGTGCCGAAGTTAAGGAAGCGCCAGCTAAGGAAGCTGCACCACAAACTGAAGCCAAAGAAACTGCACCTGCAGCTGCTCAGGCGATTCCTGCTGGACAATATCCGGAAACACGCGAGAAAATGAGCGGAATCCGCAAGGCAATTGCCAAAGCTATGGTAAACTCTAAGCATACTGCTCCACACGTTACATTAATGGATGAAATTGATGTAACGAAACTTGTTGCACACCGCAAGAAGTTTAAAGAAGTTGCAGCGAATAAAGGAATTAAGCTTACATTCCTTCCTTATGTGGTAAAAGCATTAACAAGTGCATTACGTGAATTCCCTGCACTGAACACTTCAATTGATGATGCAGCAGGTGAAATCATTCAAAAGCACTACTACAACATCGGTATTGCAGCAGACACTGAAAAAGGTCTTCTTGTACCAGTTGTTAAGGATGCAGATCGCAAATCTACATTTGCCATTTCAAATGAAATCAATGAACTGGCTGGTAAAGCACGTGACGGCAAGCTTGCTCCAGACGAAATGAAGGGTGCTTCATGCACAATCACAAATATCGGTTCTGCAGGTGGACAGTGGTTTACTCCTGTCATCAATCACCCAGAGGTTGCCATTCTTGGAATTGGCCGCATTGCTGAAAAGCCGGTAGTGAAAGATGGAGAAATTGTTGCTGCTCCAGTATTGGCTTTATCATTAAGCTTTGACCACAGAATTATTGATGGAGCTACTGCACAAAATGCATTGAATCACATCAAGCGTTTACTGAACGATCCAGAACTATTGCTAATGGAGGCGTAATTACAAATGGTAGTAGGAGATTTCCCAATCGAAACAGATACTATAGTCATCGGTGCGGGTCCAGGGGGATATGTTGCAGCAATTCGTGCAGCACAGCTTGGACAAAAAGTTACAATCGTAGAAAAAGCTAATATGGGCGGAGTTTGCTTAAACGTTGGATGTATTCCTTCAAAGGCTTTAATCGCAGCTGGCCACCGCTACGAAAATGCTAAGCACTCAGATGTAATGGGAATTACAGCTGAGAACGTAAAAGTTGACTTTACAAAAGTTCAAGAATTCAAATCCGGTGTAGTCAAGAAGCTTACAGGCGGAGTTGAAGGACTATTAAAGGGGAATAAAGTTGACATCGTACGCGGTGAAGCATACTTTGTTGATGGTAATACCCTTCGTGTAATGGATGAAAATTCAGCGCAAACTTACACGTTCAAAAATGCAATTATTGCAACAGGATCTCGTCCAATTGAATTGCCAACGTTCAAATTCTCTAAACGTGTTCTTGATTCAACAGGCGCTCTTGCCCTTCAGGAAATCCCTGAGAAAATCGTCGTAATCGGCGGTGGTGTTATCGGAATCGAGCTTGGAGGAGCATATGCTAACTTTGGTTCACAAGTAACGATTCTTGAAGGTGCAGATGATATTCTAATCGGCTTTGAGAAGCAAATGACATCTCTTGTTAAACGCAACCTTAAGAAAAAAGGCGTTGAATTCATTACGAAGGCACTTGCTAAGGGTGTTGAAGAGAATGAAAATGGGGTTACAGTTAAGTTTGAAGAAAAAGGCGAAGAGAAATCTCTTGATGCAGATTATGTATTTGTAATGGTCGGAAGACGTCCAAATACAGACGAACTTGGCTTAGAGCAAGCCGGTGTTAAGATGACTGAACGCGGTGTTATTGAAATTGATAAACAATGCCGTACTAGTGTGAGCAATATTTATGCGATCGGGGATATTGTTGCAGGTCCTCAATTAGCTCATAAAGCTTCTTACGAAGGTAAGATTGCTGCAGAAGCAATTGCTGGCCATAACGCAGAAATTGATTACTTAGCTATCCCTGCGGTTGTATTCTCTGAGCCTGAATTGGCTTCTGTAGGCTATACAGAGCAGCAGGCTAAAGAAGAAGGAATTGAAGTAACAGCAGCTAAGTTCCCATTTGCTGCCAATGGCCGTGCCCTTGCACTTGATTCCACTGATGGTTTCTTAAAGCTTGTGACACGCAAAGAGGATGGACTTGTAATTGGTGCGCAAATTGCCGGTGCAAGTGCATCAGACATGATTGCAGAGCTTGGTTTGGCTATTGAAGCAGGCATGACTGCAGAAGATCTTGCTATGACTATTCATGCTCATCCTACATTGGGTGAAATTACAATGGAAGCAGCAGAAGTTGCTATTGGAAGCCCAATTCACATCGTAAAATAATTCAAAAAATCCTTCCCTGTCAGGGAAGGATTTTTTTAGGTTATTATTGATCTTCGTTTTCTTCATCCATTGCTTGGGTGAGCGGATAAATGATTTTATCTTTAGATACAGTTCCTTTTATTTCTACTAAAACTTTGTCCTGATATACCAGCATTATGGCTGGGCAATTTTCTACCTTATAATTGCTTAAGTTACTGGCTTCAGCTTCTGTTATCACTTTCATATCTTTAATCAGGTCAGGATAGCTTTTTTTTAATTCGATGATGGCATCATAATAGGATATTTCCTGTTCATATTGTTTTTTATCAGTAAAAAAAATAAGCTGCTTAACACTGTCGTCAATCCTCAGCTCTTCTTTTACTTCCTTATGATTGCATGAAGAGGTGACAAGCAAGAGTGCAGTAATCAATATCAATGGCACACCTTTCATCCTTTTGCCCTCACTTTATAATAAATTCCACCTTACACAAAAGACTGATATAAAACAGGCTAGAAGTCTTTAGATTTTTCCATTCCATTGACAGAAGGTGAGAAATTCATAATAAGTTATGAGTATTTTATCATATAGCAAATGGAAATATTAGCTTGTCACTCAAATGTTATTGAAATGAAAAATAAGAATTTCCTTTTAAACATATATTACAAACACAAGTGTTTCTTCTATTAAAAAATCGGGTATTGATTAAAAAATTTGGTGGTGGAGTGTATGAAAATTTATACAGCTCTTTTGCTGCAGATGATAATCTGGAGCGGATATACTCTCATTGAGTGGCTTTCAAAATATGATCAGCTGGTTTATAAAGTTATTATGTTTTTTGTTTTTTTCTATCTTGCAATTAATATTGGGAATTGGGTGATAAAGTCAGCAAAAAAAACATTTATGGTTACTGTTATGAGCCTAGG
>NZ_JCAXER010000003.1:0-249864 GCF_059758675.1 Cytobacillus sp. GQ23
AATCGAAAAGAGAGGCCAAGCCTCTCTTTTCCCTGATTTCTATAATTTTCTTAGCGAGTACCGTCGTTTTGAACTAGCTTTACCATCATATTGGCAATCGCATGCTGCTCTTCAGGACTTGCTACAGACCAAAGATCAGCCAGGATTTTTTCCTGGTCATTCTTAGGCTCAACTTGCTTAGCTAAATAATCGCCGATTTGAAAAGCAAGGTCATTTACTGTTTCTTTATTCATTCCCTGATCCATTCCCTGATGAAGACGATCGCCAAGGAAATCTTTCCATTGCTGCCAGTTATCTAGTACAGACATGATTTTGCCTCCTTTAAATGTTGTACAATTATATTGTGCTTAGGAGCTGAATAAAATATGCATGCACATGGAAATGACTCTTAAAAATAAATGACACTTCTTTTAGCGATTTGCAGTTACGTATACCAGCCGCCGTTTACTGCCATGACCTGCCCGGTAATATACGAGGCCTTATCTGAAAGAAGAAAGGCAATGGCGTTGGCTATATCAGCAGGCAAGGCAAGCCTGCCCATAGGAATTTCACTTTTTACAGTTTCAAGCTCTTCTTCAGTAAAATCATTCAGCATGGCTGTCTCAACTGCACCAGGGGCTATAGCATTAACCCTCACCCCGTTCAGGGCAACCTCCTTGCTTAAAGATTTTGCAAAAGCAATTTGTGCACCCTTTGCAGCTGAGTAAGCAACTTCACAAGCAGCACCTGTTTGGCCCCATATTGAGGAAACCACTATAATATTTCCGCTCCCCTTTGACAAAAGTTTTGGCAGAAGCTCTTTGGTCAAAAGAAGCGGCGAGTTCACATGAAGGTTCATTAGAGCTTCCAATTCGGTTTGATTTATTTCAGTAAGTAGTCCATATTGAGCGGTTCCGCTATTATGGATAATGGCATCAAGCGAAAATATGTTAGAGCTAATTTTTTTATAACCGCCTGGCACAGAAAGGTCTGCCTGGATCGGAATATATTCTCCGCCAATCCTTTGCAGGCGGTCGAGGAGCCTGTTGATCTCCTCTTTATTTTGATTGTAATGCAAATAAAGCGAATAGCCTTCTTCTGCCAGTTTGACGCTGACTGCCTGGCCGATTCCTCCGCTTGCTCCAGTTACTAATGCAAATTTCCTCATTTCAATTCCTCCCGAAAAAAGCAAAGCGCCATTTAATGGCGCTCTGCAGCAACTGCTTCTTATTTCTTAGGGACAACCTGGCAAACCGTAAACCTTTCTTCGCTTATTAAGTTTCCAGCCGCATTTTCCACATCCTCAAGCGTGATGCTTTCAAGGGTCGGCACAACATCGAATAAATCCATATCATTAAAAGCATACCGGGTAAATTGGTTGGCGATATATTCCGGTGAATTGACAGCCCGCAGGAATGCACCTATTTTCTTCTTCTTTGTCCGATCAAGTGTTTCCTGTGAAATTGCTCCCTTTTCCCTTGAATCGAGCAGCATCTTTTGCAGCGTTTCAGCCAAACGGTCAGGATTATTTGTGTCTCCGCCTACCATGGCAAAGCCAAAGCCCTGCTCCTGTGTATAATCATAGGAGAATGTGTCATCAATTAACCCTTCATTATACAGTGTGCTGTAATGCTCAGAACTTTTACCAAATAAAATATCCAGCAGCACATTCAGACTCAGTTCATTTAAAAGCATTTCTTTGCCAGACTGATTTGCCGTACTGCTCTTGATCCCAACCAGGCACTTAGAGGTCTGGACATTCATCTCTAGAACTTTTTTCTTTTCAGCCGTTTCAGGCGGCTCTTCCTCGAATTGGCGTTTGATTTCCGGCATCTCTTTATAATCCTTTTTGCTTTGATTATTCTTCACCTGAGACATAATCTGATCCGGATCAACTGGTCCAACGATGAACAGCAGCATGTTGCTTGGGTGGTAGAACGTTTCATAGCATTCATACAGCATATCTTTTGTGATATCGGAAATGGACTCAATCGTACCTGCGATATCGATTTTAACAGGATGGTTTTTGAACATATTTTCTATTAATCCAAAATATAAGCGCCAGTCAGGATTGTCATCATACATGGTGATTTCCTGGCCAATGATGCCTTTCTCTTTTTCAACAGTCTTCTCTGTAAAATATGGGTCCTGCACAAAATCTATAAGCGTTTCAAGATTCAACTCTACATTTGACGTGCTGGAAAATAGATAAGCTGTCCTTGTAAAAGATGTAAAAGCATTAGCTGATGCTCCCTGCTTGCTGAATTGCTGAAACACATCACCGTCCTCTTTTTCAAAGAGCTTATGCTCCAAAAAATGAGCAATCCCATCCGGAACCTTTATAAACTCCTCTTTTCCGGGGGGCAGGAAATGGTTGTCAATTGATCCGTACTTTGTCGTAAAGGTGGCATAGGTCTTGTTAAATCCCTTTTTCGGCAAAATATATACATCGAGACCATTATCAAGCTTTTCATAATACAATGCTTCCTGAAGCTGGTCGAAAGTGATTTTTTCCATTACTTGCCTGCCTCCTTTCCTGTCAGAAAATACACAGTATCCAAACTGACCTTCTTGGCTGTTAGGGCAATTTCCTCTTTTGTTACCTTATCCATTTCATCCATCCAGGTTTGAAGGGTAATTTCTTTTCCTGAAACAACATTATGGTAAAGGACTTCGACAATCCCGCGTGCTGTATCAACAGTCTCCAGAAGCTGATTTTTAATCACTGCTTTGGTCTGTTCCATTTCCTGTTCAGTAAAGTCACCGTTTTGCATGGCTTCCAGTTGTTCTTTAATGATACTCACTGCCTGATCATAGTTATTGTTATCGATCCCTGACATTACCATCATTAATCCTTTATGGCTTTCCAGACGGCTGGCTACGTAGTAAGCGAGACTGGCTTTTTCCCTGACGTTCAAAAACAGTTTTGAGTGAGAAAAACCACCGAAGATTCCATTGAATACCTGAAGAGCATAATATTCCGGGTCACCGTAAACGACATTTGTCCGGTAGCCGATATTTAGTTTCCCCTGCTTCACATCCTGTTCTTCCCTGACTTCGTTTACAGATTCCTTGGTATTAACAGGGGATGAAGGGGCTGCCTGTGGTGTTCTCTTCTCAAAAGTTAAAAGTTCACCTGCATAGGCTTCGGCATCTGCCTCTTCCACATCACCAATAACATATAAATCGAGTTCATCCTGCGCCAAGGCCTGCTGATAATATTCATAGAGGCTTTGAGGAGTGATATTGTCCACATCATCCTTCTCGCCATGCACATGCAGAGCATATGGCTCATTTTTGCACATTTCCTGAACCAGCCGAAAATTGGAATAGCGCATTTTATCATCGTAAACGGATTGAATTCTCTGTTTAAGCGTCCTTTTTTCTTTTTCAACGGTATCCGGGTCAAAAGCGCCTTCATGCACATTTGGCTTTGTCAAGATTTCCGCTAAAAATTGGAACGCTTTTTTCAAAAGAGGAGTTGGATCTGAAAGAAATTTTTCGTTTGCAATTTCAACTGAAATGGTAATGACATGATACTCGCCCTTTTTGGCCAGATCTACGAAAAGCGTTGCACCATATAATTCATCAAGGTATGCGCGCAGTTTTCCAGTCGCAGGGTAGGACGAGCTGCTGCTCTGCAATACATGAGGCAAAAGGGATCTTAATGTAACAGTACTCTTTTCCAGCGGGGCTTTCATTTTCCAAACCAGGGTATTGGTTTTATATTTCTCTGTTTTAACCACGTGAAGCTTATAGCCATTCATGGGTTTTACGGATTCAGAGATTACGGCCATGTCTTTTCCTCCTGTCAGTTAATTAATGAGTCCAAAGTTCATTCAATAGTAAAAAGAGGGAACATCCCCTATATGTAAACACTTTGCTGCTATCTTCTATAATATCCTTTGTAATAAATCATATTCTTACTATACCTTGCCCTATTTCTTTATTTCAAGTTATTGGCTGTATTGGAAGGTTTATATATATATGATAAGCGCTAGCGGCTTGTACATGAGTGAGCGAACTCCCACAATAAATCTGAGCAAAAAAACCCCATTTCCGAGAAGAAATGAGGCTTTGCTTTTTAACGCTTTCCTTTTATATAAGGAGTACCAGATGCTTTTGGAGCATCGGCACGTCCGATGAAACCTGTTAATGCCAGAATCGTTAATACATATGGTGCAATGAGAAGATATACATTTGGAATATTCTCAAGGAATGGAAGGCTGGAGCCGATGATGCTCAAGCTTTGCGCAAATCCGAAGAATAAAGCCGCACCCATAACACCAAGCGGATGCCACTTACCAAAGATCAATGCCGCCAGAGCCATAAAGCCCTGTCCGCTGATGGTCGCATGCCCGAAATCTGAAGAAATCGATTGTGCGTACACCCCGCCGCCTATTCCTGCAAGTGCTCCGGAGATTAATACCCCAATATATCTCATCCTTGTTACATTGATACCCATTGTATCGGCAGCCATTGGATGTTCACCAACCGCCCGAAGCCTTAGCCCGAATGGGGTTTTAAACATCACAAACCAGGCCAGGAATGCAACGGCGATGGCAGCGAATGACGTATAATACGTGTTTGAAAAAAACAACTTGCCGATAACAGGTATGTCACTCAAAAATGGGATATCCACTTTGCTGAATCCTTTTTGAATGATATCTGTCTGCCCTTTTCCATAAATGTATTTAACCAGGAACAGTGCTGCACCAATTGCAAGAAGGTTAATCGCAACCCCTGACACAACCTGGTCTGCTCTAAACGTAATAGAAGCAACAGCATGCAGGATGGATAGTAAAGCGCCCACAACCATAGCTGCAAGTAATGCAACCCACGGAGTCATACTGCCAAATACATCAACAAATGTCAGGTTAAAAACAATGGCAGTGAATGCTCCAATTACCATCAAGCCCTCTAAACCGATATTTACAACACCGGAGCTTTCTGAAAAGTTTCCGCCCAAACCAGTGAATATAAGCGGGGCTGCCCAAAGCAAGGTTGATGGAATAATAATTAATAAGATCTCCATTAAGCCCACTTACTTCACCCCCTTTTTGCTGATACGGTCAATTAAGATGCGAATCATATAACTTGCTGCAACAAAGAAAACAATAAGAGCAATGATAATATCAACCAGTTCATTTGGAACTCCAGCCTCAAGCGGCATGTTCAAGGCGCCAACCTTCAAGCTTCCGAATAGCAATGCTGCAAAAATAATTCCAATTGGGCCATTGCCGCCTAATAATGCTACCGCAATACCATCAAAGCCTACTCCGGTAAATCCGCCCTTAATAGCTGCATAGCCGAATGTCCCCAACGCTTCCATCGCACCCGCAAGACCTGCAAATGCTCCTGAGATTACCATTGACAGGATGATATTTCTGCTGACACTCATGCCTGCATATTCAGATGCATGCTGGTTAAAGCCTACAGCGCGCAATTCGTAACCCTTTGTTGTTTTTTCCAAAAGGAACCACATAATAAACACACAAGCTAAAGCAATTAAAATTCCCCAGTGCAGACGGGAATAATCAGTTAATCCCTCTAGAAACGGGGAACGCAATGATGCAGATTCTGCAATCATTTCTGTCCGGTCACTTTTTTCTGAAAGAACCGTACGGATAATATAGTTCGTTACATGCAAGGCCACATAGTTCATCATAATCGTGACAATTACTTCATGCACTTTAAACTTGGCTTTCAAAAGGCCCGGTATGAATGCCCACAGCGCACCAGCCGCAGCTGCTGCGAGAACCGCAAGCGGCAGATGAATGAATTTTGGAAGTTCAAATGCAACCCCTACCCAAACAGCTGCAAGCCACCCGACGATCAGCTGTCCTTCAACACCGATGTTAAATAAGCCAGTACGGAAAGCAAATGCAACCGCCAAACCGGCAAGAATATAAGGAGTCACCTGTCTGATTACTTCACCAGTGTAGTAGATTTCTCCGAAAGCACCGTTCCATAGGGCAATAAATGCAGATCCGGCATTATACCCTGTTGCTATCATAATGATTGTCCCTACTAATACCCCGAGGAGAACGGCAACTAGAGGTACGACAATATTCTTCATGCGATTAGACATGGTTTTCGCCACCCGCTTCCTTCCGTTTAGAACCGGCCATCAATAAACCTAATTCTTGTTCTGTTGTTTGTGTCGGGTCAACTACCGCTACAATTTCACCCTCATAAATAACAGCAATCCGGTCGCTGACATTCATAATTTCATCTAATTCAAATGAAATAAGCAGCACTGCTTTCCCCTGGTCGCGCTGTTCAATCAGACGCCTGTGAATATATTCAATTGCACCAACGTCAAGGCCACGTGTCGGCTGAGCAGCAATCAGAAGATCCGGATTGCGGTCAATTTCACGCCCGATTATGGCTTTTTGCTGATTACCGCCGGAAAGTGCCCTGGCAAGAGTAAATTCACTCGGAGTTCTGACATCGAATTCTTTTATCAGCTTTTTTGCTTTGCTGTATATTTCTTTAAAGTTGAGAACTCCCTTATTAGAGAATGGAGCTTTATAATAAGATTGCAAAACCATATTTTCTCCGATAGGAAAATCGAGAACTAGTCCATGTTTATGGCGGTCCTGAGGAATATGCCCTACACCTGTCTCCGTAACTTTACGAGGAGGCATATTCGCGATTTCTTTGCCATTCAATTTAATTGAACCGCTTTCAGACTTCCTCAAACCGGTAATCGCTTCAATTAACTCTGACTGTCCATTTCCGTCTACACCGGCAATACCGACAATTTCACCTGCGCGCACATTAAGGTTTAGATTATTAACTACACCCAGTCCCCGTGAATCTTTCACATTTAATCCTTGAATCTCAAGCACCTGATCCTGCGGGTTAGAGTCTGATTTATCTGTTTTAAAAGTAACTTCCCTTCCCACCATTAAGCTGGCAAGTTCATTCGGGTTGGTTTCAGTGACATTTACTGTTCCAATTCCAACTCCTTTGCGGATAACTGTTACCCGATCACACACTTCCATTATTTCTTTCAGCTTGTGAGTGATCAGAATAATAGATTTGCCTTCCTGAATCAGCGTTTTCATAATTTGGATTAACTCTTTAATTTCCTGCGGAGTCAGAACAGCAGTAGGTTCATCAAAAATAAGGATTTCAGCACCCCGATAGAGAGTCTTTAAGATCTCCACCCGCTGCTGCATTCCTACTGAAATATCTGAAATTTTAGCCTGAGGGTCAACAGCAAGTCCATATCGCTCGGATATCTCCCTCACTTCTTTTTCAGCCTTTTTAATATCTATTTTTCCGCCTTTGGTTGTTTCTTTTCCTAGAATAATATTTTCAGTGACAGTGAAACGGTCTACAAGCATGAAATGCTGGTGGACCATACCGATGCCCAACTCGTTTGCTATATTAGGATCTGTGATGCGCACCGGTTTTCCTTTAACTTTGATTTCACCCTTTTCAGGCTGATATAGGCCAAAAAGGACGTTCATCAACGTTGACTTGCCTGCACCATTTTCGCCAAGCAGCGCATGAATTTCACCTGGTTTCAGCTGAAGCGTGATATTATCATTCGCAACGATTCCAGGAAACTCCTTGCGAATGTTGAGCATTTCAATAATATAATCCATTCGTTTCACTCCTTGCTCAAAATATAAGGAAATCATTAGTAGTAAGAGGTCAGACCTTGGGATTTCTTAGAAAAACCCGGCCGAAAGGCCAAGCTCCTAAATAATATAAAAAATAATTAATGCATTAAAAATCTAAGTGAAATACAGAATCTGTTCTGTCCTTCAATTAAACTTTTAATTTCTATAAAAAAGGAATAAGAGGCCGCAGTGCAACCTGCTTATTCCTTAATTTTATTTATTCAACTGAGAAAGAAGCCAGTTCATCTTTTGAAGATGGAACAGTCAGGTCACCATTCTTAATCTTGTCCTGCCATTCTTTAACTGCACCTTCAATTTCTGCTTTTGTAGATACTTCAGGGTTGATAGGAGCAAGGCCTACACCATCTTCAGCCAATCCGTAAGTAGTTGTTTCTCCGCCAGGGAAATTGCCGTCTTTAGCTTTAGTAGAAAGGTCCTTAACAGCATTATCTACACGCTTTAGAGCAGATGTAAGAATTACATTGTGCTCTTTCCCATCGATTTCAACTACACCTTCAGCTGTCTGATCTGAGTCAACACCAATTGCCCAAATTTCTCTTGCCGGGTCTTTCTTTTTAAGGTCACGAGCTTCCTTGAAAAGACCGTTCCCAGTTCCGCCGGCAGCGTGGAAGATTACATCTACGCCAGAAGAGTACATTTTAGAAGCAATTGTCTGACCTAATTCAGCTTTATCAAATGCTCCAGCATATTGTACTTCTACTTTAATATCAGGGTTTACCGCTTGAACACCAGCAAGGAAACCAGATTCAAAACGCTCGATTACCGGAATTTCCATACCGCCGATGAAACCAATTTTGTTTTCTTTAGTTGCATTTGCTGCAGCTACACCTGCAAGGAAAGCAGCTTCCTGCTCTTTAAACATAATGCTTGCTACGTTCGGCTGATCTACGACCGCGTCAACGATACCGAAATGAGAATCTTTTTGCTGCTGGGCAATCTCATTGATTGCACCTTCCATTAAGAAACCGATTCCAAAAACAAGATCAAAGTCCTGACGTGCTAATGTATTCAGGTTTGTAGAATAGTCAGCATCTGACTGCGATTGAAGATAGTCAAATCCGCCTTTTCCTTTTTCAAGTTCATTTTCTTCACCAAATGCTTTTAAACCTTCCCAAGCAGATTGGTTAAATGATTTATCATCTACACCGCCGACATCTGTTACCATCGCTACAGAGAATGCTTTTTCTTTATCGTCTCCGCCAGCTGTTTCTCCGCCTTTTTCCTCACTTTTGCCGCAAGCACCCAGAATTGTTCCAGCAGCAAGAACTAAAGATAGCGCCAATCCAAATTTACGCTTTTTCAAGGTTGGTACCCCCTAAGAAATTGTTTTTGCATTAGCGGAATGAATGATTGTATTTTCACGCATCCTCAAAAGCTAGATTCTTTTTCTGAGGACATGGAAACTGAACTTATCAGCTCTGAAATAATTGACCGAATATAGAATCGGAGTATCCGCTTCATCGAAATGCATCTGCTTAAGTACAAGCAGTGCAGTTTCCGGGTCACATTCCAGAATAGGCGAAATTTTCTCGTGATAGCCAATAGGCTCGATTTGGGCAACAGCATAAGTGATTTTCCGGTTAGCCTCTTCTTCAAGCATGTTGAAAATCGACTCCTGCTCGTGGGAAAATGTGTCCGGGAGAATATTCTCAGGAACTTTATCCACACAATAAACGACCGGTTCACCATTTGCCGTTCTAACCCGCTCAATCACAGCAATTTCCTGGTCTGAAGCACATGAGAATCTGCGGATATCATCTTCTGTAGGTCCCATTGTTACAGAACTCAAGAAAACGGTTCCAGGCTTCATCCCTGCCTGTAAAATCATATTTGTGACACTATTAAGCTGTTCGATGCCGGATGTAAATAGCGGCTTTGCATTGACAAAGGTGCCTACACCATGACGGCGGATGATGACGTTTTCTTCTTCAAGAATGCGCAGCGCCTCCCGCAGTGTAGCTCTGCTGACACCAAGCTGTTTGGCAAGATCAAATTCGGAAGGAAGTTTTTCTTTTTCTTTATACACTCCATCTTCAATGTCTTGTTTTAATCGATCGATGACTTGCAAATATAAATGCCGGTTATCTGACTTAATAGACATGCAGGGTTCCTCCAACTTCAGTTCTCAAGACATCAGACCTCTGATGTTCAATCATTCCTACTAATCGAAAATACTATAACACTTTTTACCCAATAAAGAAATAGAAATTTATCAATTTGTCGAAAAAAGGTGAAAAGAACAAAAATGTTTATGAATCCCTCTGTACCAATTCTTTTTTTCTGGTATAATACCATATTGAAAACGGTTACATTTACTCCCCATCCATAAATGCACCTCTCAATTAATACTATTTCATGATGAGATGAAAGTACCATACCTCTTTCATTTTATGTAAGCGCTTTTAGTAGTATGGCTTATTCAAGTATATTTTTTATTGTCCTCGTTTTTCAGGCAAGTAAGTTCTTTATACATAAAAAAAATGGCCGTCCGGAGACTGGCCATTTTTTAATATGTCATACTTATAAATTTTAAGAGCTTGCTTCTTCCGAAGGCTTGCCCTGCAGCACAGCCCTTGGCTTACTGCCTTCATAGGGTCCGACAATGCCCCTTGCTTCCATTTCATCAATAAGCCTTGCCGCTCTCGTATAACCTATCCTGAATCTTCTCTGAAGCATGGATACAGATGCCGTCTGCATTTCCAATATTAATTCAACGGCTTCTTCATATAGATCATCATCCACTTCACCTGCAGCTTCCGGGATATCCTCCGGAATCATTTCTTCCTGATATTGCGCCTTTTGCTGGCCAATAACGAAGTCCACTATTTCTTCAACTTCTTCGTCTGACAGAAAGGCACCCTGTACACGGACTGGCTTGGAAGCACCTACAGGCAGAAAGAGCATATCTCCTCTTCCTAGAAGTTTTTCCGCTCCTCCCATATCCAGGATAGTTCTTGAATCAGTCATCGATGAAACAGCAAACGCTATCCTTGAAGGAATATTTGCCTTAATTACACCTGTGATAACATCCACTGACGGACGCTGGGTTGCGATGATTAAATGAATGCCTGCTGCCCGTGCCATTTGAGCAAGGCGCGTGATTGCATCCTCAACATCGGAGGATGCCACCATCATTAAGTCTGCAAGCTCGTCCACTATCACAACAATATACGGCAGGAGAGGCTGCTGTGCTTCCTCCTCGGCATTATGCCTCTTTACATACTCATTGTAGCCTTCGATATTCCTTGTGCCAGTATGGGAAAAGAGCTCATATCGCCTTTCCATTTCGCTGACGACTTTTTGAAGAGCCTGCGCCGCTTTCTTCGGATTTGTCACTACCGGCGCCAATAAGTGAGGCACCCCATTATAAACATTCAATTCAACCATTTTAGGGTCAATCATCATTAATTTTACTTCATGTGGTTTTGCCCTCATTAGAATGCTGGTAATAATTCCGTTAATACAAACACTCTTCCCGCTTCCTGTCGCGCCGGCAACAAGAAGATGGGGCATTTTGTTTAGTTCTGCCAGGACAGCTTCTCCGGTGATATCACGGCCAAGTCCGATCATAAGCTTGGAGTCCGGTCTGTCATTTTGTTTGGATTCAATTACTTCCCGCAGAGAAACCATTGCCACTTCAGAGTTAGGGACTTCAATCCCAATAGCTGATTTACCCGGGATTGGCGCTTCAATCCGGATATCCTTAGCTGCCAGCGCGAGTGCCAAATCATCATTCAGACTGACTATTTTGCTTACCTTAACCCCTACATCGGGATGTACCTCATATTTTGTAACAGCCGGTCCTAAATGAACCTGTGTCACCCTTGCTTTTACTCCAAAACTCTGAAATGTTCTTTCAAGCTTAGCAGCATTCGCGTGGATAAGCTCATATTCACCGCTTTGATCAGTTTGCCTTGGCAGTTTTAAGAGTCTGATAGGCGGCAGCTCGTAATCTTTATTTTCCACTTCTGTAAACGTGATTGGAGGTGCATTCTCATCCTCCGGCTCTGTGACTGCCTTTTCCTGTGGCTGATTAGAAGGTGCTTCGAGAACATCATCCTGATAAGCTCTTTCAGCAAAGCTTGAAATAATTGGTTCGGGAGCTGGCTCAGATAGCGCTTCAGCAGAATTATTGATTGTTATTACTGTTTCAGGTTCTTCTTCCTCCTGAGAATCCTGCTGTGCTTCCTCTCTTCTTGCCTGCCTCTCTTCTCGTCTTTCTCTGCCTTTTTGTATCCATTCTTTCATATCATCTATAAATGCAGTCCATTGTTTCTTGCAGAAATTCAGAATTGCGGCCATCATTTTCCCTGCAGCATCTCCGAATGTTTTTCCTGTAATAAGTACAAAGCCTATTATTATTAATAAAAAGGCTACAATTTTTGAACCTGCTTCATCAAAAAGATAATAAAAGAGAGCAAAAAAGATAGCTCCAAGCATTCCGCCCCCTAAGTCGGTTGTGCTTGTTTCACCCCTGACTTCCATCCGGAATAGTTCCCATGTATTGGCTATTACACTCGGATCATCAAACTTCCCTCCATTTGAGAGAAGCTGAAATAATGTTACATGACTCAACAGCAGAAGGGAGCTGATGATAAGATAAATACCGATTAGTTTAGTGTGGAATAAATAGGGAAGTGCCCTCTTCCACATCAGGTAACCTGAAAAGATAACGAGCCCAATGAGGCTAAGCATGTACCATTCTCCCATAAAGAACCGGAAAAAAAGTACCGTTGCATTGCCGACTGCTCCAAGCTTAGCAATTGATATTACCGCAAGTGCCAGTAAAATCAGGGCAATTAGTTCAAATTTCATCGTCCGTTTCAATGTTTCGTTCTTTTTAGACTTTCTTTTCTTTCTCTTGGCCATATTATCACCTTATCATTGTTCTTATTAACATCTTCATCAAAATTGCATTATGTAATACTTCAGGTCTGTTATGAAAGAAGAAGCAGCCATTTTTTGGCTGCTTCTAACGTTACTTTTATTATATCATAACGCTCCTTAATTAAGTTGTTTTTTGTAAGGAATTATCAGCTTAACTGCGTTAAAGTGATCATGGACCCGGGAGTACATCTTTCATCCATATAATGGGTAGGATCGCTGCTCATGATTCTTAAAATTCGGCACTCCTGTCCTGCATTCATTTCAACCAATAGAGGGATTCCTTCATATGAGACAATCTTCTGCCTGCCAAAATCGTCCTGCTCACTTTGATAAATGAGCTCTTGCGGCATCATTGTATAAAGGATCATTGTACAATCACTTCTTCTTTTGGTTTATTTATATCAATCAGCTCATTCAGCTTTGCAAGCGCAGGCCCGACCCCGCCTACTTCATCAATCAGTCCATATTCAACAGCATCCCTGCCGACCACATTCGTCCCAATATCCCTGGTCAGGTTGCCTTTATCAAACATAAGGTCTTTAAATTTTTGTTCGGAGATATTAGAATGCTTCGTTACAAAATTAATTACCCGATCCTGCATTTTATCCATATACTCAAACGTTTGCGGCACACCGATTACCAGTCCGGTCAGTCTGATAGGGTGAATGGTCATCGTAGCCGTCTCTGCAATAAAGGAATAATCGCATGATACCGCAATAGGCACACCGATGGAATGCCCTCCTCCGAGGACAATGGAGACTGTTGGCTTAGATAAAGAAGCAAGCATCTCTGATATTGCCAGCCCGGCTTCCACATCTCCGCCAACAGTATTCAAGATGACCAAAAGACCTTCTATTTTTGGGTTTTGCTCAATCGCTACGATCTGAGGAATTAAGTGCTCATATTTTGTCGTTTTATTTTGCGGCGGAAGCTGAAGATGCCCTTCGATCTGTCCAACAATGGTCAAGCAGTGAATTTTGGAATCCTGAGAAAGCTGCGGCACATTTGTTTGGCCAAGCTGCTGAATTTTCTCCATAAGGGCAGAAGGTTTATCCTCTTTCGTCTGTTCTTGCCCTTCACCGCTCTCATTGCGGTTATTTTTCATATCGTTTTCCATCCTTATTTCTCCCTTCAAGCAATATATTGTTAGTATGAACGCGAGATCATTTTTCATGCGCTAAATTGCGTGAGGGGAGAGAGCAAAAAGCACAGTCCGGCAATTGATGCGGGCTGTGCTCTAATTGTTATCCCTCCATAAGAATAGGAAGGATCATTGGTCTGCGTTTTGTTTTTTCATAAAGATACTGATTAAGGCTGTCACGCATATCCTGCTTAATGCCTGACCAGTCAAATGCTTCTCTGGCAAGGTTCTGTTCTACCGCTTCTTTTACTATTCTTACAGCTTCCTCAAGAAGCTTTTCTGATTCCCTGACATATACAAATCCTCTTGTTATGATTTCAGGGCCTGCAGATATTGTCTTTTCCTTTTTATTAAGAGTAACCACCACTAATAAAACGCCATCCTGAGAAAGGAGCTTTCGGTCTCTTAAGACAATATTCCCGACATCACCGACACCGATCCCGTCAATCAGCACATTGCCTGATGGGATTTTTCCTCCGGAAACGATTGAACCTTCCGTAATTTCTGCTACATCGCCTTTATCCGGGATGTAAATTTGTTCGCTAGATAATCCGCATTCCATAGCAACCTTTGCATGGGCTTTCAGCATTCGGTACTCCCCATGAACCGGGATGAACAATTTGGGACTCATCAGATTAATCATAAATTTAAGCTCTTCCTGGCTGCCATGGCTGGAGGTATTAAAGGTACCCTTTCCTGGGATCACCTCAGCACCCGCTCTAAACAGCATATCAATCGTTTTAAAAATAAATACCTCTGTACCTCTTAATGGTGATGCTGCAAGTAATACCGTATCACCCTGTTTAATATTGACCTGTCTGTGGGACTGCTTCGCCATTTTTTGAAGGGCCTCGATCGGCTCACCCTGTGTACCCGTAGTAAGAACAACGATTTGATCATCACTGTATTTGCCTATCTCAGTGACAGGAATAATTACATCTTCTCCTACCTGCAAATACCCGAGCTGCAGAGCAATATCATAGATTCTCTGCAGACTTTTGCCGACCACTGCCATTTTTCTCCCTGTTTCGATCGCCGCATCAAAAATATGCTGTATTCGAATTAAGTCAGATGCAAATGAAGCTGCAATGACTCTCCCCTTAGCAGCATAAAATGCAGCTGTCATCTCTCTGGCTACTATAGATTCAGAGTTGGTGTAGCCAGGTTTTTCTGCTTCTGTACTGTCAGATAGAAGGCAAAGAACCCCCTCTTCACCTAAGCGCGCCATCTTGCCGATTTCAGGTTTGTATAAGTCAGCAGCTGCCTGATCGAATTTAAAGTCGCCGGTATACACAATTGCACCCTCTGAAGTATGTATCGCCACTCCGACACTGTCAGGTATGCTATGGCTCGTCCTAAAGAAAGTTACATCTGCCGAATCAAATTCAACCTTGGTATCTGAATTAATCTCAATAAACTGCGTTTTTCCTTTGTATTCCTGTTCCTTCATTTTGGCTTTAGCCAGCGCCAGAGTCAGCTTTGTTCCGTAAACAGGAACATTGACCTTTGCAAGCACATAAGACAGGGCCCCGATGTGATCCTCGTGTCCATGTGTCAGAAAAATCCCTTTTACCCTTTCCTTATTTTGAACTAAATATGTAACATCCGGTATCACTATGTCAATTCCGAGCATTTCGTTTTCAGGAAACATTAATCCGGCGTCGATAACATAAATATCCTCGTCCACCTCTGCCAAATACATGTTCTTTCCAAGTTCTCCGACTCCTCCGAGTGCTGCCACCTTGATGCTTTCATTCTGTCTCTTTTTCAATGTATTATCCTCCCATGCATGTTCAGCCGATCAAGATCAGTTATCCATATTATACTTGAAGTCGTAAAACCATGACAACCAAATTTATACATGGGCATTATTTGCGTGTTCTGAGGTGTTTAAAAATTATTGTCTCTGTTTCTGGAGGTTAAGACAGCTCTATGTCTATCTTTTTTATTTTATAGCCGTTGAGTTTGGTCGCCATGATAGCTTTTTAGCGACTTTTTTCTTTTAAGGCCTTTGATTTTGGAAGTCATAAATTCCCCAAATAAAAAAATAAATGCCAACCAGCAAAACACTGGTTGGCATTCCTGCTATTATTTAAATAAGGCAGCAACTGCACTGCGTTCCTGTTCTGTTAACGGAACCATTGGAAGACGGACTGATCCGACATCAAGTCCTTTAAGCTGCAGCGCTGTTTTAACTGGCACTGGGCTTGGTGCAGCAAAAAGCCCTTCCATAATCGGAAGAATTTTTTGATGAATTTTTGCAGCTTTCTCATTCTCGCCATTCAGGTAAGCTGTGACCATTTCCTGCATTTCATTTCCTATTACATGGGAAGCAACAGAAACAATTCCAGTCCCGCCTATTGCCATGCACGGAAGAGTAAGCCCGTCATCACCGCTGTAAACCATGAAGCTCTCATCCGTATTAGCAATAATCTTTGCCATTGCATTCAGATCTCCGCTTGCTTCTTTCACTGCTGCGATGTTAGAGATTTCCGACAGGCGTATGATTGTCTCAGGCAGAATATTCACTGAAGACCGTCCCGGAATATTATAAACCATTACCGGGAGGTTTGTGCTTTCCGCAATTGCCTTGAAATGCTGGTAAAGCCCTTCCTGGTTTGGCTTATTGTAATACGGTGCCACGATCATGATGGCATCTACACCCAATTGTTCTGCCTTTTTCGTTAACTCAATGGATTCATACGTATTATTGCTTCCAGTGCCGGCAATTACAGGTACACGTTTGTCAGCTACTTTCACTGCGTGTTTGAATAATGCCAGCTTTTCCTCTTTTGTTAAAGTTGGCGATTCTCCGGTTGTCCCGGCAACGACCAATGAATCTGTACCGTTTTCAATCAGATGATTAATAAGCTGTGTGGTCTTGGGAAAATCAATATGTCCTTTATTATCGAAAGGGGTTACCATTGCTGTTGACACTCTGCCAAATAGAACCATATTTACACTCCTTGCAGATGTTTAAAAGATTGGAAAAAACGGGCGGATCTGCCGATTAGGATGCAAATCCGACGTTAACCGCTGAGTGGTTCTTTTTCCTTTTTTTAAACATGTTATTTTCTAATATTAAATATCTGTTCTCTCATATTCCGATAAATCTTCTTCCAGGCGGAAAGCATCGTGCAATGCATTAACAGACTTTATCAAATCTGCCTGTTTGACCAGTACCCAGATTGTTGTATGACTGTCTGCAGATTGCAGGATACGGATTCCCTGCTCAGACAATGCCGTAACGATCTGTGAGGCCACACCGGGTACGCCCTGCATTCCAGCACCCACAACCGAAACTTTTGCACACTCTCTTTCAACCAGCGGATCATGACCAAGGCCCTTTAATATACTAATGGCTTTATCGGTCATTTCTTCCGTAACTGTATAATTGACGCCATTCGGATAGATATTGATAAAGTCAACACTGATCCCATGGTTTGCCATGGCTTTAAAGACTTCAGACTGAAGATCATATTGGTCTTTTTTCGCAAGTACCTTTATTTGTGTCACATTGGAAACATGGGCTATTCCAGTTACCGAACGTTCTTTAATATCAGTTCCGCGTCTGTTCTTATTTAATGTTGTAACAAGCGTTCCAAGACTGTCGGAGTATGTTGAGCGGATTCTGATCGGAATTTTAGCCTGCATGGCAATTTCGACTGCGCGGGGGTGAATGACCTTAGCCCCCTGATAAGCCATATTGCAGACCTCTGTGTAAGTGACCACAGATAATGGGCGGGCATTTTCTGCAATACGCGGATCTGCGGTCATGATGCCTTCCACATCCGTAAAGATATCTATCCACTCCGCATTTAGGGCTGCTCCTAGAGCCGCAGCAGAGGTGTCACTGCCACCCCTCCCAATTGTTGTGACATCACCGGTTTTAGAAGATCCCTGAAATCCTGCTACTACGATAACATCATGATTTTCAAGCTCTTTTAAAAGTCTGTCACATTTCATATCAATGATTTTTGCGTTAGTATGATCATTATTTGTTCTAAATCCTGCCTGTGCCCCGGTCAGAGCTGCTGCAGGGATTCCATGTACATTCAGCATGTTTGAAAATACAACACTTGAAATGACCTCACCGCATGATAACAGAAGATCTGTTTCTCGTCTGCTGATTTTGGCATTATTGCCTTCTACAAGCGAAAGCATTGTGTCGGTTGCATATGGATCTCCTTTTCGGCCCATTGCCGAAACAACAACAACAACCTTGTATCCATCTGCCAGCGCTTTTTTTATATGTGTCATAGCATGCTTGCGGCTGCTCTCGTCGCGTACTGATGTGCCTCCAAATTTTTGAACGATGATATTCATTAAAACACCTCTAACCTCTCAACATGAAGAGAATACGATACCTATTTTATTTTACTATTCCTAGATTAATTAGACTTTCGGCGATTTGCACGGAATTCCATGCTGCTCCTTTAAGAAGATTATCAGAAACTACCCACATATGGAAGCCTTTATCCTCGTCAAGATCTTTGCGGATCCGTCCCACAAATACATCGTTTTTTCCGACACAATCAGCAGGCATAGGGTAAATCTGATTTTCCGGGTCATCCTGCAGGACAACACCTGGAGCATTTTCAAGCAGGCTCTTTACTTCATTTGCAGAAACGCCGTCTGATTCCACTTCAAAATATAGGGACTCTGAGTGTCCGGTTGCCACTGGGAGACGCACGCATGTAGCAGCTACTTGCAGCTCAGGCATATGCATGATTTTCTTTGTCTCATTGATCATTTTCATTTCCTCAAACGTGTAGCCATTTTCCTGAAACTTATCAATTTGCGGAATCGCATTGAAAGCAATCTGATAGTGTTTTTTATCGCTTTTAACAGGAAGAATTGCAGGCTCATATGGCTCATTATTAATTATGGCTTTTGTCTGCTCATTCAGTTCTTCAACTGCAGCTGCCCCTGAACCTGATACAGCCTGGTAAGTAGAAACAATCACTTTTTTCAAGCCGAATTTTTCTTTAACCGGCTTTAGTGCTACAACCATTTGAATTGTTGAACAGTTTGGATTGGCGATAATGCCATTATGCGTATGAAGGTCGTCTTCATTTACTTCAGGTACGACAAGAGGCACATTAGGATCCATTCGGAAAGCACTTGTATTATCTACCACAATGGCACCATGTTCCACTGCATGCGGAGCCAAATCCAGTGAAACGCTTCCTCCCGCGCTGAATAGGGCGATGTCTACGCCTTTAAAGCTCTCTGGCTTTGCTTCCTGAACCGTATACTCCTGGCCCTTGAATGCTACCTTTGATCCGGCAGAACGGGCTGATGATAAAAGGGTTAATTGAGAGATTGGAAAATCTCTATTTTCCAGCGTTTGAATCATTTGCTGGCCAACTGCACCAGTTGCTCCAACTACCGCTACATGAAATCCTTTTTTCTGTTCCAAATTTCTTTTCCCCTTCCAGTACCATTATATTTTTCTAGCAAAATTAATTTTTAGTGAAAACCAATAGCCCAAAATTCAATAGAACGGCAGCCAAAGTCAATTGGCAGCCGTTTCCTGCCTGATTATAAAGATGGCAGGCTTCCATTTATATTATCAGCATATTGTCAATACTCCAAGTGGTTAATAATTTTTTAAACATAGCTTGGAGGTTGGTTATCTTAGTAATCTTTATTCTAACATATTCGTTCACTAAAGGACTAAAATTTTTGCTAGAAAAAATAGGGGGGGCTAAATATCGTCTTTATATCTTTCCACTAAAACCGGCTGAATCTGTTTGCCCTCAATGGCATGAAGCACTGTATCAGATAATGCTGTCATTCTTGCCACCATAGAATTTGGCTTTTTAACTGGATCATCCTGGCCATATGGAATAAAATAAATATTTTTCGTAGCCATTAGTCTCATTAAGTTTACTCCGTTTAAACCCAATGCATCATTTGTGGATATTCCCAGGACGACTGGTTTTCCGTTTCTTAGAGTTGCCTTTGCTGCCATCAGCACAGGAGAATCAGTCATGGCATTCGCGAATTTGCTCATCGAATTTCCGGTAAGCGGGGCAATCACCATGCAATCAAGCGGGATCTTAGGTCCCAGCGGTTCCGCTTTCACTATGGAATCAATCACTTTATGCCCGGTCAAATCCTCAATTCTTTGAACCCAGTCCTCCCCTTTTCCGAATCTGGTCTCAGTGCTCTTTACCGTAAAGGTAACGACTGGAAGAACTTCTGCTCCTGCAAGAACAAGTCTCTCTATTTCAGGGAACACTGCATCATAAGTGCAGTGCGATCCCGTTAATCCGAATCCGATTCTTTTTCCTTTCAAGCTCATATTTTATTCCCCTTTCTCTTTTGCAAATCTTCCTTAATCAGTTGAGAAAGAACATTCGCCAGTATTTGTCCGGCTGTTTTCGGAGCAACGATTCCTGGCAGCCCAGGGGCAAGCAGTGCTTTTACACCCCGTTTTTCTGCGTATCGAAAATCGGTTCCTCCGGGCTTTGAAGCCAGATCAATGATGAGCGTATGTGTCGGCATCTTTGATATGACGGACGCTGTCACCACTAAATGGGGAGCTGTGTTTATGCAAATATCAACATCTTTTACTGCATCCTCAATCTCTTTCAGGTTAAATGGGGTTAGGCCCATTTCCGTTATCCTGGCGATGTGCTCACTTTTTCTTGCACCCACCTTCACTTTTGCCCCTAGTGCATGAAAGGTTCTTGCTACACTCATTCCAACCCTGCCAAGGCCGATTACGGCAATATTAGAACCATGAATGGTGAAATCTGTATGCTGGATCGCCATCATGATGGTTCCTTCAACTGTTGGGATGGAATTATAAATAGCTACATCATCCCTTTCAAATAACTGAACAAGACGCCGGTCTGCCGATTTCGTAATTCCGGTTAAATATGAATTGGTAATGCCGGAATACACTGTACAGTGTGGTGGAGTCTGGGAAAGAATTTCCTCTTCAAAAATCACTTTTTCATTGGAGAAAATGGTATCAATCTGACCCTCCAGCCCCGTACCGGGAACTGGCAGAATAATCGCGTCTATATTGGAAAAGTCCACTTCATCAATTTTTTCTTTTACCGCACCAGAGAACGCATGATCGAGCTGCTCAAAACCAATTAATGCGAGCTTGGCATCAAGCTCGGTCAGTTTACGGATGATTTCAAGCTGCCTTGCATCACCGCCGATAACTGCAATTTGGGTTCCTGTCAGCATGCAACACTCACCTTCTTTTTTCTTTCTTTTTAGAAAGCATTTATTTTTGAAGCCATAAACTGCATGACTTCTGGTAAAAAGTATCTTCGCACCGGCAACGCCGCTAAACTAAACAGTTGCACAAGACAGCAATTGCAAGCAGATTTATCTTTAAACGAAATGTGGCGTTATTTTTTAGCCGGCAATTCAATTAATAATCGTAAGGGAATTGTTGTATTGAACTACTTCAACATCTTATGTATGAAAGGAGCAATAGGTGAGTTTTCCACTTAAAAGAAAATGGTCAAAGGGGGATGGGGTTTAAAGGAAGTTCAAGGGGAGGAGGGAAGTATACAAACTGATAGAAACAAGAGGCTCTTGACGTATCAATTGCTGCATTTCGCCTCTAAATGCTGACCTTTGTTTTTCCCGGGCTGCTCAGCGAACCGCGGATGGGCGGGCGGTGAGCCTCTCTGACAACTTCGCGCCTGACGGGTTTTATCTGTCCCGCTAAGCCGCTGGAGGTTGAAACTTCCTCGAAAGCACACTGAACGAAGAAAATGCGCATGCATTTTCGAGGATCTCAGGACCTTCCGCTGCAATAAAATCTGTAAATAAGATACAAAAAGCACCAAACCTTCCGAAAACAGCCATACAAAAAGGACCTGACTAGGCCCTTTCGTTTAAATTAATCCTGATCTTCTTCCGATTCAGGAATATCAATAATGATCATGTCATTGCCAATCTTCTTGATATGCTGCCATGAAACCCGGATTTCGTCTCCCTGGCGCATGAAACCGAACCACTTTAATGAGGGGATGAGCAATGCCTGAATCTGTCCATTTTTTTCATTTATCTCAAGGTCTGTCTGCCCAAGTACCCCCAGCCGCTCGGCACGCTTCACATCCACAATTTCCTTTCCGCTCAGTTCACTTAACCTCATTATCCGCCCTCCTTTTCTCCTTCTCTATATTTTTATCGCTTAGCCGGAAGTTTTAGAAGTCCTGGACAAAGAAAAGCGAAAGCGCCCAGTTAACGAAGGAACGAAAACTGGGACCAAAAGCTGCCCCTTTTGGTCGTTTGATATATCGCTGCCGTATGCCTCAGCTTTCCATGTCCCGTGGCAACGGCTGGATGCCGGTCATAGGGCCAAACACAAAAAAATCTTACCGGAAATACATTCATTGTTTTTATAGGAAGCTTGCTCGAAAAGTGGAAGCGACTCGCCCAGGGGCGCCAGGCAAAAACCGTTCCTTTAAGCAGGCGTTTTTCCTTCTGAAAGGAAACGGCATATGCCCCCGAGTCCTGGGAGCCGCAGCTAGACAGGATTATGACCTCGAATGGCAGGGGCTGGAGCAGGAAAGTTATATATAAAAATGAAACAGCCTGCTCGAGCAGGCTGTTTCCCTAAATTTGCAATCATACCTCAATATTAAAGATTTTTCGGAAGTTCACCTTCCGGGCTAATTAAAGCCACAGAATAACGATCTGTGAAAATGGAATTTGCCATATTATTTACGCCCTCCATGGTAACTGCATCGATTTCATCGACAATTTCATCCATAGACCGATGGCGGCCAAGAA
Organism: Cytobacillus sp. GQ23; assembly: GCF_059758675.1. NCBI lineage: Bacteria > Bacillati > Bacillota > Bacilli > Caryophanales > Bacillaceae > Cytobacillus > Cytobacillus sp. GQ23. The sequence continues at coordinate 22,438 of NZ_JCAXER010000003.1, forward strand.
GCAGTTCATTTTTGCCATTTCGGCTCATCCTGCTGTTTGTGCTTTCAAGGCTTAGCATTAAGCTACCTTTGAGCTGTTCTTTACTGTTATTCAGCTCTTTATCTGTGATGCCTTCTTTTTTCAGAGTGGCAAGAGTTTCCTGAATCGTATCAAAAAGAACATCCAGCTGTTTAGCACCTGTTCCGCCGTAAAGCGTCACAATACCGCTATCCTGGAAGGCAGAATGATAGGAGAAAACAGAATAAGCCAGTCCTTTTTGTTCCCTGACATCCTGGAATAGACGGCTGCTCATGCTTCCGCCCAAAATATTGTTTAAAACAATCAGATTGTAGATATCCTCATGCCCTACCTGCAATCCCTCGAACCCTAAGCAAAGGTGAGCCTGCTCGGTATCCTTTTTACGGGCAAGATGGTTCGAATGAAACTCAGGCTTCTGCTCTGTTCGTTCTCTCTTACCGCCTTCGTAGGAGCCAAAGTATTTTTCAACTTCCTTAATGAAAGATTCCTCGATATTTCCGGCAATGGAAATCACGACATTTTCAGGTGTGTATGTTTCATTCATATACTGCTTTAATGTTTCACCATTAAACGTGGCAAGCGTTCCTTCAGTGCCAAGAATCGGATAACCAAGTGAGTGGTCTTCGTAGATAGCTTTGCTCAAAAGGTCATGAACGATATCATCAGGCGTATCTTCATACATTTTAATTTCTTCGTACACAACATTCTTTTCTTTGTTCAATTCCTCATCCACAAATGTGGAGTTAAAAAACATATCAGAAAGCACTTCAAGAGCAAAATCAGAATGGGTATCCAGTACTTTTGCGTAGTAACATGTATATTCTTTTGAAGTGAATGCATTCACCTGCCCGCCAATGCTATCAAAGCTTTCGGCAATTTCCCGGGCTGATCTTGTTTTCGTTCCTTTGAAGAACATATGCTCAAGGAAATGAGATATCCCATTATTTTCGGGAATCTCATTTCGTGAACCTGTTCCAATCCATACTCCTATCGCTACAGAACGGACGGTTGGAATATTTTCCAGTACGACTCTTACTCCGTTTTGGCATGTATATTTCTTGATCAAATAAATTCCTCCTGTTCTGAAACACTAAGACATCTGCTTACATTAGTTTATATTATTATTGTTATTTTTTCCAAAATCCTGATTATTATTTTGGATTCTCTCTTCGCTTAACAGCTCGGATACGGTTCCAATCTCGAGGTTCATCTGCTTAAGTCCTGTTATAAGTCTATCAAGTGACCTTTCGGTGGATTCTGTAGGATGCATTAGAATTAGTGCTCCATTATGAACTTTTGATAACACTCTGTTTATCAGCTCATCCGGCGAGGGCTTCCTCCAATCCACTGTATCTACAGTCCACATGACAGTGCCAAGGTTTTTCTCGGCAGCAATCTTAACTGTTTCATCTCTATAGCTGCCGCTTGGAGGAGCAAACCACGTAATAGGCTTACTGAGTTTCTCATCCATTGTGGCTTCAATCACATCATTTGTCTTTTGTATTTCTTCCCTTGTCCTGGCTGAAGAAATCACTTTCATATCCGGGTGAGTGTACGAATGGTTGCCTACTTCGTGGCCTGCATCGATAATCATTCTGGCAAGTTCCGGATTATTCTTTACCCATCTTCCTTCAAGAAAAAAACTTGCAGACACATTATGTTTCTTTAAAGTAGCCAGCATATCGGACAAATATTCATTCCCCCATGCCACATTAATGACGAAGCTGACCATCGGTTTATCTGGATGGCCTTTATAGACAGGTGACGGAGGCAGATCCTTTAACCTCACCTTCGGTTCAATTTTTTTAAATACAAGCTTATCCTCATTGAACTTTTTACCCGGCTTCATTTTTTTATATGATGCCTCGACATCTACTTCCATCCCGTTAAGACCGGGAATCGCTTTCCATACAGGGTCTATTATTGCATCCTGTGCAGGAATACTGTATTCCTCTTTTTTTACTGTTATTTCTTCATATAGTGAATCCTTCGGCTTAGAAACAGTTACGGCATCTGTTTCTGGTTTAAGGCCTGTTACATACTGATCAGTAAAAGGATTATTGATAAAAAAAAGTGCCATCACAAACATGATAGTAATATGGATAAACTTTCTCATTCTTCATGCCTCCTTCAATTCATAGTATGATTCGAAGGGACAAGGTAGAACGGAACCACATATCAAGTATGCAGGTTAAGGCAAAAGCCTATAGTAATTCACATATGTAAAAAGCCAGGGTTTCCCCTGGCTTTTAGGAAAGATCGCCCGCAAAAATGCTTCTCCTTTTAAATAGAAGTTAGTATTATTGCTGTGCTTTTTCCTTTTGCTCACGCTGTTCACGCAATACGGCTTTGCGGGAAAGATTTACGCGGCCTTGCTTATCGATTTCAGTAACTTTTACCAGAAGTTCGTCTCCAATTGAAAGAACATCCTCCACTTTCCCTACACGCTCTTCAGCAAGCTCAGAAATGTGGACTAATCCATCTTTACCTGAGAAGATTTCAACGAATGCACCGAATTTTTCAATCCGTTTTACCTTACCCAGATACATTTGTCCAACTTCTACTTCACGTACGATATCTTCAATAATTTTCTTCGCTTTTTGATTCATCTCTTCATTTACAGATGAAATGAATACTGTTCCATCTTGTTCAATATCAATCTTAACGCCTGTTTCTTCGATGATCTTATTGATCTGCTTTCCGCTTGGCCCAATAACATCACGAATTTTATCAGGGTTGATTGACATCATCAGAATCTTAGGAGCGTATTCAGACAGCTCTTTTCTTGGCTGTTCAATAGTGCTCAGCATTGACTCAAGAATCTGCATGCGGCCTTTCTTCGCCTGCTGCAATGCTTCCTCCAGAATCTCACGTGACAAGCCTTCAATTTTAATATCCATTTGCAGAGCTGTAACTCCCTTAGAAGTACCTGCAACTTTGAAGTCCATGTCGCCAAGGTGATCTTCCATGCCCTGAATGTCTGTTAAAATTGAATAATGTTCACCTGATTTAATCAGTCCCATTGCTATACCGGCAACTGGGGCTTTAATTGGCACACCTGCATCCATCATAGCCAAAGTACTTGCACAAATACTTGCCTGTGATGTTGAACCATTTGATTCCAGCACCTCAGATACAAGGCGAATCGTATAAGGGAAATCCTTCTCAGAAGGAATAATCGGCTCAAGAGCACGTTCTCCAAGAGCTCCATGCCCAATTTCACGGCGGCCCGGCCCTCTGATTGGCCCAGTTTCACCTACACTGAAGTTAGGGAAGTTGTAATGGTGCATAAATCTTTTTTCTTCTTCAATTCCAAGCCCGTCCAGAATCTGTACATCTCCAAGAGCTCCCAATGTACAAATGCTCAGTGCCTGAGTTTGACCGCGTGTAAATAAACCTGAACCATGTGTGCGCGGCAGAAGATTTACTTCTGAGGACAGCGGGCGGATAACATCCAAGCCGCGGCCATCCGGACGCACTTTATCTTCTGTAATTAAGCGGCGCACTTCAGCTTTAACAATTTTATCTAGGATCTGTTTGATTTGCTTCAGCTTGTCGTCATCTGCTTCTTCAGCTTCATATTTAGCTGTGATTTCTTCTTTTACTGCTTTAATGGCAGCTTCACGGGCATGTTTCTCCTGCACCTGGATAGCTTTAATCATATCCTTTTCACAGATGCCGCGAACTTCAGCCTCTAAATCCTGGTCAACCTGGTATAAAACAACCTCCATTTTTTCTTTCCCGATTTCAGAAGCAATTTCCTCCTGGAAAGCAATAAGGCGTTTAATTTCCTCATGACCAAACATAATAGCTTCAAGCATTGTTTCTTCAGGCACTTCCTCTGCACCTGCTTCAACCATGTTAATCGCATCTTTTGTACCCGCTACAACAAGGCTGATATCGCTTTTTTCAGCCTGTTCTACAGATGGATTAATGATGAATTCTCCATCGATGCGGCCTACGCTGACTCCCGCAATTGGTCCGCCAAATGGAATATCTGACACAGAAAGGGCTAATGATGATCCGAACATTGCAGCCATTTCTGATGAGCAATTTTGATCCACACTCATCACCATGCTTACAACCTGTACATCATTTCTGAAACCATCAGCGAATAATGGACGAATTGGCCTGTCAATTAAACGGCTTGCCAAAATCGCTTTTTCACTTGGACGGCCCTCTCTCTTAATAAAACCGCCAGGAATTTTTCCGACAGCATACAGTCGTTCTTCATAGTTAACTGTCAGCGGAAAGAAATCCAGATTTTTCGGTTCTTTTGATGCTGTAGCTGTACTTAAAACTACAGTATCACCATAGCGCACTAAAACTGCACCGTTAGCCTGTTTAGCCAGCTGGCCAATCTCTACGGTCAATTTGCGCCCAGCCCAATCAAGGCTGTAGACATGTTTATCTTGTCCCATAATTGTACCCCTCTCTGCATTCACTTAAGGACAGGCTTCTTTTCCGCCTGATCCGTTTAATTTTTCATTATCCTGCATATTCAACATGCATTCCTGCGATAACAGAAGCAGAAGCTAATGAGCCTTGCCTGTTAGCAGTCCAGTTTTATATAAAAGCATGAAATGCTCATTAATCATAATAAAATTAGGCATTCTATAGTATGCACAATTTTCCCGTCTGCTAAAATAGAATAAGTTATGTATGTACATGATCAGGAAGAAAATTCAAGTTTTTAAAGCTAATAAAAAAGCGGGAAAAAATCCCGCTTCTGTTGATTATCGACGTAAGCCAAGCTTATTGATTAACTCACGGTAACGTGCAACGTCTTTGTTGCGAAGGTAAGTTAATAGGTTACGGCGCTTACCAACCATTTTCAAAAGACCGCGACGTGAATGGTGGTCTTTCTTGTGAGTACGTAAATGGTCGTTCAAATTGTTGATTTCTTCAGTAAGGACAGCGATTTGAACTTCTGGAGATCCAGTGTCGCTTTCATGAGTTTTGAACTCATTGATTAGCTCATTTTTACGTTCTTTAGTGATTGCCATCCGGTTCACCTCCTAAATTTTCAATCCCCTGTTACTGAGCAAGCGTCGGTGACTCGACTTGCCAAGCAAAGGTTCATTTGGTACGTTACTTAGAATACAACTTTTTATGACAAAAAGCAAGGCTAAACCCTGTTTTTCTCAAAATATTGCTCAGTCTGCTGTTTATCCTTTTCAATCTGGGCAATCAACTCCTGAATGCCGGCAAATTTCCTTTCGCTTCTAAGGCGATTATGCCATTCAACTGTAACCTTTCTGCCATAAATATCTGAAGAGAAGTCAAAAATATGCACCTCAACAGATGGCCTGTCCCCTTTTTCCTGATTAAAAGTAGGTTTGTAGCCAACATTGCAGACACCTTCATACCAGCTGCCATCTACTTCTAGTCTTACAGCATATACGCCAGGCGGCGGGATGATACTGTCTTCAGAAACGTCCACATTCGCTGTGGGAAATCCAATTGTACGACCTCTCTTATCACCATGGATAACGATTCCGGATGTTCTATAAAATCTTCCTAAAAGGCCTGGCAGCTCAGCAGTTTTCCCTTCACGGATATATTTTCTTACTCGCGTAGAGCTGATTTTTTCGTCTTCTTTTGCCAGTTTTGCAACTACTGAATAATCAAATTGATCCCTCGAATGGAACAGCAAAGTTTCCATTGTGCCGCGTCCCATCCGTCCATAGGAATAATCAAAGCCTGCCACCACATGCTTGGCATTAAGACCAATTAGGTATTGGTCCACAAACTCCTGAGGCAGAAGATTAGCAAATTCCCGTGTAAAATTGATAATAAACAAATAATCTATACCGAGATCAGCCATTATTGCAATTTTATCCTCAAGGGGTGTAATATACTCCACATGCTGAATGCTTTTTCCCAAAACAACCGAGGGATGCGGATCGAATGTCATGACAGCACTTTTTAATCCTTTTTGTTCAGCTATTGACTTTGCTTCACGGATCACTTTCTGGTGACCCAGATGAACTCCATCAAAATATCCAAGTGCTATTGCCAATTCAGGCATTTCGTTACTATCCATTCGATGGGGATGATGTATATGAATAACTTCCATATTAATATTTCACCTTTTCTCTGGACCTATATAAATGTGCAGCTTTTAACAAGTTCCTTATTGATCATTCCTTAACACCTTTACTGGCTTCATTAACCCTGGTTTGCTGGGGTGATGCTCATAAATTGCCAGAACAAGACCCTCTTTTTCCTCTACTGCGATTGGGCCTTTAGTGTCAAGCAATTGATCTGGAATAGTTAATACAGCCCCATTTTTAACTTTCTCTGCTACTTTATCACTTATTTGAAATTTCGGCAAATGAGAAAGCGCTACTTCCATAGGCCGAAGAACTTCGGCCATTGTCCCCTTCTCAGCTCTTTCTTCTATTTCTTCAAATGTCAGGCAATCCTCAAGTGTCAGTGAGGCCGACTGGATCCTTATCAGGTCAGACATATGGGCGGGGTATCCCAACTCATATCCAATCATGACAGCAAGCGTACGGATGTATGTACCTTTGCTGCAGGCTACACGGAAACGGAAGGTAATATTCTCACCCTCGAACATCTCTCTGTCATCGAGAAGCTCGATTGAATAGATTGTGACTTTCCGGGTCGGCCGTTCCACCTCTATTCCCTGCCTTGCATATTCATAGAGGCGCTTCCCATTTACCTTTACTGCTGAATACAGGGGAGGAGTCTGTGTAATTTCCCCAGTCAGGCTTTGAAGTACTTTCATTACTTGTTTTCTGGAAATAGGTTCTGAAACATCTTTTCTCTGCACGACGTCACCTGAGGCATCTTCTGTTGTCGTAGAGTAGCCGATTGTGACTTCTCCCTCATATGACTTCCCTGCATCTGTTATATATTCAGCCACCTTTGTTGCCCTCCCAAGGCAGATAGGAAGTACTCCTGTCACATCTGGGTCCAGTGTTCCGGTATGTCCGATTTTTTTCATTCGCAAAATCTTCCGAAGCCTGAAAACACAATCATGGGATGTCATACCCTTAGGTTTAAAAAGCGGCAAAATTCCTTCCATATTATGTACCACCTTGTCTGTTTGTGTTTAGAAAAAAATGGATAGACACAATGTCTATCCATTCCATTATTCTTCTTCTTTGGAGCTTTCCTCATCTTTGGAACGGTCTTCGTCCTGAATTTGATGTAGCAATGATTCAATACGGTTGCCGTAGTCGATTGATTCATCAAACTCGAATAGAATTTCCGGTGTTTTCCGCAGCCGGATTCGCTGACCGATTTCAGATCGGATAAAGCCTTTTGCTTTAGCCAGCCCGCGAAGCGTATTTTCCCTCTGTTCCTCATCACCCAGAACGGAGATAAACACGGTTGCCTGCTGGAGATCCCCGGTAACTTGAACATCAGTGACTGTTACAAAACCAACCCGCGGGTCTTTGATTTTTCGACTGATGATTTCGCCCAGTTCTTTTTTCATCTGTTCTCCAACTCGATTTGCTCTAAGGCTCATTCTATTTCACCTCTTCTTAAAGCCACTCTAAATCTGTAATTGTCCGTTCAATTTCCGGGAACGAATCAATCAATTTCAGCGCATTTTGCAGCTCGTGCTCAGTTGAAACCTGGGTGGACGAAACGGCCACAATGGCAATTTTAGTCCGCTGCCATAGGTCCTGGTAGTCCACCTCAGATACAGAAACATTGTATCTTTGTTTCAGCCGGGTTAGAATACGCTGCAAAACAGCCCGTTTTTCTTTCAAAGAATGTGTGTCATAAATGATACATTCACAGGCAGCGAGCCCAATTATCATTAACGTTCCACTTCTTCCATAATATATGCTTCGATTACGTCGCCTTCTTTAACGTCATTGAAGTTTTTGATGGTAATACCGCACTCATAGCCTTGGGCTACTTCTTTAGCGTCATCTTTGAATCGCTTAAGAGCGTCAACTTCGCCTTCAAAAATTACAACTCCGTCGCGGATTAAACGCACGCCGCTGTCACGGGTGATTTTTCCGTCCGTAACATAAGAACCTGCAATGGTACCGATTTTGGAAACTTTGAATGTCTGGCGCACTTCAGCCTGCCCGATAATTTTCTCCTGGAACTCAGGATCAAGCATACCCTGCATCGCCAATTCAATTTCCTCGATTACTTTGTAGATGATGCGGTGCAGACGGATGTCAACATTTTCTGCATCTGCTGCACGTTTCGCGTTATTGTCAGGACGTACATTAAATCCAATCACAATAGCATTGAAAGCAGCAGCTAAAGTGATGTCAGACTCGTTAATGGCACCTACACCTGTATGAAGAATACGTACATTAACACCTTCTACATCAATTTTATGAAGAGCAGCAGTTAATGCTTCCGCTGAACCTTGAACGTCCGCTTTCACAACGATGTTTAAGTCTTTCATTTCCCCCTGTTTCATATGCTCAAACAAGTTATCCAGACTTACACGGGTTTTTTCATTTCTTTGAGCCTGCAATGCCTGCTGTGCTCGAGCTTCACCAATCTGGCGTGCTGTCTTTTCATCATCAAGAACAGCGAAGCGGTCACCTGCTTGAGGAACATCGTTAAGTCCTGTAATTTCAACTGGTGTAGATGGTCCTGCATTTTTCACACGGCGGCCAAGATCGTTAACCATTGCACGAACACGTCCAAATGTATTACCGACAACAATTGGATCTCCTACCTTCAATGTACCGTTTTGCACTAGTAGGGTTGCCACTGAACCTCGCCCTTTGTCAAGCTGTGCTTCGATAACCGTACCAACGGCATTGCGGTTAGGATTTGCTTTGTATTCTTCCACTTCACCTACAAGAAGAATCATTTCAAGCAGCTCATCAATTCCTTCGCCTTTAATAGCTGAGATAGGAACAAATATAGTGTCTCCGCCCCATGCCTCTGGAACCAGTCCATGTTCAGTCAATTCTTGCATTACACGGTCAGGATTTGCTGCTTCCTTATCCATTTTGTTTACCGCCACAATAATCGGAACTTCTGCTGCTTTTGCATGGTTGATCGCTTCAACCGTTTGCGGCATAACACCATCATCTGCTGCAACAACAAGAATTGTAATATCTGTGATACTCGCTCCACGGGCACGCATAGTCGTAAACGCTGCGTGACCTGGAGTATCAAGGAATGTAATCTTTTTGCCGTTTTCTTCAACTTGATAAGCTCCGATATGCTGTGTGATTCCACCAGCCTCACCAGCTGTTACTTTCGTGTTGCGGATGGAGTCAAGCAATGTTGTTTTACCATGGTCAACGTGTCCCATGATGGTTACAACAGATGGGCGTTCCACTAGTTCGGCATTTTCATCCTCTGCGAAGTATACTTCAAGATCGGTTGTATCAATTAATACCTCTTCTTCTACTTCTACACCATATTCCCCAGCGATCAGCTCAATGGCATCTTTGTCAAGGTCCTGGTTAATGGTTGCCATAACACCAAGCATAAATAACTTTTTAATGATTTCAGATGGCTCGCGGTGAAGCTTCTTTGCCAATTCTGCTACAGTCAGTGATTCGCTGAAAGTAATTTTTGAAGGCAGTTCCTTCACTTTTTTAGGAGCTGGAGCCACATGCGTCTGCTGCTGTCTGCCTTTGTTGTTTTTATTCTTATTGTTGTTGCGGTTATTGTTATTGTTTCTATTGTTATTGTTTCTGTTGGCATTATTTCCCCTATTATTGCCGGAGAAGTTTTTGCCGGCCTGGCTTCCCTGCCCCTGGCTTCTGTTTTCACCAGGTCTATTCTGAGGCTTACTTTTCGCAGCTGCCGAATTGCCAGCATTAGAATTTGAAGCCGGTTTTTGATTTCCCTGAGGCCTCTGCTGGTTTTGAGAGCTGCTCTGGTTTTGAGCCTGGCTGCCATTCTTGATAAAAATACCGTCAAGCTTTTGGACTGCCGCCGGCTCAATCGTAGTCATATGATTTGAAACCTCAATATTCATGTCTTTTAATTTTGTAATAACATCCTTGCTTGAAATGTTATGTTTTTTCGCATATTCATATACGCGCATTTTACTCATACTTTCACCCCCGCTAGTATTAATCGAGCAACGTTAACAGCTTTTTTGCAAATCCGGCATCTAACACTGCCACTACAACGCGGGCTTCCTTCCCTATAGCCTTGCCGAGTATTTCCCGATTTTGAATCAGCTTATAAGGAACCCCATATGATTTACATTTATCTGTAACTTTTTTTGCCGTATTTGCGGATGCATCTGCAGACAGCAAAACAAGCTTTGCTTTGCCGTTTCTAATCTCTTTAACAGCAAGCTCTTCTCCTGAAGTAATTTTCCGTGCCCGATTGGCTAAGCCAAGCAATGACATCCATTGATTTGAGTTCATTTGGATTGCCGTTTCTCCTTCTCTATTAACTCCAAGAGTTCTTCATAGATAGCATCATCTATGGAAACTTCTAAATGATTGGCTAAGATATTCTTTTTCTTTGCTAACAAAACTGCTTCCTTTTCTTTGGAAAGATAAGCCCCGCGCCCTGATTTTTTTCCGGTAGGGTCAACAGATACTTCGCCGTCTTTGGAGCGAACGATGCGAACGAGTTCTTTTTTCGGCCTCATTTCACCGGTAGCGACACATTTTCGCAAAGGAACTTTTTTACGATTGTTCACGATCATTCACCTCTTCCCTATTCTTTTTCCTCTAAAAGCTCATCATTAAATTCGAAGTCTGCATCATTTTCGTATTCTTCGTTTTCATAATCATCATTATCAAAGTTCAACAGTTTTTCATCCCTCGGATAAATTCCGGCTTCACGGGCATCTGTTTCTGATTTGATATCTATTTTCCAGCCTGTAAGCTTTGCTGCAAGCCTCGCATTCTGACCGCGTTTTCCGATTGCCAGTGAAAGCTGATAATCAGGAACTACAACAGTTGTTGCTTTGTCTTCTTCATTTACGATTACGTCAAGCACTTTTGAAGGACTTAGTGCATTTGCAACGAATACGACCGGATCTGAAGACCATTTTACAATATCAATTTTTTCGCCCTTCAGCTCATTGACTATCGCCTGTACACGTGTGCCCTTAGGACCTACACATGAACCTACCGGATCAACTTCTTCATTGTCTGAATGAACCGAAATCTTGGAACGGTCTCCTGCCTCACGTGCAACAGATTTAATTTCTACAGTTCCATCATAGATTTCAGGAACTTCAATTTCAAATAATCTCTTCAGAAGGCCAGGATGGGTTCTGCTAACAAAAATTTGTGGTCCTTTTGTAGTCTTTTCTACTTTTGTAATAAAAACTTTAATCCGGTCATGGGGCTGATAACGCTCATTTGGCATTTGTTCGTTCGCCGGAAGGATCGCTTCAATCTTTCCAAGGCTCACATAGATGAACTTAGGATCTGTACGCTGAACAATTCCCGTCATGATATCTTCTTCACGGTCGATAAATTCAGAATATATGATGCCTCTCTCCGCTTCACGGACACGCTGGGTAACAACCTGTTTCGCTGTCTGGGCAGCAATGCGGCCAAAATCCTTAGGTGTTACTTCCATTTCAACGACATCTTCCACCTGGTAGTTCGGATTGATTTTTTGAGCATCCTCAACAGAGATCTCAAGACGCGGATCAAATACTTCATCCACTACTTCTTTGCGGGCAAAGACTCTCATCGTTCCGTTCCCTAGGTTTAAATCAATGCGCACATTTTGTGCCTGGTTAAAGTTTCTGCGATAGGCTGACACCAATGCTGCTTCAATGGCTTCGATAATCACATCGCGAGAAATGCCTTTTTCTTTCTCAAGCAATGTCAGAGCATCCAAAAGTTCACTGCTCATGAGATTTATATCCCCCTTTATTTCTCTTATAAAAATAATCAACTCTAAAGCAGCAATTTGCTTTTCTGAAAGACAAGTATTGATTTTTGACATCAATACACGTACAGCTAAAAGCCGCCTATCCCCTTTAAGGTGAGACACCAGATGGGGCTCATGCCGACGCTGCCACAGGCTATGAAATTCTCAGACTGCGTTCCATTACCGGCAAGGCGCCTCCGCTTTTCTTAATAAGCAAGCCCGCAATCAGCCGGTATTAAAAAACAACGGCTAAACGGGCATTCGCTACCTTCTCATAAGGAATTTCAATATTTTTCTTCCTTGTTTTAATTTTGACTTCCACCGTAACGGTTTCGCCGTCAAATTGGGTTAACACACCTTCGAACGTTTTTTCGCCGTCAATTGGCTCGTAAGTTTTAATAAAAACATTCTTGCCGACTGCTTTTACAAAATCACTGTCTTTTTTAAGAGGGCGTTCAGCTCCCGGCGATGAAACTTCCAAGAAATAGTTGTATGGAATCGGATCTTCAGCATCAAGCTTTTCGCTTAGTCTTTCACTGACCATTCCGCATTCCTCGATATCAACACCAGTTTCTTTATCAATAAATACGCGAAGGAACCAGTCTTTCCCTTCTTTAACATATTCAATGTCGACTAATTCTAAATTAAGTTCATCCACAATAGGGGTGACCAGTTGTTCCACCGTTTCAGTCACTTTGCTCATTCATATCCCTCCTTTTTACTGAATTCTAAAGCGTGTTTTCCATTCAATCAATTAGATATTGGCTCTGCTAAACTTTAATTAACATATAGTTTTAACATAGATCCGATCTAAGGAAAAAACCGTACACAACACGAAAGAGTGGGTTGCCCCACTCTTCCTTTTGCGAGAGTTATTCTTAGTATTTCCAATAAAACTATACCATAACCAATTTTTTTATGCAAATGGAATAGCTGTCAGCAGAAGGGTTTGGACCCTTTGCTGGTCTTTTTTTTAGAATAGGGACAGCTGATTTTGTTCCGGAAGGGATTCCAGGCAGCCATGATTATCGAGATACTCGATTATCGTCTTAGATACTTTTCCGCGCTGCTGCAGGTCTTCCTTCGATAGGAATTCCCCTTCTTCTCTTGCTTTAACTATATTGAATGCTGCGTTTGTACCCAGACCCGGAATGGAATTAAACGGCGGGATCAAAGAATTGCCTTCAATGATAAACTCACTTGCACTTGAGCGGTACAAGTCCACCTTCTGGAAGTTAAAGCCCCTTTCGTTCATTTCCAATGCCAGTTCCATTACAGTTAAAAGATTCTTTTCTTTCGTTGAAGCTTCAAGTCCCTTTGCATTGATTTCTTCGATTCGAGCACGTATTGCCTGTGATCCTTTAACCATTGCATCCACGTCAAAGTCCTCTGCGCGGACTGTAAAATATGCTGCATAGTAAAGGAGCGGATGGTGCACTTTGAAGTACGCAATCCGGACAGCCATTAATACATAAGCAGCCGCATGGGCTTTGGGGAACATGTATTTAATCTTTTTACAGGAATCAATATACCATTCAGGGACCTCGTTCTTTCTCATTTCGGCTTCCATCTCATCGCTCAGGCCTTTACCCTTACGGACAGATTCCATTATTTTGAAAGCAAAAGCAGGTTCGAGGCCCTGATAAATTAAATAAACCATTATATCATCACGGCAGCCGATTACTTCGCTAAGATTACAAATGTTATTATGAATTAATTCCTGGGCATTTCCGAGCCAGACATCCGTACCATGAGAAAGGCCGGAAATCTGAACAAGTTCTGAGAAAGTGGTCGGCTTGGTATCTTCGAGCATCTGGCGGACAAATCGCGTACCAAATTCGGGAATGCCAAGCGTTCCTGTTTTACACATGATTTGGTCTTCGGTCACACCAAGTGATTCAGGCCCGCTGAAAATTTTCATTACTTCCGGATCATCTGTGGGAATAGTTTTTGGGTCAATTCCGCTCAGGTCCTGAAGCATCCTTATAACGGTCGGATCATCGTGACCCAGTATATCAAGTTTTAACAGATTATCGTGAATAGAATGGAAGTCAAAATGGGTTGTTTTCCATTCCGATGTCCTGTCATCTGCAGGGAACTGAATTGGCGAAAAGTCGTAAATATCCATGTAATCCGGCACAACAATGATACCGCCCGGATGCTGTCCGGTAGTTCGCTTTACCCCTGTACATCCGGAAGCCAGCCTGTCAATCTCCGCACCTCTTATTTGCAGATTATTATCGTTCTGATACGCTTTGACGTAGCCATAAGCCGTTTTATCGGCAACAGTACCGATTGTTCCTGCGCGATATACATAATCCTCGCCGAATAGCACCTTTGTATAGTTATGGGCTCTAGGCTGGTATTCACCAGAGAAATTCAAGTCAATATCGGGAACCTTATCCCCCTTAAAACCAAGGAACGTTTCGAACGGAATATCATGTCCATCTTTTTTATATTTAGCTCCGCAGCCAGGACAATTTTTATCAGGCAAGTCAAAGCCGGAGCCCACTGACCCATCATTGAAAAACTCAGATGTTTTGCATTCAGGGCAAACGTAATGCGGCGGCAGCGGGTTTACCTCCGTGATCTCGGTCATCGTCGCAACAAATGATGAGCCGACAGAACCACGGGAACCAACCAGATAGCCGTCATCCAATGATTTTTTTACCAGCTTATGAGAAATCAGATAGATAACCGCGAAACCATGTCCAATAATACTTTTAAGTTCTTTTTCTAAGCGTGCTTCCACGATCTCAGGAAGTGGATCACCATAAATCTTTCTTGCCATTCCGTAACTCATGCTGCGCATCTCTTCATCTGCGCCTTCGATTTTTGGCGTATACAAATCATCTTTTATCGGCTTTATTTCTTCAATCATATCAGCAATTTTGTTCGTATTCTCAACAACAATTTCCTTCGCTTTTTCTTTGCCCAGAAATGAAAAAGCGTCAAGCATTTCATTGGTAGTCCTGAAATGAACATCCGGAAGCTGATGGCGATTCAGCGGATTCGCTCCGCCCTGTGAATTAACAAGGATTTTCCGATAGATTTTATCATTTGGATTCAGGTAATGGACATTGCCTGTCGCGACTACCGGCAAGCCAAGCTTGTCCCCCAGCTTTACAATATTGCTGATGATTTCTTCCAGCGCTTTTTCATCTCTTACAAGTTCAAGCTCTAAAAGGTGTGCATAAACGGCTTTTGGATGCACTTCAAGATAATCATAGAATTGTGCTGTATCTTCTACTTCATCTGGAGATTTCTGCATCATGCCTTCAAAAACTTCCCCTTTATCACATCCGGAACCTACCAGTATTCCTTCGCGATGTTTTTGAAGAACTGACCTGGGAATCCGCGGCACTCTGTAAAAGTATTCCATATGAGAGATGGATACGAGTTTAAAAAGATTTTTCAGACCGGCTTCCGTTTGTGCCAGCAGGGTGCAATGGGCCGGCCTTGCACGCTGATAAGCATTTCCCTGACCCATATTATCATTGAATTGATCATGATATTCGATCCCTTTTCCCTCTGCGCCTTTTAGCATCTTAAGAAGCAGATAGCCTGTTGCTTCCGCATCGTATATAGCACGGTGATGCTGGGTGAGTTCTACATCGAATTTCTTGGCAAGGGTATTCAGACGGTGGTTTTTCATGTCGGGAAATAAAAAACGTGCGAGTTCAAGAGTATCTATTACAGGATTAGGCGCTTTTCCAATACCGATCTTTTTATAGCCCACATTCAAAAAGCCCATGTCGAAAGAAGCATTATGAGCTACTAAAATAGCATCTCCTGTCCATTCATGAAATTTCTTTAGAACATCTTCCACTTCCGGTGCATTTTCCACCAAATCATCTGTTATTCCAGTCAGATTAATGGTAGTTGCGGATAAAGGGTGATGAGGGTTTGCAAATGATTCAAATCGGTCAATGATTTCGCCATCATGAATTTTAACTGCTGCAAGTTCAATAATCGTATCATATACAGCTGATAAGCCGGTTGTTTCAACATCAAATACAACAAAGGTGTCATCAGCAAGCTTGCGATGCGCATCATTATATGCAATCGGCACACCATCATCTACAAGGTTTGCTTCAATTCCATACAAAATCTTAATATCATTCTTTTTCCCGGCACCATAGGCTTCAGGGAATGATTGGGCAACAGCATGGTCTGTAATGGCGACTGCTTTATGGCCCCATTTCTTCGCCTGGGAAACCAGTGCACTGACTGATGAAACTGCATCCATTTGACTCATTGGTGTATGAAGATGCAGTTCAACCCTTTTTTCGTCAGCAGGCGATGTATCCTGCCTTTGAATTGGTTTGATTTCATTAATATCGTTGCCGATCATAACCAGGTCACGGACAAAAGTATCGTTCTGAATGCTTCCTCGGACCTTTAGCCACATTCCTTTTTGAATATGCTGGTATAGAGCGGCATCCTCTTTATCACGGGAGAACATTTTTACCAGGATGGAGCTGGTATAATCCGTAATTTTAAAAGTTAATAGTGTCCGGCCGCTGCGGAGCTCTCTTGTTTCAGCAGCAAACACGTAGCCCTCAATAGCTACTCGGCGCTCTTCATCTATAATATCAATCAATTTGCGGTAATCTGCATCGTCCTTAATGGTAAGACCGATTGTTAGCGGCCCCTGTGGTGCAGTGTGATCTGCAGATTCAGCTTCCGCTTCTTTCTTCTGCATCTCGATTGCTGCCTGGAGACCACGCTCTTGATCTTCTTTGCGTTTGGCTTCCATAAATTTTTCATATTCTTCATTGGAACCATCAGCGGCTACTTCAGTGTCCACTGTTAGGGCAGGAAAGCCAAAAACTTGGAAAACATCTGAAATAATGCCGGCATATTTTTTCTTAATAGATAATCCTTCTAAATCATTACGGACTTTAATGATAAGTTTGTTGCCCTGTACAGAAGGAACCTGTTCATTCAGTAGCTTTAAAAGCGGCGGTGCCATTCCATCCATTTCTTTAATGCAGTTATGCCAGTATTCAAGTACAAGCTGTTCAGTAAAATCTTGATTTCTCACAGAGATGCTATATGAAACTTCTGCGATGTGGGAAAATGTCTTTTCAAGCTGATTTGTGAAACGGCTATATACACTGCAGGGCATTATCTTTGGAAAAGCAAAATAAAAGTGCCATTTCCGTGACTGTCTTTCGACTATGACCCTTTCGATCTGGGCATCATGAAAGTGCTGAACAAAGGCATCCTCAGTTAGCTGCATCTGCTGGAGCAAGAGCTGAAATTTAGAAGGTTCGCTCATCTTTCTCTCTCCCATCCATTAATCTTGGTTTCTATTTTTAAGTTAAATTTTATGTGCAATAAAAAACAGACGGACTTAATTATAACATATCGCTTCATGTAGTGATTGAAAAAACGGATTCCATTTTGGAACCCGTTTTTTCGTCTGACTTAGAGGATCATACACATTTTTTATGCAGTAATCCTGGATTCACTTTTTACAGGAAAAATCTCTGAATATCGTTCCAAGTGACCACCAGCATTAATAGCATTAATAGAGCAAAACCAATAAAATGGACCATTCCTTCTTTGTGACGGTCAATTGGCTTTCCTCTTACAGCCTCAACTGCAAAGAACATTAATCTTCCGCCATCAAGCGCAGGAATTGGAAGCAGGTTCATTATTCCAAGATTAATACTTAGAATTCCTGCCCATTTCATCAGATAGTAAATACCGGATTTGGCCACAGTATCTGTTGAAACATAGATACCTACCGGACCTGATAATGCATCAATTGAAAACTGGCCCGTGACAAGTTTGCCAAGCATAACAAAAATTTCTTTCGTCCAGAAATAGGTTTCCTTGGCTCCGTAGGTAATTGCCTTTAATGGAGACTTTTCCATCGGGCTATAAACACCAATTATTCCTATTTTTTCACCTTCTACATCCTGAACCTTTGGTGTAACCGAAATGGTATGCTCCTGGCCGTTTCTTTCCACTAGAAATTCCAGTTCTTCACTTGGATTCTTTCTAATGATTTCCACTACATCTGACCAGCTTGATATCTCGGCTCCATCCACACTTTGAACTACATCGCCTTCCTTAAGGCCAGCTTCATATGCTGCACCATCAGGAGTCAGCTTGCCAAGGGCAGGTTCATTTGTTGGAATCCCCTGCAATAAGGCTATTAGTACAAAAACGATAAAAGCCAAAACAAAATTCATCATTGGGCCTGCAAAAATCGCCATTGTTCGCTGACCTAAGGTCTTTGATGCAAACTGACGGTCATACGGAGCAATGAGCGTTTCGGCACCATCCTCAACCAGTACAGCTGAACGGCTAATTTTAAAGTTTTGGATTGACTCATCCTCTTCGCCCTCAACATAACCTTTTATTATTAAGTCATGCTCTGTATCAGCATCTTCAACTTCAACAATTCTTGCATCAGGATATTTATCTTTGTTGTTTAAAATAATTTTGCTGACTTCCTCATTTTTATCAAGGATTAAGCCAATGCGATAGCCGGGCTTGATTTCCACCATTTCAGGATCTTCACCGGCCATACGTACAAACCCGCCGATTGGCAGAAGACGAATTGTGTATACTGTCTCAGCTTTTTTAAAGGAAAACACCTTTGGCCCGAATCCAATTGCAAATTCCCGGCAGAGTATTCCTGCTCTTTTTGCAAATATTAAATGTCCGAGTTCATGAAAAAATACCAGTGCCCCGAAAATAATAATAAAGGCTATTACTGTACTCAAGTTTTAACCACCTTTTTTTTAGAGGTTGCTCAAATGCCGCTGGTAAGTGCATAAAGTTAGGCACTTTCGTCTAAATTGTTTTTTCGCTTGTCAATGCCGTCTGTTGCTTGCAGCGAAGGGATGCTCGCTGTAATCAGCTCAATAAATATAATTCAAATAACAGCAAACTTTGCGAAAACAGCCTAAAGTTAAATTCTGTTACACACTCTTCAGCACTTGAACACGAGCTTATAAAAGTGAGCTGACATATTTTCTCGTTTCCAAATCTGTTTCCATAATTTCATTCAGACTTGGATTTGAGATAATATCATGGCTGTCCAGTGCTCTTTCGATGAAATCTTCTATTTGCAGGAATGTTATCTTTCCATCCAGGAATGCAGCAACAGCAGCTTCATTCGCTGCATTTAATACGGCTGGCATTGAACCGCCAGCTTTTCCAGCTTCATAGGCAAATTTCAGGCAGCGAAAACGATTAAAATCCATTTCTGTAAAATGCAGCTTGCCAATCTCAGCAAGATTCAGCCGTTTTGCTGTCCGCAGCGGAAGCCTGTCAGGATATGTTAAAGCATATTGTATAGGCACTCTCATATCAGGCGTGCCTAGCTGTGCGATTACACTGCTGTCATGATATTCCACCATGGAATGGATAATGCTTTCTTTATGAAGAAGGACATCTATTTTACTGTAATCAATGGAGAAAAGCCAATGCGCTTCAATAACTTCAAGTCCCTTATTCATCATAGTGGCAGAATCGATGGTGATCTTTGCTCCCATTGACCAATTCGGATGATTAAGCGCCTCTTCAACAGTCACATTCTCCAGTTCCTTGCGGGAGCGGTCTCTGAAACTGCCTCCCGAAGCTGTTAAAATGAGCCTTTCAATATTTTTTTCTTTTTCCCCCTGGAGGGATTGAAAAATTGCAGAGTGTTCACTGTCTACAGGCAGGAGAGCTACACCATTTCGCTTTGCTGCTTCCATGACCAGATGGCCGGCCGTTACAAGCGTTTCCTTATTCGCGATGGCAATTGTTTTCTTTTCCTCAATCGCCTGCATGGTGGGGTTAAGGCCAACACTGCCTAATACAGCATTAACCAGTACCTCTGATTTTTCGTAAACAGCGACTTCCACCAAACCATCATGTCCATATGTAAATGTTATGCCGGGAAACTCCGCTTTAAGAATATCTGCAGAACTTTTTTCTGTTAGTGAGACAAGTTCTGGCTGAAAGTCAGAGATAATCTTCCTGGCAAGATCTATATTCCTGCCGGCAGACATGGCTGCCAGCTTAAATTCCTCCGGGTGCTCCTTAATTATATCGAGAGTCTGCGTACCAATAGACCCTGTAGCCCCCATCAAACTGATATGTTTCATAGTCTCCTCCTAATAAGAAAAGCGGAAGCGCCTCGCTCACCCCTGAAAAGCACAAGTCAAGCATCAGTGAAAAGCGATCTTTGCCTTTCTGGAGCAACGGCTTATGTCTTTTGAGGCGGCAGACGCTGGAGCCTAACAATTATCTAGTGTCCAAAAGGTCCTGCTCTTTAAGTTTACAGCAGGTGAAAAAAGTGCAGCAATGGCAGGACGAATAACAAACTGTCAAAACGGTCCAGAATTCCCCCATGGCCAGGCAGAATATTTCCTGAGTCTTTTACATTATAATGACGCTTTAAGGCTGATTCCACTAAATCCCCTATTTGCCCAAACACGGACAGGATGGCTGTAATTACCAAAAGCCCCAGCAGAGATTCATCAATATCTGTAAAAATAATAAATAATACTGCAACCAGAAGCGCACAGGCTACACCGCCAAGTGAACCTTCGACAGTCTTATTTGGGCTGATTTCAGGCCAAAGCTTTTTCTTTCCCATAGCTTTTCCTATAAAATAGGCACCTGAATCTGTCGCCCATATAAGGAATAATGCAAAAAAGAGATAGGTCAGACCCTGGTCTGCGAAGCGGGTCTCCATAAAGTAGTAGAAACCAATGCCAACGTATAGAGTAGACATAATCGAAAAAGCCACATCATCAAATGTAAATTTATTTTTTGTAGCTACAGTATACGTTAAGAAAAGAAGCACCCCAAAGAGAGCTACCTCAATTTTTGTATAATTCAAGTCGTCCAGGACTGACTGATATTCTTTAGGCAGAAGGAAAACCCACAGTAAAAGTAAAGAAATAATACCTGATATCGAGAATAAACTTAAATTCCTCATTTTTAATAATTCATATAGTGCAATGGATGCCAGCAAGTATGCCAGGATAATGATTGGCATGCCCCCATAGATTATGACTGGCAGGAGGATTGCACCAAAAATAATTGCTGTGATAATACGCTGCTTCATTCAATAGTTCAACACCTTTATTGTACTCCTCCAAAACGCCTTTGGCGGCTTTGGAATACTTCGATTGCTTCAAGCATTTGCTCTTCATTGAAATCCGGCCATAATACATCCGTAAACCAGAATTCTGTGTATGCAAGCTGCCAAAGCATAAAATTGCTTAGTCTGATCTCACCGCTTGTGCGAATCAGCAGATCGGGATCCTTAAGCCCGCCCGTCATTAAGTAGGATGAAAATTTTTCTTCATTTAATTCATTTTCATCCATTATACCACTTTTGCAATCATTTAAGACATGCTTGACGGCTTCGAGTATCTCGGCTCTGCTTCCATAATTAAGTGCAAAGTTCAGCACCAGGCCGGTGTTATTTTTTGTCTCTTCCATCGCTTTGGAAACTGCTTTGCGCGTATGGGCAGGCAGGTGATCGAAATAACCAATCATTTTTACTTGTACATTCTCTTCTATCAGTTCTGGAAGGAAAGTTCCCAGAAATTCTTCTGGCAGCTTCATAAGAAAGTCCACTTCCATCTTAGGCCTTTTCCAATTCTCAGTTGAGAATGCGTATAAAGTTAGGGTCTTCACCCCTATATCACTTGCAAATCTGGTGATCTTTCGGACAACCTTCATTCCTTCATGGTGGCCGGCTACTCTTGGAAGCGCCCGCTTCTTTGCCCATCGGCCATTCCCATCCATAATGATGGCAACATGCTCAGGAATTTGCAATTCTTTTATTTTTTTAACTCTCTCTCGGAGATCGGAAGAACTGTTTTGGGACTTCCATAACTTCATTTTATCAAACATAAGTCTGCTCCTTTAAAATAGGTTAATCCTCCGATAAAAGACAAAGTGTGAAACTTCAATTAGCAAGGGACTTTTCCCGCTTATTGATAGTTGTGATTCAGTCATAGTATCTTTTAGAGATTATTCTAATGGTAAAATGATTGCCTCTTTCCGCATGATAATATCATACCAAAAATAATTAAATATATCTCTATAAAAGAGTATGTTGCCAGAAGTTAATTCAGGTCAGGAAATTGCCTTCATAGCATATTTCAGCAGAGTAAACGCCTAAACGCCTGATCAGATTATGTATGCTTTCCCAAAGAGTAAAAGAACCCCCTATTGATAGAGGGTTCTAACTATAGCATCAATTAGACTGCAAGGATTTCTTTTTCTTTTTCCTTTGTCAATTCGTCAATCTGGCTGATGTGGTCATCAGTAAGTTTTTGAATATCATCAGAAAAACCGCGAAGATCATCTTCAGTGATTTCTCCATTTTTCTCAAGTTTTTTCAGGTCATCATTGGCATCGCGACGAACATTTCGGATGGCTACTTTTGCTTCTTCTGATTCTTTTTTAACCACCTTAACAAGCTCTTTACGGCGTTCTTCTGTAAGCTGTGGAATAGCAAGTCTGATTACACTTCCGTCATTTGAGGGGTTTAAGCCGATATCAGATTTCAGGATGGCCTTTTCAATTTCGCCCAAAATTGATTTGTCATAAGGAGTTATGACTAAAAGGCGTGCTTCAGGAGCAGATACCCCGGCAAGCTGGTTAACAGGTGTCGGCGCACCATAGTAATCAACAGTGATGCGATCAAGCAAAGAAGCATTGGCTTTACCTGCACGGATGCTCGCAAGCTCTCTCGTATAAGCTGAAATTGCTTTAGTCATTCTTTCTTTTGCATCTGCAATAACTTGTTTTGGCATTATTTTTTCCCCCTAACGATTGTTCCGATTGTTTCACCCATTACGGCGCGATTAATATTGCCTTTTTCCATGATTGAAAAGACTATTAATGGAATATTGTTATCCATGCATAAAGAAGATGCTGTAGAATCCATTACAGCCAATCCTTCTTTCAATACATCAAGATAGGAAAGTTCATCATATTTTTTTGCGTTTTTATCAACGCGTGGATCAGCCGAATAGACGCCATCCACATTGTTTTTCGCCATAAGAATTACTTCTGCTTCAATTTCTGCTGCTCGCAATGCTGCTGTAGTATCAGTAGAGAAGTAAGGATTTCCGGTTCCTGCAGCAAAGATTACAACCCGCTTTTTCTCAAGATGGCGGATGGCTCTTCTGCGGATGTACGGTTCAGCAACCTGTCTCATCTCAATTGAGGTTTGAACCCTTGTCTCCACTCCAAGATTCTCAAGGCTATCCTGTAATGCCAATGAGTTCATGACGGTTGCAAGCATGCCCATATAGTCGGCGTTTGCTCTGTCCATACCCATTTCTTCTCCGATCTTACCCCTCCAGATGTTTCCGCCGCCGACAACAACAGCAACTTCAACACCTAGTTCAGCCAGATCCTTAACCTGTTCAGCAATTGATTTAATCACTGAAGGATTAATTCCGAAGCCTTGCTCTCCTGCTAAAGCTTCTCCACTTAATTTCAAGACCACGCGTTTGAATTTTGGGCTGCTCATAAGAACCTCCATATGTAGTATAAAAAGCTCATGCGCTTTAAAAGCGCTATTACTGGATTTACAATTTCATCTCATTCTTGAAAAACAGGGAACACAAAGTGTTCCCTGAGTCATAGCCTGATTAATACTATTCGAAATTACTTCTTAACTTGGCTCATTACTTCTTCAGCGAAATTGTCTTCACGCTTTTCGATGCCTTCTCCAACTTCATAGCGAACGAACTCACGGATTTTTCCGCCTTTAGATTCAACGAATTTGCCAACTTTTTGATCAGGATTTTTAACAAAAGCCTGGTCGTTTACGCAAACATCTTCGAAATACTTGCCAAGGCGGCCTTCAACCATCTTAGCAACGATGTTCTCTGGCTTGCCTTCATTAAGAGCTTGCTGAGTCAATACTTGGCGCTCGCGCTCTACTTCGTCCTGTGATACTTCATCACGGGATACATATTTAGGGTTTAGGGCAGCGATATGCATTGCCACATCTTTCGCTGCATTTTCGTCGGTTGTTCCTTCAAGAACTGTTAACACACCGATGCGGCCGCCCATATGAAGGTATGCACCAAATGCATCGCTGTCAGTTTTTGTTTTGATTTCGAATCGGCGAAGAGAAAGCTTTTCTCCGATTTTAGCAATCGCACTGTTAATGTGAGATTCTAAAGTAGCGCCGTTAGCCATTGTCTGGCCAGCTGCTTCTTCTACAGAAGCCGGCTTCGCTGAAAGTATATGCTCAGCGATTTCTTTAACAAGAGTTTGGAATCCTTCGTTTTTAGCAACGAAATCTGTTTCAGAGTTTACTTCAAGGATAACTGCTTCATTTCCGTTAACCTTTACAGTAGTAAGACCTTCCGCAGCGATACGGTCGCCTTTTTTAGCAGCTTTAGCGATTCCTTTTTCACGAAGGAAGTCGATTGCTTTATCCATATCACCTTCAGTTTCCTGAAGTGCTTTTTTGCAGTCCATCATGCCTGCGCCTGTTTTTTCACGTAGTTCTTTAACCATTTGAGCAGTAATTGCCATTATGAGATCCTCCTTAATGAGTTATGTAATAATATCTTTACCATTTATTGCTGTATAGAAAACTAAACTTTGCCTTTTCTTTAAAAAAAGGTGATAAAGGGTGCTCCCTCTTATCACCTTCTTTAAATCAAGAAAAAGCAATTTAGAGCTCTAAAGCTCCAGCGCCCAAGAGCGCTTCTACTTTTCTATTAAGCAGTTGTAACTTCTTCACCTTGTTTAGCTTCAAGGATAGCATCTGCCATTTTGCCTGTTAACAATTTAACAGCACGGATAGCATCATCGTTTGCAGGGATTACAACATCAATTTCATCCGGATCACAGTTAGTATCAACGATACCAACGATAGGGATGTTTAATTTATGTGCTTCTGCAACAGCAATGCGCTCTTTGCGAGGGTCAATGATGAATAGAGCATCTGGAAGGCTCTTCATGTCTTTAATTCCGCCCAAGAATTTCTCTAAGCGCTCTTGCTCTTTCTTCAATTGAACAACTTCTTTTTTAGGAAGAACTTCGAAAGTTCCATCTTCAGACATTCTTTCAATATCCTTCAAACGAGAAATACGCTTTTGGATTGTTTCAAAGTTTGTTAAAGTACCGCCCAACCAGCGCTGGTTAACATAGTACATACCAGAACGGATAGCTTCTTCTTTAACAGAATCTTGTGCTTGTTTCTTAGTTCCTACGAAAAGGATTGTACCGCCGTTTCCAGCAAGCTCCTTAACGAAGTTGTAAGCTTCTTCTACCTTCTTAACAGTCTTTTGAAGGTCGATGATGTAGATGCCGTTACGCTCAGTGAAGATATATTTCTTCATCTTAGGGTTCCATCGGCGTGTTTGGTGTCCGAAGTGTACACCAGCTTCAAGCAATTGCTTCATTGAAATTACTGACATTTGTGTTTCCTCCTAATGGTTTTTATTTCCTCCGCCTATATCATTTTCAGCCGGCAACTGCATGTAAACAGCACCATCCGGCTAAATCCATAAGCGTGTGTATTAACACCATTTGTTAATATAGCATAAGTGCTTTTCACAATCAAGCTATTCTTGCTGATTTTGACGAAATTTAAGCAATAACTCAACTTCCGTCTTCCCTTTTCCTAGTTTTTTGGCAATATCCTCCGCGCTCATTCCCTTTTTATTCAGAATTAACACTTGATCATTTATTGATGGAGGAATCTCTTCCTTGTATGACTGGCTGCTATCTGTCGGTTTGACAGATTCAGCTTCTTCCAATAAGGATGATAAGCTTTCTTTTTCTATCAATTTTTCCTCAGGCACCCTCGAATTCTGTTTGTAGGCTTTAGTTGCCTGGTGGATGGACACTCTGGCTGCCCGCATTGTTTTCTCATCCGCTTTAGCTGTATCCTGATCCTTTTTCCTATCCATATGTACCGGAATACTTTTCTCATTTACAGAAGGATCGCTTTTTTCATTGATCTTCGAAAATTTGCTAATAAAATCATCGTTTTCTTCTTTCATTTGTATAAGGTAAGATGATATAACCTCTTCCATTTCAACAAGCACTTTTTCCTGTCTTTTCTCTGTATCCATTAATTTGTTCTGACGCATATAGAGCAGAATAATGGCTAATAAGGCCACAATATTTAATAGCATGCTTATCGCTAATAGAAAAGCTGTCATGATATCCCTCTATCCGGTGTAGTCAATAACCTTCCCTTTGTAAGGATGGTTCAGTTTGTCATTGCTGTCTTTTTTCCGGTCTTCTTTCCGATCATTTCCCTCGTTCTCTGTTTGTCCTCTGCTATCATCATTGCCAAGATTAACATTTTGTTTATTCTCCTGTTTTATCACAGTTATCCGCTGTTTTTCAGCATTTTCCTGTGTACTGTCGGCAGCTAGCCCGCTGATTGTCTGTCCTCTCTGCTGAAGCTGTTCCTGAATTTTACCCGCTTCGAACGTTCTTGGCAGTGCGACCTGCATTTCTAATGATTTCAGACTCATCCCGGATCACATCCTTAATAACGGCTCACTTCTTATTTCCCCTTTTGAACAATGGAACTTTAAAGATTTAACAGTTTTTCGAATCACTTTAGAAAACTTTCCAAAATGAATGGAAGTGTTGGGATAGAGCTGCCCATAAATAAGGATTGAAGCATTCATTTTTTCTTCCTTTTCTTTTTCCAATTCAGCCAAGTCTTCATTTATTTTGTGCAATTTATTCATCAAATGCGCTTTTGTAGCCCTTTGCTTGAGAATAATGGTTCTTTGTTCATCTGTCAGCTTTCCTGTTAGCCTTGCCATTTCTGTTAGTCTTCCTTCAATACTATCAAGCTTTTTGATTGTTTCCTGAAGCTGCGCTGTTTCATTTAATAGATTCATTTCAGCGCTATCCAAATGGGAGTCCATGCCGGCAAATAGCTCTGTCTTAGTAAATAAGTGATTGCCCAGTTCTTTTATCTCAATGTCAGAACCTGCCTGAAGCTTGCCTCCAATGACCAATGCGCCGCTGCACCTGATGGCTCCGCCAGCCTGAACATGGCTGTGCAGGATTGATTTTTGTATTATAACGTCCTGTTCTGCCTTCACATTTGCCTGATTTAGATAGGCTGCCTGAACAGACCCCCCTGATATAACTGAACCTTTATGACTGCCGGAATTTCCGCCAGTAATAAGCACGTTATTATCTGCCTGCAGAAATGAGCCTTCAACCAGACCGGCAACAATGATATCGCCCCCTGCCTTAATCTCATATCCTGCAGGAACATTCCCACGAATCACAACATTCCCGACAAAATCTATATTCCCAGTCTTCAGGTCAAGGTCCCCATTAACCTCAAACACCGGATTCACAGAAATGCTGTTCTTGGTGAAACTGACCTGGCCATCTAATAGCGAATAGTATTTGCCTCCATTTACAAATACATTTTTCCCTGCCCTTACCCTTAATGGCTTACCATTCTTTCCGGGTATCACCTTGCCAAAAATGTTTTTTCCGGAAGTTCCAGGAGTAGCAGGAATAACAGATGCAAGAAGCTGTCCCTGCGTAACAGAAGGAATCTGGAGAACATCTCTAAAATTAAATCCTTTTCTCCCTGTTCTCGGGTCAAAAGAGACTTCATTTAAGAGATATGCATCACCGCCATGGTCTGCAGGGATTCCCTTTGCTATTAGTGTGGGGTATTCCACTGAGAGCGGATCTTTGCAGATTCTCTGGATTATTTCTTCGCTCACACCAAAAGTGATTTTTTCGTCAGCAAGCAGTTTATGCAAGTCTTCAGGCTGGACGGCGCCATCCAATTCATCAAAATCTAACGGCTGTATCAATGCGGTTAAACCGCTGGCATCAACTAAAAGTTGAAAATGGTTTTCCATGCTGATTCCTTCCTTTGCAGAAAGTAATGGCAAAACTATATGGCTTTTTCCAGCAGCTGTCTCAGCTTAAATATTGACTTTGAATGGATCTGGGAAATGCGGGATGTTGACAGGCCCATTACTTCGCCAATTTCTGTAAGGGTTAATTCCTCTTTGTAAAATAAACTTAGTACAAGCTGCTCTTTTTCATTCAATTGTAAGATTTTTTCAGCCATTTCTTCCAAAATTTCATTCTTTAATACCTTTTCTTCCGGAATTATTGCTTTTTCATCCTTGATTGAATAACTCGAATCTTTTTCTTCTGAATCTGGCTGCTCATCAATTGAAAGGATGTTTGCGTAAAAGTGTTCGTTCATAACAGAATACACTTCGTCTTCCTGCATTCCTGTTTCTTCAGCAATTTCATGCACTGCTGCATTGCGCATCAGCCGCTGCTCCAGCTTCTCAATGGCAGCTTCAATTTTTTTCGCTTTATCCCTAGTACTTCGGGGGAGCCAGTCTTCCTTTCTTAATCCATCTAAAATTGCACCCCTTATTCGAAAGGAAGCATACGTATCAAATTTCAAATCTCTTGCAGGCTCGAACTTTTCCAGGGCATCGTATAAACCTATTAGTCCAAGACTTCGTATATCATCTCTTGAAACATTTTTCGGAAGGGCAGCGGATATCCGCTGAACATGATAGCTTACAAGAGGCAAATATTTTTTTACAAGAAAATTCCCCGCTTGAGCATCACGAGAGTCGACCCATTTAGCCCAGTATGTACTTTCTTCAGTTATCGTGTCTGCCATGGTCATCCCCCTCAAACGTTTCCATTTCTATTAATCACTGTTAGTATATCAAAATATTTCCTGTAAAAATATTAACTTCATCCAATGTGCTCAGTTCTTATCCATAAAAATAAGGGGCATTGCCTTCGAGGAAATAGTTGGAGAGAGCAATAAATAAGCCGGAGTGAAAATCAGCTTTTATGCCTGGAAATTACTGCCCTGAAGCGTATGATTTTAAGCAGTTCTGTATAAAGCTGATTCATTTGTAACTGTTCCTGATTTAGGCAGGATCCTATATAACAACCTGGCCTTTATTAACTGTTCGAACCATCAATTCCCCTGTTTGCGGATTGAATTCTATTGTTCTGCCGCTATGGCCGCCAACATCTTCACCTAAAATAGCAATTCTCAGTGAAGATAATTCTTTTTTAACAGCTTCAACATTCCTTGGGCCAATCCTCATTAAATCACTCCCGGAGGAATATTGGAACATTTGAGCTCCGCCGGCAATCTTGGCATTTAACCGTGATGATTTGGCACCGCTTTGCAGCATAATTCTCACTAAGTCCCGGATTGCTGTATCAGCATATTTAGCTGAATTAAATCTTGCTCCCTTTGCCAAAGATGAATCCGGGAGCATTATATGTACCAGCCCGCCAATTTCTGCACTAAGATCATAAATCACCACACCGACACATGAACCAAGACCTGACGTCCTGATTAAACCGGGAGTCTTAACTATATTCATATCTGCTATGCCAACTTTTACAATTTCCAGAAGACTATTCATAATCCGGTACTCCCAATGCCTTAAAGATTATTTTAAATGATTCCGGATCAGGAAGCAGAAAGAAATGTCCATTAACAGCATCCGTTTTTTGCAGTTCATCATTTAAAGCTGTATCAATAACAATGGCGTAATCGCTCACCTGCGAAATTTCCAGAAGTCCCGTTCCGATAATTGCACCCACCATATCAATGCTAAGCATCGGCACTGAAGGAAAGAGTGATAGCTTAGTAAAATCCGATAATGAAGATAAATAGGATCCTGATAAAATGTTGCCAAGCTCCTGGAGTGCAGATAGAGTAATTTCATCATATGGCAGCTCATCTGCACAGAAAGGAATGTTTCCAGGCAATTCACGAATAAAAATTTCAGCCTGTGCAAGCGGCAGGACAAAAAACATGCTGCCAGGAGCGTCTCCTTCAATCCTTAGAAACACCCCTGCCACAACATTTTCCGGACCTCCGGCCATATCGATCATTTCGTCAAAAGAAACAATTTTCACATCCGGGACAGACATATCGATTTTTTTATTTAGCAGCGCTGATAATGCAGTAGCCGCATGACCCGCACCGATATTCCCGATTTCTTTTAAAATATCCAACTGCATGCCGGTGATATTTTTTTCTGAAAAATTCATCACGCTAATCCTTTTCCATCATGAGCAGACAATACTTCCGGGTTCAGGATTTTTTCCAAATCTATTAGTATAAATAACCGTTTCCCGATTTTTGTAACACCCTTGATGAAATCTGCCTCTTCTGAACCAATTACCTCAGGAGGGGGTTCAATTGATTCAGGAGCCACATCAATCACATCATTTGCAGAATCTACAATTAATCCGACTTCCATATCATTCAATACTGCAATGATGACTCGTGAATGCTCATTATATTCAGCCTCTTCAAGATTAAATCTGCTTCTGAGACTGATGATAGGTGTCACAACCCCCCGTAAATTGATCACTCCTTTAACAAAACCAGCTGTTCGCGGAACCCTGGTAATATGATCAACCTTTTCAATGGATCGCACTTGATTAACCGGAATCGCATATTCCTTATCCTTCAGCTGAAATACAATCAATTTTAAATCTGCGGCTGCTGTCTCACTCATCATGTCACTCCTCTTTAAAATTTATTATTTTATTAATGCATTGCAGTCCACTATCAGGGCAACCTGGCCATCTCCCAATATAGTTGCGCCGGAAATGGCAAACACGCTTGTTAAGTAGTTTCCAAGTGATTTTAGTACGACTTCCTGTTGTCCGATAAAGGAATCTACCACCAGCCCGGCCATCTTTTCCCCTTTTCTGACAATGACAACGGAAAGGAAATCATCTTCGTGATTGTCTGATGGCACATCAAAGATTTCCTTTAATGAAAGGAGCGGAACAACCTTGCCCCTGAAATCAATCACCTTTTGGTTATGTGCACTTAAGACGCCGTCTTTCCTGATAATGGCTGTTTCAATAATAGAAGATAGAGGAATTGCGTATTTTTCCTTCTCTATTTCGACGAGCATGACAGAAATAATAGATAAAGTTAATGGCAGCTGTATGGAGAAAATGGAACCCTGTCCAAATTTTGAATCAATAGAAACTGATCCTCCCAATGACTCAATTGTATTCTTGACTACGTCCAGCCCTACACCCCGTCCGGAAACATCAGATATTTTATCTGCAGTTGAAAATCCTGAGGCAAAAATAAGCTCATAGGCCTGCTTGTCCGTAAGTGCTGAAGCTGTTTGCTCTGTAATGATGCCATTTTTTAATGCTTTCTTTATAACCTTATCTTTGTTTATGCCTGCCCCATCATCCTCAATTTCAATGAAAACATGATTGCCGCTGTGATAAGCCTTTAAAATGACATTTCCTTCTTCACTTTTACCATTTGCTTTACGGACTTCTGGTGTTTCCACACCATGGTCTAATGCATTTCGGATTAAGTGAACAAGCGGATCCCCAATTTCATCTATAACCGTTCGGTCCAGTTCAGTATCTGCACCGACGATTTCGAGATTGATCTTTTTATTTAAATCTCTTGCTAATTGTCTTACCATTCTTGGAAAACGATTGAATACTGTTTCTATTGGCACCATGCGCATGTTCAGAATAATATTCTGCAGGTCTCCTGAGATCCTTGACATATGCTCAACCGTTTCATGAAGCTCCTGATTGTTTAGTTCCTTGGATATTTGTTCAAGTCTGCCTCTGTCAATCACCAATTCTTCAAACAGGTTCATAAGGATATCCAGTCTCTCAATATTCACTCTAATGGTTTTATTGCTGACTTGTTTTGATGCAGTCGCCTTCTTTTCCTCTTTTGGCATCTCTGAAACGCTATCTGCCTTATTATCTCCATCTGGCTGCAAAGCGTCCTCATCAGTCACAGCTTCCACTGAGCTGCAATCCCGTGTTGAAACCTGAAGCACATCTATTCTATCCACTTCTGAAACCTTCAAAAGTTTCTGACGGATAACATCTGGTTGCTCCCGGGTCACAATTGTTACAGAGAATTCCTGATCAAATTGCTCTTCTTCAAGCTGCTCGACAGAAGGAGTGGCTTTGATCACTTCTCCGCTTTTCTCAAGGACCTCAAAAATCATATAAATTCTGGCTGCTTTCAGCAGACAATCTGCCCGCAAAGCTATTGAAATTTCATAGGCATCAAAGCCCTGCTCCTTGGATTGCTGTATCACGGTCCACTCGAAATCATCATATGTACTCTTAACCGGTACCTCGGGTTCAGCAACAGCTGCAGCCGCTTCGGCTCTTGCTTGCGACTGTGCAGGGCTCTCCCCTTTTTCAATGAGAATTAATTTTTCAACAGATGTTGAAACATCCCTTTTGCCGTCTCCGCCTTGTGCAATTGATTGGACCATTGCTTCAAGATCATCAACAGCAAGAAAAACGACATCAAGAATTTCAGTATTTACCTTAATCTTCTGATTTCTGATTGCATCAAGAACATTTTCCATTTGATGAGTCAGATTCGCCAGATCTTCATACCCCATGGTGGCAGACATGCCTTTCAGCGTATGAGCTGACCTGAATATCTCATTAATTATTTTTATATCATCAGGATTTTTCTCTAATTCAAGAAGCTGTTCATTACATGATTGCAAATGTTCTTTGCTTTCTTCGATAAATACCTCTAAATATTGGTTCATCTCCATGTGCCTGCACCCCTCGGCTTTAAACAAATTTCAATATGGATTTTGCTATACGTTCAATTTTCTGCACATCATCTGCCAGGCCAGACTCAATCACTGCTCTTGGCATTCCAAATACAATTGATGATTCTTTTGATTCAGCAATAACTTTTACTTCACCGCTTTTTTTCATTGCCATTAAGCCATTTCTGCCATCTGCTCCCATTCCTGTCATTATGACAGCAATTTTTCTGACTCCTTTAATTTCACCTATAGACTCAAACATCACATCAACCGAAGGTCTGTGCCCGTTCCTCGGCGGTGATTCATCCAGATGAATAACAAGATCTCTTCCTGACCTTTCTGCAGTTACATGAAAGCCGCCAGGAGCAATATAGGCTGTACCGTTTTCAAGTATATCCCCTTCTTGGGCTTCCTTAACCGATAACGCCGATAACCCGTTAAGCCTGCTTGCCAGCGACTTTGTAAATCCGGCAGGCATATGCTGTACAATCAGAATTGGTGCATCCAGATTACCAGGAAGGTCAACAAGCACTTTTTGAAGCGCTCGGGGTCCTCCAGTGGAAGTTCCTACACAGATAAGCTGTTTGACATTGAGGTTTGATTCATCAGCAAAACGATTGGTCTGAATAGATTGGAATGGTTCTATTTTACTATAATTAAACTTTAGTTCGGCAGTTTTTTTCCCAATACTTGAAAAATCAGCCAGCACTTTAATATTCACTTTGCTTGCCTGCACAACTTTATCTGTTAATTCAGTTTTTATCTTATGCAGGTCAAGGGAGATTGGCCCAGATGGCTTCGCTATAAAATCTACTGCCCCATATTCCATAGCTGTAAAGGTGTTTTCAGCACCTTCCTTAGTTGTGCTTGAAAGCATCACTACAGGAACAGGCATAGTTTTCATAATTATTTTGAGAGCTTCCAGTCCGTTTAGGACAGGCATTTCAACATCCAAGGTTACTGCATCAGGATTTAATTCCTTAATCTTCCTTAAGCCCTCTTCACCGTTTCTCGCTGTCCCAATAACTCGAATTCTTTCATCTTGAGACAGGAGATCCGCAATCAGTTTCCTCATAAAGGCTGAATCATCTATTACAAGCACTTTAACAATGTTCATGCTGATTCACCCCCTATTAAAAAGAAATTTTTTAAGCTTTGAAATAAATTGGGAAGGATAGTGTTCACCAGCTTGCACGCCAGGCCTGCCGCCTGCTTTCTCAGCCATAGTCCGAATCGCTCTTGAAGCAGCTGAATTTCCCTGAAAAATAATGAAAGGGATTTGCCGTTTTACAGCCCGCTGTATGCTGCAATCATCCGGAATAATTCCTAAGAGATCGGTATCCCTGCCTAAAAACCTATCTGCGGCAGCAGCAATCCTCTTATATGTTTCCTGCCCTTCTCTCTCTCCTTCAGCCCGGTTAATAACCAAATGAAATGGAATCTTATCATCCAATCGATGTATATGCTTCATTACTGAGTATGCATCAGTAATAGACGTAGGCTCAGGTGTAGTAATGACCGCAATCTCCTGAACTGAGAGTATAAACTTTGCCGATTCTTCTGTAATTCCTGCACCCATATCAAGGATTATATAATCATAGTTTTGGATAAGCCTGGATAGTTCTGCGGTAAATCTTGAGATTTGCATATCATCGAGTATCAATATATGTGAAAGGCCGGTCCCGCCGCCAATATAATCCAGTCCAAAGGGTCCTTGTGAAATAATATTTTTTAAAGGTATATCCTCTTCTAAAAAGTCGGCAATAGAATATTGAGCTGATCTTCCCATTAGAATCTCGACATTCCCCATCCCGATATCCAAATCAAATAACAATACTCTGTGGCCCGTTTGGCATAGGGAAATAGAAAAATTCAATGAAAAATTTGATTTTCCTACTCCCCCTTTTCCGCTTACTACTGCAATTGTTTTAGATTGATAACTTTGGCTGTCTTCTTCTTTCAGCCTGGCTCTTAATCTTTCTGCCTGATCGTTCATTTCTTATTCCCCATTAGTTGTTTTACAATAACTTCCGGGCTTGCCACAAGGATATCATCAGGAACATCCTGGCCATTTGTAATATAAGCTGCGCCTTTTTTGTATTTATGAATTATGTTGTACATGGCTCCGTAAGTTGACGTTTCATCTGCCTTTGTGAAGATTAGCTTATCAATGTCTATTATTGAAAACTGATTATATATTTCTTCCATATCCTTTTGTTTCGCTGTTAGGGAAAGCACTAAAAAGGTTTCCATTTCCTTCTCAAAATCAATGACATTCTTTAGATCCTCTACATAATGCCGGTTCCTGAAATTCCGTCCGGCTGTATCTATTAATAGAATGTCATATTCCTTCAGCTTCTCTGCTGCCTGTCTGAAGTCATCTATTGTATAGCAAACTTCCAAAGGCATATCCAGGATGCCTGCATATGTTTTTAATTGATCGATCGCCGCTATCCTGTAGGTGTCGGCTGTGATAAATGCAGCCTTTTTTTTATGTTTAATCACACACTCTGCTGCCATCTTCGCCAGAGTAGTTGTTTTCCCTACGCCAGTGGGACCTGCTACATTAACATATTTACTGGTGAATGATATCCCGCTGAATTGAATACCCTCAATTTGCTTCTTAAGTTCTTCATGCAGCCAGGCTTCTACTTCAGCAGCTCTTGCTTTGGCACCGCTCAGGTACCATTTTTCCAGCAATACTTGAAGCAGCTGATCCTGAATAGACTTGTCAATTTCCTGTTCATTAATAAAGTGCATGACTTTTCTTATCTCTTCAGGGTAAACAGCAGGTATCTGCTGTTCTCCGGTCAATGAGGACATCATTTGTTTTAGGCTGCTTATCTCTCTAATCAGCTCATCTGATGTCCCCGATCCTGGAAATTGCGATTTATCAACGTTTTCCTTGAAATAACTTGGAGCAGCAGGAGTTGACACAGGCTTAACAGCAGGTTTATGCTCTATTTCCTGATTTGGTTCTGCTGCTGCCATCACTTCTATATTTCTTTTTTTAAAAAAGCCTAAAACCCCGCCGGTATATACTACACGTGAATTTAATATTACAGCGTCTTTACCCAGTTCCGCGCGTATTTTTTTCATTGCATCAGGCATGGAAGCTGCCATGAATTTTTTTACCTTCAATCTATATTCACCACCCCGACACTTTGAACTTCCGCATTCGCTTCCAGCTCGTTATAGGAAAGGATCGGTATTTGCGGAAAATACCTTTCTGTTAACTGCCTGACATACATTCTGACAGCTGGAGAACAAAGGACAATTGGCGTCTGTTCCATCAATGAAAGCTGTTCAACCTGGGAAGCAATGGATTCAAGAATATTCTGCGATACTGTTGGATCCATTGATAAATAATTGCCATGTTCTGTCTGCTGAACACCTTCTGCAACCATTTTCTCTACTCTCCCTGAAAGGGTCACAACTTTTATAGAGTCACCCTGCTGTGAAATCTGGTTGGTAATTTGTCTGGCCAAAGCCTGGCGGGCATATTCTGTAAGCAAATCTGTATCACTTGTAGATTTTGCAAAATCGGCAAGTGTTTCAAAAATAACCGGCAAATTCCGGATCGAAACATTTTCCCTCAATAATTTTGCAAGTACCTTTTGAACTTCACCAACAGACAATGGATTTGGTGTAACTTCTTCAATAAGAATCGGATAGCTTTCCTTAACATGGTCAATTAGCTGTTTTGTTTCCTGGCGGCCTAATAACTCATGAGCATTGTTTTTTATTACTTCTGTAATATGAGTAGAGACAACGGATGGCGGGTCAACGACTGTATAACCGAAAATTTCCGCCTGTTCCTTCATTTCTTCTGTAATCCATTTTGCAGGCAGGCCGAAGGAAGGCTCAATTGTATCAATTCCTTCGATGCTATCATCTTCTATACCTGGACTCATTGCCAAATAATGATCGAGAAGAAGCTCTCCGCGAGCCATTTCATTTCCTTTAATCTTCAATCTGTATTCATTTGGCTGGAGCTGAATATTATCACGTATTCTAACTACCGGAATAACCAATCCCATTTCAATTGCCAGCTGTCTTCTGATCATTACAATCCTGTCCAGAAGATCCCCGCCTTGATTTGTATCTGCAAGAGGTATTAACCCGTAACCAAACTCGAATTCTATCGGATCTACATTTAATAGGTTAACCACGCTTTCAGGACTTTTCATTTCATCTGTTTCAATTTCTTCTTCCATCTCCAGCAGCTGCTCTTTATCCGGCTGTGGAGTCTTAGCTATCGTATATCCGCCAAAAATCATCAAACCGCCAATCGGCAGTGTTAAAATAAGGCCTATTGGTGTCAGCACCCCCAGCAGAATGATAGTTCCGCCAGTAACATATAACATTTTCGGATAAGCAAACAGCTGGGAAGTAATATCTTTGCCAATATTTCCATCTGATGCCGCCCTTGTTACAACAATACCGGTTGCAGTAGAGATTAGCAGTGCCGGGATTTGACTGACAATTCCGTCCCCAACTGTCAGCGTTGAATACCTCATCGCAGCCTCTGCAAACGGAAGCCCCAGCTGCATCATCCCAATGACAATACCAAATAATAGATTAATCAGTGTGATAATGATTCCCGCTATGGCATCACCTTTTACAAATTTGCTCGCACCGTCCATAGAACCGTAGAAATCTGATTCACGGCTGATTTTTTCACGGCGTTCCCGGGCTTCATGCTCAGAAATCATACCTGCATTTAAGTCTGCATCGATACTCATCTGTTTACCAGGCATTGCATCAAGTGTAAAACGCGCCGCCACTTCGGAAACCCTCTCAGATCCTTTGGTAATGACGATAAACTGAATAATAATGAGTATCAGGAATACTACGAGTCCGACTATGACATTGCCTCCGGTTACGAATGAACCAAATGTTTCAACGACTTTGCCTGCTTCCCCTTCGGATAAGATGGATCTGGTAGTAGAAACATTCAATCCCAGTCTGAATAATGTCATTAACAGTATTAAGGAAGGGAAAATGGAAAATTCGAGCGCTTCCTTCATATTCATGGCCGTCAGCAATACCATGAGTGCAAGCGCAATATTAATGATTATCAATACACTTAAAAGCCAGGGCGGAAAAGGAATGATAAGCATGGCTACTATTAAAATTACACTCATCAATACTGATAAGTCTCTTGCTTGCATCGATACTCTCTCCTTACAAGAAAAGCGAAGCGCCCAGCAATTCTCCGCACTCAATGGGGCAGGCGCCGGAGCTGGCCGGTTATCTCTGTTCAAATATCAAGACTTTGATATTCTTTAAAAAACGGAACCGCCAGCTATTTCATATTTCTCTGGTTAAATTTTGTTTTTAGTTCTATACACATAAGCTAAAATCTCTGCAACAGCTTTGAAGAATTCTTCTGGAATAGCCTGGCCTATTTCAGCCTGACTATAAAGAGCCCTGGCAAGCGGCCTGTTTTCAACAGCAATTACATCATGCTCCTTAGCAATTAATTTAATCTTTTGGGCAACAAAGTCCACACCTTTTGCCACTACAACGGGAGCATCACTTTTTGCTTCGTCATAGCTCAGGGCTATGGCAAAATGTGTTGGGTTGGTGATAACCACATCCGCATTAGGGACTTCCTGCATCATCCTTCTCATTGCCATTTCCCTCTGTCTTTGTTTAATCTTGGATTTAATTAACGGATCCCCTTCAATGTTTTTGTGTTCATCCTTAATATCCTGTTTAGACATGCGGATGTTCTTTTCAAAATCGTATTTTTGATACAGATAATCAAGAACGGATAAAAATAGCAGTGCAGCTGATGCAATTAACCCCATTTGAACGGTAAGGCTGGCGATGGTGGCCATCGCCGTGCCAACTGACTTTTGAGAAAGAATTAATATTTCATCTATTCTAAACCATAAAACCGCAAACGCTGCGGCACCCACAAATGCAATCTTGAGCATGGACTTTAGCAGCTCAACAATCGCCCTCATAGAAAAAATGCGCTTAAAGCCTTTTATCGGATCCAGTTTCTCCAATTTAGGCTGAATTGCTTCTGTTGACAAAAGAGTACCTACCTGCATGAAGTTTGAGAGCACGCCCGCAAGCATAGCAATCAGCATAATCGGACCTAAAAAAAGCACCAGTTCCTTTAAGACATCAAGAAAAATCATCTGAACATTTTCCTCTGTCAGCGGCATCATCATATAATCATTAAATGAATGCGTAAAAATATAAAGAATGATATTCTTCAAATGCGATCCGGCAAACATCAAAAACAGAAACACCGCTAAGAGGACGATGGCTGTATTAACATCCTGACTTTTGGCTACTTGTCCTTTTTTCCTGGAATCCTGCCTTTTTTTCGGAGTGGCTTTTTCTGTTTTTTCTCCGGAAAACAGCTGCAGATCTAAAGAAAGCAATAACTTCATTCTATGAACCTCCCATTAGCTCCATAAGCCCTCTCATTGTCTGCAGCATCGTTTCTATTGCAAGGGAAAAAGCATATATCAGTACACTCATAACAATGATCAGGATGATAAAACTGACGCCTATTTTTAACGGCAGCCCCACGACAAAGACATTTAGCTGAGGAACTGTCCTGGCGACAATCCCTAAAGCGACATCTACAAGAAACAAACTGCCGACAACTGGGATGGACATCTGGAAGGCAATAACGAACATTGTATTCATGGCTTTAATGACAAATTCAGCAATATTTTCATTCCCGAAAGAAATCCATGCCTGATCAAGCGGGATAAAATTATAGCTGTTAAACACCCCATCAAGCATAAGATGGTGGCCATTGACAGTTAATAATAAGAAGAGAGCGATCGTATACAAATACTGTCCCATTAATGGGCTCTGGGCACCTGTCTGCGGATCAATAACATTCGCAATGGCAAAACCCATCTGAAAATCTATAAACCCACCGGCAATTTGAATGGCTGAAAGGATCAAATAAGCTATAAATCCAACCATAAGTCCAACCAATGCTTCTTTTATGATTAATAGAAAATAAGTGCCGTCAATTTCAAGTGCCGGTACATCCATGCCGAGGAACATAATCCATGCCAAAAAGAAGCCAAGGCCAATTTTGTGTGATGCCGGGATGGATCTGTATGAAAAAAGGGGCATCATTAAAAAGAAAGATGTCACCCTGACAAAAACAAGTAAAAATGCAGGAAAAGAAGGCAGAAAATCTATCATGCTATCA
Organism: Cytobacillus sp. GQ23; assembly: GCF_059758675.1. Lineage (NCBI taxonomy): Bacteria > Bacillati > Bacillota > Bacilli > Caryophanales > Bacillaceae > Cytobacillus > Cytobacillus sp. GQ23. The sequence goes on from NZ_JCAXER010000003.1 coordinate 62,068, forward strand.
GCCTACAAACCTGGTCAAATTAGAAAAAATCTCATTTGCATACGAGAGCATATGGCTAAGCATCCAGGGTCCAAAAAAAACGACACCGACAAGGACCGCAACAATCTTAGGAACAAATGCCAGCGTCTGTTCCTGAATTTGAGTTGTAGCCTGAAAGATGCTGACAACCAAGCCTACTACTAGTGCCAGAATTAACAAGGGACCGCAAATCATTAAAACGGTAATGATCCCTCTTTCTGCAATGGATATAACTGTTTCTGGAGTCATTCTGAATGTTCACCTGCTTAAAAGCTTTGTAAAAGGGATTTAACTACTAAATACCATCCGTCCACCAGTACAAATAATAATATTTTGAACGGAAGCGAAATCATAACGGGAGGAAGCATCATCATCCCCATGGACATCAATACACTGGCTACAACCATGTCGATAACCAGAAAAGGAATAAATATCATAAAACCAATTTGAAAAGCTGTTTTTATTTCACTTATGGCAAATGCAGGGACAAGACTGGTAAGCGGAATATCTTCAACAGAAGCAGGTGCTTCTGCTCCTGAGTATTCAAGAAATAATGCCAAATCCTTTTGCCTTGTGTGGGTACTCATAAATTCTTTAAAAGGGATTGAAGCTTTTTCATAAGCTTGTTCCAGATTTATTTCTTCATTGAATAATGGTGTTAATGCCTGTTCGTTTACTTCCTGCATTGTCGGAGCCATTATAAAGAATGTCAGGAACAAAGATAAGCCGATGATTACCTGGTTTGGCGGCATTTGCTGAGTAGCAAGCGCCGTTCTGACAAAGGAAAGAACGATGACAATCCTTGTAAAGCATGTCATTAATATTAGAATACTCGGCGCGAGAGAAAGTACCGTCAGCAATAAAAAAAGCTTCACAGATGCAGAAACATTTTCTGGAGAACTGCTATTAAAAAACTCCATGAATTCATTCATCTTTCTTCTGGCCCTTTCTTTCTAACTCATCAAACAGTTTTTTTCTGCCCTTTTTCATTTCAGCCAGCTGAGTCCCGAGCAGTGCAGCGAAGTTTTGGCTGCCTTCTTTGTTTTCCTCTGTTTGCTGTGTTCTTTTCATCACCTTTGTCACAATATCGCTTGGATGGATAAGCTGTTCCAATTTGTCATTATGCTCTTTGATGATCTGGCTGCATTCTTCTGAGTTGTCTATTTCTTTTAACAGCTGAATATTTTCTCCTACCCCTACTACGAAAATGCGCTTTCCCACTTTTATCAGCTGAACTGACCTGTTTGCACCTAATGCGGTACCACCCAGGTTTTCAACTAATTGTGACCTGTTATATACCTTACTTTTTTTATTGATGAATTTTAGGAGAGTATATAGTAATCCGATAGTGAAGCCTGTAGCTAAAATCATCTTTATAAAATCCCAGAAGGTAAGGCCGATTTTACCGCTTTCACTCTGTTGAGCCTGTCCTTCAGCTGATTTCAAATCCTTTGATTCTTTTAATTCCTGTTTCCCGCATTCCTCAGTACTTTCCATACATTCTTTAACACTATTATTCAATTGCTCTGCCTGGGCCAGCGGCTGCACGCCCAGCAGAACAATTGAAAACAACAGCAGCAAAGAAATCACTTTCTTTACATCCCACACTATTTTGCACCCTCTAAAAAGAATAATCACTAGCCCAAAGTTTTGCCGATCGCTTCCAGTACTCTATCAGCCTGGAACGGTTTTACGATAAAATCCTTCGCTCCAGCCTGAATGGCATCAATAACCATCGCCTGCTGGCCCATTGCAGAACACATAATAACTTTTGCACTTGGATTAATTTTTTTAATTTCTTTCAAGGCTGTAATTCCGTCCATTTCCGGCATAGTTATATCCATTGTGACAAGGTCCGGCTGTGTTTCCTTATATTTTTCGACAGCCTGTGCACCGTCAGCGGCTTCGCCTACTACGTCATATCCGTTCTTAGATAAAATATCTTTTATCATCATTCGCATAAAAGCTGCATCATCAACTATTAAAATTTTATGTGCCAATCTAATAACCCCCACTTATTATCTTAATTTTTTAATACGGTCACTCTGGCTGATAATATCTGTAACCCTCACACCAAAGTTCTCATCAATGACAACCACTTCACCCTGCGCAATTAACCGGTTATTTACCAGAATGTCAACAGGTTCACCAGCCAGTTTATCCAGCTCAATAATTGATCCTGAAGACAGTTCAAGTATTTCCTTAACGGAACGTTTGGTCCTTCCAAGCTCGACTGTTACCTGAAGCGGTATATCCAGAAGCATATTTAAATTCTTTGTTTCCTGCTCCTGCATTTGGAATGGTTCAAAGCTCGAAAAAGCTGCAGGCTGTACATTCGGCTGCACTCCATTTGCATAAAAGCCTCCGAAATGCTGCGGCCCGTTATACTGCGCCTGGGTTTGAGCAGGTGTATAGCCTGGGTTAGATGCCTGATTCATAACCGACTGTGAAAATGCCGGCTGCTCTCCGGAATAAGCAGTTTGAGTGTAAGGCTGATCCAATCCGCCTGTATGTGCTTCAGGCTTATTATCATTTGAATGCCGGCTTTCCTGATTATCAGCCTGTGCCTGAGCCGCAGACTTTTCTACAGAAACAGAGTTATTTTCGGGAAGTTCCTGCACCGGATTTAATAATTCATTCACAAGACTTTTGCCAAATTCCAGCGGAAGCAGCTGCATAATATTTGAGTCGATCAGACTGCCTATTTTCAATCGGAACGAAATCCTTACCAGCATGTCATCTGCCGGTACTCTATCGGCGCCTTCCCCCTGTGGCAAATCAAGAATATCGATTGCCGGCGGTGAAATATCAACCTTTTTTCCAAATATCGTTGACATTGAAGTGGCTGCAGAACCCATCATCTGGTTCATTGCCTCCTGAACAGCGCTTAACTGAATTTCCCCCATTAATTCAGCTGGGCTGGTTCCATCTCCCCCAAGCATTAAGTCAGCTATGATGGCTGCATCCGATTGCTGTATGACAAGCAGGTTGCTTCCGAAAAAACCTTCCGTGTAACTCACCTGAATTGCTACATAAGGATGCGGGAATTCATCGGCTAATTTCTTGCGCAAAACCACTGAAACAGCTGGAGTTGTGATTTCAACTTTTTGATTCAATAACGTGGACAATGCAGTTGCAGAGCTGCCAAAAGAAATATTGCCGATTTCACCTAATGCATCCTGCTCCATATGGGACAAATAATCCTCGGTTTGAAAAAAAGCTTCATTATAATCTGTTTCGTCGCTGTCGTTAGCGGCTCCCCTTAATAGAGCATCAATTTCATCTTGCGAAAGCATATCATCACTCATCATCCTCATCTCCCCCTTTCACAGTGTCTAAAATTTGCACGGCCATCTTTTTAATCATTTTTCCGGGCTGGCCGATGAATTTTGGAATATTGCCTACTTTTATAGTAAGTGCCTGATCAATTCTCTGATTTAACTCAATGACATCTCCAATATCAAGGGTTAAGAAATCCTGAATGGCAATGTCAGAAGTGCCGAGTTCACAAATAACTGGAACTTCCGCTTTATGAATGTTTTGCTCAAGCCGGGCAATGACCTCCGGCTCCCTTTCCTTTTTATCCGTCTGCATCCAATAATGCACTGACAGCTTAGGAATAATGGGTTCAAGTACGACGTGAGGTATACAAATATTAATCATCCCGCTCGTTTCTCCAATTGTCGTATTTAGTGATATAACGACGACTGTTTCATTTGGAGAGACCATTTGCAGAAATTGCGGGTTAACCTCAAAATCAGACAATATCGGATCAATATCAGCGATTGTACTCCAGGCTTCCCTTAGATTTTCAAATGCCCTTTCAAATGTGGCTGACATGATTTTTGTTTCAATTTCTGTTAAATTTTCAATTTTATTGATGCTTGTCCCTCGTCCGCCCATCAGCCTGTCCATCATGGCATATGCTACGTTTGGGTTCACTTCCATAAGAATTCTTCCATCCAGCGGGGGCACTTCAATTACATTCAAGATTGTCATTTTCGGAATGGACCGGATAAATTCTTCGTATGGAATTTGATCTGCAGATGCAACTGAAATTTGCACATAGGTCCTTAGCTGGGCAGAAAAAAAGGTGGTTAGAAGCCGGGCAAAATTCTCATGAATTCTTGTTAAACTCCGTATTTGATCTTTAGAGAATCTTAAAGCTCTCTTAAAATCATAAACTTTCACTTTTTTCTCTGTCTGTTCCTTTTTTAGCTCTTCTGCATCCATTTCTCCAGTTGAGATAGCTGAGAGCAGGGCATCAATCTCGCTTTGCGATAAAACCTCACCTGGCATCAATCCTCACCTCCATCTATTGCGTTTATAAATTCGGTAATCACTGGAGGAGAGACTCGGTTATGTACACCTGAACGATCTTTCCCTCTTGCATTAAACCGTTAATCTTGGTCTTTAAATCTTCCTGCAGCTTAATTTGGCCTTCTTTCCCCTGAATATCCTCTGCCTTCATTTCAGATAATTCCTGAATGATTAGATTCTTCACCTGAAAATCTCTTTTCTGCAATTCCTCTTTAGCTTTTTTGTTTTCAGTCTGGATTTTAAAAGAAATCCTGATATAATCATCACTCGCTAAATTGGATGTAACTTGAGGAATATCCACAGAGGCCTCGAGCACTTCATCAATCGTCGGCTCTTTTGTTTCTTCACCACCCGAAAACTTCATCACAATCACCAGGGCGATTGCTCCGATAAGTGTGATCGCTACTAGCATAGTTAACATTATCATTAATAGCTTATTGTTCTTCATTTTCATTTCCCTCCGCCAGCTGCTGCCCCAGAAGATTAACAGATTGATAGAATCCTAAAATCGATTGCATGACTCGATCTTCAGATTCCTTTACGACATACTTCTTCCCATTCGTGAGCGTAATTGTTGTATCTGGAAAGGACTCTACTGTTTCTATGTACAGAGCGTTTAATACAAAAGTTTTGCCGTTCAGGCGAGATACTTTTATCAATGTTCATTTTCAGGGCTAAAGATCCTGTGCCTTCAGCCCTGACCCTCCTTTAAATTAACGTTTTAGATTAACAAGCTCCTGCAGGATTTCATCTGATGTTGTAATGATGCGGGTGTTCGCCTGGAAACCGCGCTGAGCCGTGATCATTTCAGTGAATTCTTCTGACAGGTCTACGTTTGACATTTCCAGGGTCCCAGAAACGAGTACTCCAGCACCATTTTCTCCCGGGGTTAATGGGACTGCGTCTCCTGAGTTTACAGTGTCCTTATAAAGATTGTCTCCAATCTTTTCAAGGCCGCCATTATTATTAAAGCGGGCTATTCCAATTGGCCCGGTAGTCTGCAGGGTATCATTCCCGTCTATTAAAAAGTTTATAGTTCCGTCATTCGAAATGCTTAAACTTTTTATAACAGTTGCATCCCCGCCGTTTAATTGGATTGCTGCACCATCAGATCCTTTAACTTTATCTCCTGATGCAGTAACAAGATTTGCATTATCATCAAGATACAAATTCCCGGCACGGGTATAATAGGTGTTGTTTCCTCGCTGCACCATCAAATAGCCATCACCTTGAATCCCTATATCCAAAACACGGCCAGTGGTTTGAAGACTTCCCTGGGTATCAATTGTATCTATGGAGGATAATTGCGAACCAAGACCTACTTGCTTTGGATTGATACCGCCCGAATTGTCTCCACTTCCTGTTGCGCCCGAAATTGTCTGGCTCACCATATCTTTAAAATTTACCCGACCCTTTTTATATCCAAAAGTATTAACATTCGCAATATTATTCCCGATTACATCCAGCTTTGTCTGAAAGTTTTTCATACCGCTTATACCTGAATACATTGAACGTAACATTAGTTAGTTGCTCCTCTCATTATGCTGCTTCTGTCAGTCCGCAGCTTTGGCCCCCTTATATGGTCCAGCCTAGTTATTATCCAGAATTATGGTTCCATTGATATTTGTGAAGATTTGGGTTTGAGCTTCTTTACGATCCATCGCAGTAATCACAGTATTATTCTTTGCACTTACTATAAGTGCTGCTTCTTCAAGCAATACAAGGGAATCTTTAACACCCATTTGCTTGGCCTCCCGAACTTTCTCTTCAATTTGCCCCCAACGCTCTCCGCTTATTTGTATGCCTCTTTGTTGCAGTCTCTGTTGAGCGTGCTTGCTGACAATTAAATTACTCTCAGTCTGTAAGGCCGTCTGGAGGTGGGCTGAAAAAGGATTTTTCGATTGCTTTGATGTTTGAACAGCATTCCCTTTAGGTGTAATTACCGGCTGGGTGTGGATCGGACGATAAATAAGTTTATCCAACCGCTCACTTCCTTTTACTCATTTAATTGAGAAATATTTGCCGGTTCAAGCTCCGTTCCATCATCCAAGATAAATATTGCTGTATTATTCTTATACTGGATAGAAACTACTCTACCAGTTCCTTCTTCTATACTTGGAGCCTGGTTAGGTTCGCTTGATTCGGTCAATTTATGCCAGATTACATTTTTCCCTAAAAAATTATTGTATGTCATCAGCTGGTTCTGCTCCTGAAAAACCAATAACTTCTCCATCGTCTTATTCATATTAGTCATCTGCTCCAAGGACGAAAAGGTTGCCATTTGTGCAATGAAATCCTTGTCCTGCATCGGATTCATTGGATCCTGGTTTTGCAGCTGCGTCATTAAAATTTTCAGGAAATCATCTTTGCCTAAAATATCAGAGCCGGTTTTTCGGGTTTGGCTTTTGTAGTTTGATAGCATTAAAGATGAATCTATTGTATTTGCCAACTATCTCACTCCTATGCTTCTGTATGAAGAAGCGCTTCTTCAAAAGAGCTGTTAAATTCTCTCTCAGGCTGTTTATTTTGGTCATCCCTGTTCTGTTGCTGCCTTTGTTCCTGCTGCTGGGAATCCTTGTTAAAAGACCGATCCTGCTGCGTCAATTGCTGGGAAATTTCTATTCTTTCAATCTGGATGTTTTGGGAACTAAAGGCCTGCTTCAATCCGTTAATATGTGAATCCAGAATTTCCTTAGCCGCTCCAGAGGCAGTAAGTATCCTGGCAATCATCGCTGAGTCCTTTTGAATAAGCTCTATACGCAGCCCTCCAAGATGGTCAGGGTTCAGCTTGATAAATAACTTTTGTGTCCCGCCTGTTTTGAGGAAACTGCTTTTGGATAATATGTTTTCAAATTGCTGCATAAGCTGGTCTGCACTTACTGCCCTTCCCTGATGATTCAGAAGAGCCATCTGTTCAGGCTTTGTAAAGGATTGAACCTGAATAAATCCCTGGAAACCCGCTTCTGACCTATGTATGCTATTTGCACCAGCCTGAAGCGCAGGTTCATTTGCAGCATTATTTGGCTGTTTTACAGAGTTTAGTTCGTTTGCAAGCGGGATAAAGTGCTTCTGTAAAATTCCCTCTCTATTGTTTATCAGACTTTCTACTTTTACCTGAATATTATTCAGGAAATCTTTCAGGTTTGGTGTACTAGTGTAAAAGTCCTGTTTCGCAGACAGAATATCATACAGTTTCAGAGCTTTTAATGCCCCGTTAAAATCTTTCCCCTGCAGGTTGATGCCTTCTATTTGACCAAAATCGGAGAGTACTGAAATTAATAAACCGAATTTGTTTTCTGCATCTATATTTCCTATAGGATATACTTCCTTAAGCTTTACTTCCGGCAGAACCTGTTCAATAAAACCCTCAAGCATCTGGACTAATTCTTCCTGCGAAAGATTTAGCTGCTCTGATATGATCTCAGCTATGTCAGTTTCATTTTGAAAGGTGATCATCTCCAGAAGTTCGCTTCCATTTTCCAATTCGGAGATGTCATTTACTTTAAGAATTCGAATAGTTTCGTTTAACTTTTCGATATGATCCTCATCTGCTGCTAACTGATTAATATTATTCTCATTGGCAGACAAAAAGTTTTCTCCTTGTGGTTTGGCGTTACCGATTAAAGCAGAGAAAAGATTTCCAAAATCAGTGCTGCCTGTATCTTGCAGAGATAATTTATCTTCGGATGAAAATTGCGACTGAATAAATCCCAATCCTCCAATTTGCACTCAATTCACCTCCTCTCAAGATTTTAATTACTGGATCTGTTCTTTTCTTTGGCAGCTGTTAAAAGTGCTGTATATCGTGCAGCGTCTTTAGGTTCCATCTTCTCCATAATGGCAGCCAGCGTGTCAGAATTAACTGTTGATAATATTTTTACAGCTTCTTCATCCTTCATTTCAGTTAAAATAGGTGCTGCTTTTTTAGCAGAAATTCTTTCATAAGTCCTTACGATGTCTTTAAACGCTCGCTTGTTTTCTTCCTTAATAGCCGTAAGCTCGCTGATTTCTTCCTCCAGCCTTTGCTTTTCCAGTCCTGCTCTTTCTATTTCAACCTCTTTGCTGTCAAGCTCGCTTTCCAGCTGGAAAATCCTTGCTTCACGATCTTTTACTTCTGCCCGCAGGCTAATGAGCTGCTCCTCCATCACTTCCTGTGAACGGGATTTTGTATCATCAAAAACCTCAGCTATAAAAGGCACCTTCTGGGTAAATTCTTTAGCTGTATCAAAAATGTTGTTTCCTGTTATTGTAAAAATCAGCAGGGCTACGGTTATTCCGAAAAGGATGGGGATTAAGAATGCATATATAAACCATTGAAACCTGCTTGTTTTGGGAGTCTCTTGTTCTTCCTGCATTTTTTTCATTTAACCACCTAATCTCCCCGATTCATAAACAGCTGAATCGAGATCTCATCCATTTGCCTTCCTTCTGCTTGCTTCATGCCTTCCAGAAAAAATGCTAAATCTTTTTCCTGCATTTTTTCATACTTTTTTACTTCAATGTTTTTTTCCATTAGTTTTTCCTGCTGAAAATTCATTTGGTTTCTTGCATTCGCCACCATCTTTTGATAATGATCAATCGTCTTCTCAAGGCTGCTCACAAAATGCTGGTGATGCCTGATTTCCTGGACCGGAAGTCCATTTTCCAGTCTTGATTGCTGATATTCTTCCAGATCTTCTTTCTTTTTCAGCAGATCGTATAGTTTCTTAGCAGTTTCTTCGAATCGTTTTACAGCCTGATTGTATATATCGAACGCCTGATCTTTTTCTTTTTCTTTGATCTTCAGGATTTTATTGAATTTAAATTGGTACTGCATTTTTTATTCCCCTTTACCAGCTAATCTCTTTAATTGGCTGATGCTTTCCAAGATAGAAATTTTTTCATTCGTTTCTTGTTTTAAAAAAGAGATTATCGAAGGATACAACTGTATAGCTTCGTCTATTTCCATCGATGAACCCCGTTTGTAAGCTCCAATATTAATTAAATCCTCTGCATTGATATATGTGCTTAACATCTCTCTCACTTTTTCTGCTGACTTAATATGAAAGGAATCTGTAATATGATTCATTACCCGGCTTACGCTTTTTAGGACATTTATAGCTGGATATTGCCCCTTATTTGCTAGCGATCTGTCCAGAACAAAGTGTCCATCCAGTATTCCCCTGACTGTATCTGCAATCGGCTCATTCATATCATCCCCGTCCACCAGCACGGTATAAAATGCCGTTATAGAGCCATATTCATTTGTTCCGGTTCTTTCCAGAAGTTTAGGCAATACAGCAAAGACAGATGGGGTATACCCTTTCGTTGTTGGCGGTTCTCCGACTGCAAGGCCTACTTCACGCTGAGCCATTGCCACCCGTGTTACCGAATCCATCATTAGCATGACATTTAAGCCCTTGTCCCTGAAATATTCAGCAATAGCAGTGGCTGTATATGCCCCTTTAATTCTCATGAGTGCCGGCTGATCAGAAGTAGCAACCACCACGATGGATCTTTTCAAACCTTCCGGGCCTAAGTCCCTCTCAATAAATCCCCTGACTTCTCTGCCTCTCTCCCCAATAAGAGCAATCACATTTAAATCGGCATTTGTATTACGGGCTATCATTCCAAGAAGTGTGCTTTTCCCGACACCGCTTCCTGCAAAAATCCCGACTCGCTGACCGATTCCTACAGTAAGCAGGCTGTCGATCATTCTTACACCTACTTCAATAGGCTCAGAGATCGGCGGCCTTTTCAGCGGATTAGGAGGAGTTTGTTCCGTTAGAACTGGCTTCAGCCCTTTTGGGAGCATAGACCCATCGAGAGGCTGTCCGAGTGAGTCTATTGCCTGTCCGATAAGAGCTGGGCCTATCTTCACCTCAAGAGGTCTAGCGGTTGTTTCGACAAGAGATCCTGGTGATATGTCCTGTACATCTGTATAAGGCATAAGGATCACATTCTCATTCTTAAACCCGACTACTTCCGCCTGGATCTTTCTTGTGCGCCCATTACCGATATGGATAATGCAGACATCCCCGATTGAACTTTCCGGTCCTTGTGACTCAATCATCAGACCCACTACTCTTTTTACCCTGCCAAAACGCTTAAAGCTATCTACTTTTTCAATCTCGCTGATCAGCTGTTCAAGCTTCAATTTGATTCACTCTCCAGCATCTCAAAGAGTTTACTTTTTATTTCTTCAAGCTGGCTGTCAACACTGGCTTCAATTCTTCCGTTTGCTGATTCAATGACGCAGCTTGTATTGCTTAATTCCTCATCTGGATAAATATATAAATCTGTCTCTTTAGGAAAAACGCGGATTAGTTCTTCCTTATGAGATAGAACCAAGTCATAATGCACTGGGTGCACATGAAGCTGTATCTCTGTGTATTCTCTTGCTTCCTTTAGAGCCCTTTTTACAATAGAAAGAAATTGGTCACTGTCCTGTTCTAGAACTTCACCAAGTATTTTCCCTGCAACCTTTAATCCAAGATCCAGAATGGTCCGTTCTGATGATTCAATGTGCTGCTGATAATCATGTTTGGCGGAGTCTACCACTTCTCTTGCCATCTGAATCAGGTCAGTGTATTCCGTAAGAGCACTTTGTCTGCCTTCTTCTGCTCCAGCAGCAAATCCATGTGTTCTGGCTTCTTCAAAAACTTTTTGTTTTTCCTGTTCAAGCACCCCTCGCTGCTCTTCCATTTGCCGGGCCAAATTTTCTGAATCTATTCTTGCAGTATTGACAATCCATTCAGCTTCCTCATGGGCCTTGTTCAGCATGGCTTGAACCTCTTCATAGGGTCTCACTGAACACTGCTCCACTTCCTCTTCATTGTGGTTTAAATGGCTGTGCAGATGTCTGATCGAAATGACTTTTTTTTCTTCAATTGGCACTGCAGGTGAGTATGATTTTATTAGCCTAGACAATAATATCCTCTCCTCCGCCGCGGGCGACGATAATTTCCCCTGATTCTTCCAATCTTCTTATAATGCCAACGATTCTTGATTGTGCCTCTTCAACATCTCTTAGTCTCACAGGACCCATGTATTCCATTTCATCCTTGAAGGTTTCAACCATTCTGGAAGACATGTTTTTAAAGACAATTTCTTTAACTTCATCACTCGATACTTTCAGCGATAGCATGAGGTCTTCACTTTCACAATCACGGATGACACGCTGTATTGCGCGGCTGTCTAGGGTAACGATATCTTCAAACACAAACATTCTCTTCTTAATTTCCTCAGCAAGCTCTGGATCCTGAATCTCCAGTGCATCCAGAATTGTCCTTTCTGTTGCACGGTCAACTCCATTAAGGACATCAACCACCGATTCAATCCCGCCGGTCTGAGTATAATCCTGAGTTACAGTAGAAGACAGTTTTCTTTCAAGTATCTGTTCAACTTCATTAATGATCTCAGGAGATGTACTATCCATTACAGCAATCCTTCTTGCAATATCCGCCTGCATTTCCTGCGGCAGCTCTGACAGAATTTGCCCGGCCTGTGCAGGATCCAGATAAGACAATATCAAGGAGATGGTTTGCGGGTGTTCATTTTGAATAAAATTTAGAATTTGTGCAGGGTCAGCCTTCCTCGCAAAATCGAAAGGTCTTACCTGAAGAGAAGACGTCAGCCTGTTTATAATGGCTGAAGCCTGCTCAGTACCAAGTGCCTTCTCGAGAACTGTTTTTGCATAGCCAATGCCGCCCTGTGTTATATAGTCCTGTGCCAGGGCAATTTGATGGAATTCTTCGAGAATTTCTTCTTTAGCGAACGAATCAACTTTTCTGACCCCGGAGATTTCCAGGGTTAATTTTTCTATTTCTTCTTCACTTAAATGTTTATAAACAGAGGATGCAACATCAGGACCGAGTGAAATAAGAAGAATTGCCGCTTTTTGCTTACCTGTTAGTTCTCTTTGTTCTTTTTTTGGCATTTTTTATCCCCCTTAATCTTCTGCGATCCATGTACGCAGCAGCTTTGCAAAGTCTTCAGGCTTTTCTTTTGCCATTTTCTCCAGCTGTTTACGCCTCATTGTACTTTCCGTTTCATGCTCTTCATTAACATCCGGTATGTTGACTGTGTCCAATGCATGTGATTCTATCTCTTTTTCTTGTATATGGTTCTTTCTGGCTTTTATAAAAAGGAAGATTAATAGAGCAATTATTAAAAGAAGCATTCCCCCAATTGCATAAATCCACCAGGGAATCTTGGTGCTTGTCTCATTAGGGAATTCAACTTTACCATTGAACGGCTGTACAGAAACAGCGATTTTTTCCTGAATCGCGTCGTCTGTTAATTCCTCTTCAACTGCAGAATCCTTATTAATTGTTGTGCGGACCACAGTCCCAAGAATTTTTGTAATATCATTAATTCTTTCCTGCGGAAGTGATGCAGGATCATCCGCAGTCGGGGGTTCCACCATTACCTGGATCCCTAAATCCCTGACTTTATATGGACTTTCAACTATTTCTTTGCGAATTTTATTAACTTCATTATTAATAGTCTCTTCTATTCGTTCATAATCCCCGTTTGAATTTCCAATTTCTTGGTAAGAACCTGCATCAGTACCGGCAGGCTCGTCGTTTCCTCCAGCAGGAGTAAATCCGCCTGCAGCATCACCGTTTCCAGTAAACGTTTCCGTTATCTTTTGAGCACTGATCGCCAGCCCTTCCATATTTTCTTCATCAACAGGTGCAACAAGGTTCTCTTCCCTGTTTTCCTGGGTAAAGTCAATATCGGCTGTTACTGATACAACCACTTTATCCTGGCCCATTAAAGTCCCCAGCATGTTCTGCACCTGGCGCTGTACATCCCGCTCGATTTCTTTCTTGATTTCATGCTGTGCCGCAAATGTGCTTTCAGGTGAAGAATTTTGTTCATTTTTCAAATCAAAATACTCAAAAAACTGGTTGGTAATGACGATATTATCAGTGGGAAGGTTTGGTATACTTTTCGAAGCCAAGTGGTAAAGCGCCTGAATTTGCGATTCTTCAAATTGGTGTCCTGGTTTTGTGTTAAGAACAATTGAAGCAGAGGCTTCCTCTGATGGATCATTAACAAAGATGCCTTTTGCCGGAAGGTTAATCATTACCTTGGCATCATTGACACCTTCGATCCCTTTCATTAAATTTGCAAGCTCAGTCTGCATTGCTTCCAGCTTCAGAACATTGAACTCATTTTCAGTCATGCCAATTCCGGCATTTTGGCTAAAAAATGAATAATCAATGCTGCCCGACTTCGGAATTCCTTCTGCAGCCAGCTCTACTTTCAGAGTATCTACTGATTCTTCAGGTACTTTAATTGTTGTTCCGCCATCTGCTATTTCAGATACAATTCCTCTCGTATCAAGACTTTCTTTTATCGTTCCAGTTTCAGAAGGTGTCAGGTTGCTGTATAGAGGAACGAGATTGGTTCTGGTACTGAGGATAGCAGCAGCTGCAATCAGCAGTATACATAATGCAGCTGCACCAATCATTATAGTTTTTTGCTTTTTTGACCTGCTCACCCAGTAGGCTTTCAAATTGCTTATATATATCTGTAGCGTCTCTTTCATCCCAATCCTCCGGTTATTCTGTCTTAGCTAATAACCGCCATAACTAGTTTTTAGCTTTAATCATTTTCTTTCATTAAAAAATTGAAAAAACCCCACCTATCAGAGGATTCTTTCAATTTTCTAAGTTTTTCAATGGAAGTGCCTTAGTATTAAACCTGCATTCTCATCGCTTCCTGATAAGCTTCTATTACTTTATTTCTGATTTCGAGAGCTGCCTGCATCGTGATGCTCGCTTTCTGTGAAGTAATCATCACCTGGTGAAGATCGATATTTTCTCCCTTTGCAAGCTTTTCAGTCATAGCGTCTGACTGAATCTGTGCATTATTTATTTTTTCAATTGATTGCTTTAAAACCGACGAAAAACTTTGCTGAGCATCGAATGATGTATATGTATGAGTCTTTTGGTTTTCAGCGGGCTTTATTGTATTCACTGGCATAAACATGATATTTCTCATTTAAAGGTTCTCCTTATTTGCCGATTTCCAATGCTTTCATCATCATGCCTTTAGAGGCATTAAAAACCGTAACATTAGCTTCATAGGATCTTGTTGCACTAATAAGATCTGCCATTTCTCTTAAAGGATCCACATTTGGCATTTCAACATATCCATCTTCATTAGCATCAACATGCGAAGGATCATAAACCATTTTAGTTGGGGTTACCCGATCTTCTACAATTCTGGACACCTTTACCCCGTTCCCTGCAGAATTTCTCCCCTTTTGGCTTATGGCCATATTCAAGAAAGATGAAAATTGCCCTTCTTTCGGTTCCAGTACCACTGACTTCCTTTTATAGGGTCCGGCTCCATTTATACTTCTTGTAGAATCAGCATTAGCCATATTAGAAGAAATTACATCCATCCGGAGCCTTTGGGCAGTTAGAGCCGATGCTGTATTATTCATACTATGAAACATAGACATTACTATTTGCCTCCCCGCAATACATTCTGCAGACTGGAAAACTTGCCGCTTACTCGTTCAATAACTGCATTATAGTAAATCTGATTTGAAGCCAGATCCGCCATTTCCTTATCCAAATCAACGCTATTGCCGTTATGGTTGTAGGAAGAATCAGGTTTTGTTACTATACCTTGCCCTGGAGATGAAGCGTTTTTAAACTCGTAATGTCTGAAATCACTTTTGTTTGCTTCCATTGAATCATTTAAAACACTTTTGAAAGCTGCTTTAAAGCTTGCATCTTTTGCTTTATAGTTTGGTGTATCAGCATTTGCAATATTTTGTGATATTACTTTTTGTTTGAGCGATGAATAATTAAGTGCTTGTTCTAATGTAGATAGAGTGCCAGAAAACAGCTTCAATCAAAACACCTCGAATAAAAACATTTTTATATGGTAATAATTGTAGAAATTTGTTGATAATGGACAAAATATGTCATCATAAACATTATTGTAATGAATACGAAATAATATGTCTATGTACATAAGAGTAATTTTACTAATACTTTTGGCCTATTTTCGACAAATCTTTAAAATATGCTGAAAGTTACATAAGGTAATTGGATGTATTTACCATAATTACTCCACACCTGATTCCTTCCGAATTTTATTGACATCCACTATAGTAGATCTTTTAACCTATATAACTGATTGATATATTTGAAATTTATATAACACATGACCAATGAACTTATAAAAAATGTTTAAAATACATAAATTTACCAGTATTAAATGTAATGAATTTGTAACAAAAAAACCCGCCACTGAGGGTCGGGTTTAAAGAAATTTATTAGTTTGATTTCAGCTTTTCCAATTCAAACAGGAATTTGTCATTTAGGACTTTGATATAAGTACCCTTCATTCCTAAAGAACGGGACTCAATGACTCCTGCACTTTCCAGTTTTCTTAGAGCATTAACGATTACAGAGCGGGTAATGCCTACACGATCTGCAATTTTTGATGCAACAAGAAGTCCTTCATTGCCGTTAAGCTCTTCAAAGATATGCTCAATCGCTTCAAGCTCACTGTAAGAAAGTGAACTGATTGCCATTTGTACAACCGCTTTGCTGCGCGCTTCTTCTTCTATTTCTTCCGCTTTTTCACGCAGAATTTCCATGCCAACTACTGTCGCACCATATTCAGCAAGAATTAAATCATCATCATGGAACTGTTCCTGTAATCTTGCAAGAATTAGTGTGCCAAGACGCTCCCCGCCGCCAATGATCGGAACAATCGTAGTCAAGCCACTGGCAAAAAGTTCTTTATTTTCTACTGGAAATGCAGTATATTCACTCTCCATATCCAGATTAGAAGAAGTTTCCTGGATGTTAAATAAATTCTTCGTATATTCTTCAGGGAACTGACGATCTTCAAGCATTTGTTTCATGCGCTCGTTTTCGATTTGCTGATTTACAGCAAACCCAAGCAGTTTGCCTCTGCGGCTTACTACGAAGATATTTGCTTCGATTACATCGCTTAGTGTTTCTGACATTTCTTTGAAATTAACCGGCTTCCCGGCTGCTCTTTGAAGCATTGCATTAATTTTTCTAGTTTTTGTTAATAAATCCATTGTATTTCCTCCTATTTGCTGCAACCCATAAACATATATTTTGTTAAAATTAAATAAGTTATTGCTGTTGTTGACTTTTTTCAGTATTCATTTTTCGATACCCTTTGCCTTTGTTCTTTAAACAATGAGGTCACAGTATAAACTGGCTTAAATCCTTATTGCGGGAAATGGCACCGAGTTTCTCCTCAACATATTGAGGGGTAATTGTGATTTTTTCCATGGTGATGTCCGGTGCTTCAAATGATAAATCTTCAAGAAGTTTTTCCATGATTGTATGAAGACGCCTTGCACCAATATTATCCGTATTCTGGTTAACTTCGAAAGCAAATTGAGCAATCCTATGAATAGCATCGTCAGAAAATTCAATTTGTATACCTTCTGTTACCAATAATGCTTCATATTGTTTAATTAATGCATTATCGGGCTCCACAAGTATCTTGTAGAAATCTTCCACAGTCAGCTTAGTCAGCTCCACACGGATCGGAAAACGTCCCTGTAATTCCGGAATCAGGTCAGAAGGCTTTGCCATATGGAAAGCACCTGCAGCAATAAACAATACATGGTCGGTTTTTACAGATCCGTATTTTGTTACTACTGTTGAACCTTCAACCACCGGCAAAATATCTCTTTGAACCCCTTCCCTTGAGACATCTGCAGATGAACCGCCACTATTTTTGCTGGCAATTTTATCGATTTCATCAATAAATATTATTCCTGACTGTTCAGCACGGAAAACAGCCTCTTGGCCGACTTCATCCATATCAATCAGCTTTTGGGCTTCTTCATTTGTTAAGATCTTTCTGGCTTCTCTTACAGTCAGTTTTCTTTTTTTCCTTTTCTTAGGCATAAGATTGCTTAGGGCATCCTGCATATTCATGCCCATTTGCTCCATTCCTGAGCCCTGAAGCATGTCAAACATGGAAGGCTGCTGCTCCTCCACTTCAACGGTAATAACTTCATTTTCCAATTCGCCAAGTGCAAGCTTTTCTTTTACAATCTTGCGCTTTTCCTGGAGGTTTAAATCTTCTGTCTGATACGTATCCTGCTGCTGATCATTACCTCCGCCAAATAGCATTTCAAGTGGATTTTTATAATTAGCTGTTTTTTTGGCACCAGGTACTAGCAGTTCAAGTATGCGGCGATTGGCATTCTCTTCTGCTCTTTCCTTTACACTGGCCATCTTTTCTTCTTTTACAAGACGGACTGATGTTTCCACAAGATCCCTTACCATGGATTCAACATCTCTGCCGACATAACCAACTTCAGTGAATTTAGTTGCCTCCACCTTAACAAATGGTGCACCCACCAATTTAGCCATTCTGCGCGCAATTTCAGTCTTTCCTACTCCAGTTGGGCCGATCATCAATATATTTTTAGGATTTATTTCTTCCCGCAGTTTTTCTTCAAGCAAGCTGCGGCGATAGCGATTTCTAAGAGCTATAGCAACCGCTTTTTTTGCATCTTTTTGACCGATAATATATTGATCCAGGCGCTCAACAATTTGGCGTGGAGTTAAACTTGTTCCTTTACCCATGTAACAGCACTCCTTTTATTAGAGTTCTTCCACAATAATGTTGTGGTTTGTATATACACATATTTCGGCAGCCATTTCCAGAGAGGCCTTGGCGATTTCTCTTGCTGACAAGTGTTCACCTGCAAATCTTTTTAGGGAACGTCCAGCTGCAAGAGCATAATTGCCTCCTGATCCAATAGCCAGAATCCCATCATCCGGCTCAATAACTTCACCTGTACCGGAGATGAGCAGCAGACTATCACTATTCATTACAATAAGCATTGCTTCAAGCTTGCGCAGAACCTTATCGCTTCTCCATTCTTTTGCAAGCTCTACAGCTGCTCTCTCAAGGTTTCCATTATACTCTTCAAGCTTTCCTTCAAACATTTCAAATAACGTAAATGCATCAGCAACTGAGCCTGCGAATCCTGCAAGCACCTTCCCGTTGAACAGCTTTCTGACTTTTTTTGCAGTGTGCTTCATTACAACTGCATTTCCAAAAGTAACCTGGCCGTCGCCGGACATTGCACATTCTCCATTATGATGCACAGCAAATATTGTTGTTGCATGAAATTCGGACATGAAAGACTCCTCCTTTGGAGCATATTGCCTTTAGATTTTTCTGCAGACTATTCGTTATTGGCTTTTTCCGCTATGCTCGCGGATGATGGGCCAAATAAGTTTTTTTCAAGTATTCATTCGTAACATGTGTATATACCTGGGTTGAAGATAGAAATGCGTGTCCAAGCAATTCCTGGACTGTTCTCATATCAGCCCCATTAGCCATTAGATGCGTCGCAAATGTGTGGCGAAGCATATGGGGGTGGATTTTGCCTGTTAAGGATGATTTCTCTATCATCCGGTCAAGAATGGTCCTGATTCCTCTTGCTGTAAGAGGACCGCCCCGGGCATTCAGAAACAAATTTTCCTGCACATTCCCATTTCCAAGCAATTCTTTACGTCCATGGTTTATGTATGTTTCAATTGCGTCCTGGGCGAAGCTTCCGAAAGGGACATACCTTTCTTTGCTGCCCTTTCCCCTTACAAGAACCGTTGATAAATGCATATCCAGGTCCTTTAAGCGGATTTGACTGCATTCACTAACGCGGATGCCGGTTGCATATAATATTTCAAGAAGGGCTTTATTTCTTTGCCCCAGAGGAGTGGCTGATTCACAAGCATCAAAAAGCTGTTTCATTTCTTTTTCATAGAAAAATTCCGGCAGCTTTTTCTGTGCTTTCGGAATGGAAACAAGTGCGAATGGATTCTCAGCAACTATCTCTTCTCTCAGCAAAAATTTAAAAAAGCTCCTTAGGCTTGATATTTTTCTCGCAACTGACTTGCGCGACATCTTTTTTTCGAAAAGATCAGTGAGATATATCCTGACATCCTGATACTCGACCTTTGTTAAGTCTGGAATCGCTTGTTCAGACATGAACATAAAAAACTCACTAATATCATACTGGTAATGTTCAATAGTATATTGTGAATAATTTTTCTCAATTTGTAAATATTCAATAAACAACTTTAAAGAAACGTTCACATTTTCAGACATTAAATGTTCACCTCGCATGGGCTACTAAATATTATCACAACTCAGCAGCCCAATGCAACATAATTTACAAATTTTTCATAAAGTTCTGAATTGTTCCTAATGCTCTTTCAGCATGCTTTTCATTTCTTTCTTTTTTTCCTCTTATTTTTTCGGGAAGTTCAGGGAATAAACCAAAATTAGCATTCATAGGCTGGAAACTCTTCGGGTTTGCTGTGGTAATATAACGTGCCATGCTTCCTATCGCTGTCTCATGAGGAAACTCTATTGGATCTTCGCCTAATACAATCCTTGCAGCATTAATGCCTGCCACAAGTCCGCTGGCTGCCGATTCAACATACCCTTCAACTCCGGTCATTTGCCCTGCAAAGAATAAATCATCCCTATTCCTGAACTGATATGTTGCACGAAGGACTTTTGGAGAATTGATAAATGTATTCCGGTGCATAACACCATATCTTACTATCTCTGCATTTTCAAGGCCAGGAATCAAGCGGATTACCTCTTTTTGTGGACCCCATTTCAAATGTGTCTGAAAACCTACAATATTATAAAGCGTTCCTGCTGCATCATCCTGGCGGAGCTGGACAACTGCATATGGCCTTTTTCCTGTTTTAGGATCTTCTAAACCTACTGGCTTCATCGGTCCGAAAAGCATTGTTTTCTTTCCTCTGTTTGCCATCACTTCTATTGGCATACAGCCCTCAAAAAAGATTTCCTTTTCAAATTCCTTTAGCGGAACTGTTTCCGCGGAGGTAAGAGCCTCGTAAAAGCGGTCAAATTCTTCCTCCGTCATTGGACAATTGAGATACGCCGCCTCTCCTTTGTCATAACGTGATTTCAAATAAACTTTATTCATATCAATTGAATCTTTTTCGATAATTGGAGCTGCTGCATCATAGAAATATAAATAATCTTCCCCGGACAGCTCTTTTAATTTTGCTGATAAAGCTTCACTTGTTAGCGGTCCAGTAGCGATAATAGTTGGCCCTTCCGGAATATCCTTCACTTCTTCGTTAATGACCGTTACATTCGGATGGTTTTTAACTTGTTCAGTTACACGGGCTGCAAAATCATGGCGGTCAACTGCCAGTGCTCCGCCTGCTGGAACTGCACTGCTGTCAGCTGAATGGATGATAACAGAATTCAGCTTTCTCATTTCTTCCTTTAATACCCCGACTGCATTTGTTAAAGTATTTGCACGCAGGGAATTGCTGCAGACAAGTTCTGCAAATTTATCAGTGTGATGAGCAGGAGTCTGCCTTACCGGCCTCATTTCGTAGAGCCTTACCTTGATCCCTCTGCTCGCAAGCTGCCAAGCTGCCTCACTGCCTGCAAGACCTGCGCCAATTACATTCACTGCTGTATCTTTCATTAATTAAACCTCCATATATCCTATGATGACGATGTCATGAATAATTAATATTTTTAGGAACAGTCTCTCTTACTTTACCCTGTTCTTATTCATTTTGCCATTTTACAATACGATTTAAAAATAAAAAAGTTTCATGTCCTAATTTCGCTGAAAAAGCCAGGCGGGCTGGAATTATTTTGGATACTGAACCCATCAATAGAAAAGAGTGAGCATTTAAGCTCACCCTTAACTTTGCTTTTCTTCCTTATAGTCGCATTCAACACACTGAACCTGAACGCCTTTTTTGAGTTTTTTCTCAACCAGAAGGTTTTCGCATTTTGGACAGCTTCTCGGCAGCGGCTTATCCCAAGATATAAAGTCACACTCAGGGAATCTGTCACAGCCGTAGAAGATCCGCCGCTTTTTGCTTTTTCTTTCAATTATATTTCCTTCATTGCACTTTGGACATTTCACACCGATGTCCTTAACAATTGGTTTGGTATTGCGGCAGTCAGGGAAATTACTGCAGGCCATGAACTTTCCATAACGTCCCATCTTGAACACCATAGGATTTCCGCATTGTTCACAGTCCTCACCGGCAGGTTCATCCTTAATTTCTACTTCCTGCATTTCCTTTTCCGCTATTTTAAGATTCTTTTCAAAGTCTCCATAAAAATCATCTATGATCTTTACCCAATTGACTTTGCCCTCTTCTACATAGTCCAGGTCTTTTTCCATCTTTGCGGTAAACTCGATATCAAGAATCTCAGGGAAGAATTCCATGATTAATTCAAGAACGATTTCACCAAGTTCGGTCGGAATAAAACGTTTATTGTCCAGAGCAACATATCCGCGTTTTTGAATTGTATCAAGTGTCGGAGCGAACGTAGATGGCCTCCCAATCCCCTGTTCTTCAAGTGTTTTCACCAGTCTTGCCTCAGTATACCTTGGAGGAGGCTGTGTGAAGTGCTGTTTAGGTTCGATGTCTTTTTTAAGGACTTCATCTCCTTCCTGAAGATCAGGGAGCATATTATCTTTTTCCTCAGACTGATCATCAGTGCCTTCAACATACACTTTCATGAAACCTGGAAATTTCACTTTAGAGCCTGTTGCCCGAAAAATCACTTCTCCATTTTTTAAATCAACACTCATAGTGTCCATAACCGCTGGTGCCATTTGGCTTGCAACAAAGCGTTCCCAGATAAGCCTGTATAATCGAAGCTGATCACGCGACAAGTATTCTTTTAAACTTGCAGGCGACCTTAGCGTACTTGTCGGGCGGATGGCCTCATGGGCATCTTGGGCATTACTGTTTTTCTTTTCTTTTTTCTTTTCACTCTGAAGGAATTCTTTCCCGTAAGAGTTTTGGATATAGTCTGCAGCTTCACTTTGGGCAATTTCAGATATGCGTGTTGAGTCAGTTCTCATATAAGTAATTAAACCGACAGTACCTTCTTTGCCGAGCTCAATTCCTTCATAAAGCTGCTGTGCAAGCATCATCGTTTTCTTGGCACGGAAATTTAATTTTCTTGCAGCTTCCTGCTGAAGTGATGAAGTAGTAAAAGGGGCTGCTGGATTCCGCTTTCTTTCCTTCTTGGTGACTGACTCCACCTTGAATTTATTGCCCTTCATTTTACTTAAAATATTCTGAACATCGCTTTCCGACTTCAATTCAACTTTCTCATTCTTAAATCCGTAAAATGATGCATCGAAGGCTGTTTTCCCTTTAAGGAACTCTCCGTCAATGGACCAGTACTCTTCTGGGATGAAGTCTTTGATTTCCTTTTCGCGGTCGATGATCAATCGGACTGCAACAGACTGCACTCTTCCTGCACTTAACCCTTTTTTCACTTTCTTCCATAGTAAAGGGCTGATATTATAGCCGACCAGTCTATCCAGCATCCTTCTAGCCTGTTGTGCATCAACAAGATCCATATTGATTGGCCTTGGATGCTTGAAGGATTCTTTTATGGCATCTTTTGTAATTTCGTTAAAGACAACACGGCAATTCGAATTAATATCCATATCCAGGCTATGTGCCAAATGCCAGGCAATAGCTTCCCCTTCTCTGTCGGGGTCAGCCGCGAGATAAATTTTCTTAGCTTTTTTTGCCGCAGTCTTAAGCTCTTTTAGAACAGGACCTTTTCCGCGAATGGTTATGTATTTGGGTTCGAAATTATTTTCCACATCTATGCCCATTTGGCTTTTGGGAAGATCTCTGACATGTCCCATAGAAGCTTTTACTTTATATTTTTTTCCTAAATAGCGTTCAATCGTTTTTGCCTTTGCAGGTGACTCAACGATAACAAGAAACTCTGACATCAATAGTCCTCCTTGAGAGGGAATTTTATACATCCAGGCAAAACCTTTATGGAATGCGGTATTTTCACCTGCTAAACTGCCTGTATTTATTATTTATTACCATTAAAGCAGTCTCATTAACTGCGTGTGTACTGAAATATTCATTATTATTCTACATTCTATTCAAGTTTGTCAAACTTAATCAGATTATTTCCGCAACCGTTTCCAAGATAAATCCCTATAATAACTAAATAGCATAGTCTTAATTTCCTTAATACCTGTTGCAAAATGTATAACAGTTTTAATAGAATTTCAACCTTTTTGTAAAAAATCCTTTAAATAAACAAATTTAAAATCAGGGATGTAAGAGAAGAGCCTCTAATTTATCAAGGCTCCATTTTTCATTTTTAACTGATCAGTAAGCAAACTCTTCCAAGATTTCTTCAGCCGATTTTACCAGTTTGGCACCTTGCTGAATTAGTTCATTTGTTCCGACTGAGAATGGGCTAAAAATATTCCCTGGTACTGCAAACACTTCCCGTCCTTCCTGCACAGCATAATTGGCTGTAATAAGAGAGCCGCTTTTGCTTTTCGCCTGAATTATCAGTGTCCCTCTGCAAATCCCGCTTATGATTCGGTTCCTCATTGGAAACTGCCATCTTGAGGGCCTTGTGTCCGGCGGATATTCAGATATTACCAGATGATTTTTCATCATTTCATAAGCAAGCTTCTGGTTTGCCTGTGGATAAATATGAAACAGGCCACCTGCTATGACACCGATTGTTTTTCCTTTATTTTTAATTGCTTCCTTATGTGCAATCGCATCTATACCGGCTGCCAGCCCGCTTACAATAATAATCCCCTGCTCAATAAGCTTCGGAAAAATGGACTGAATGGCTTTCTCGCCATACTCTGTTGCCTGTCTGGAACCAACAACAGCCAGGTGTACCCTGCTATTCAAAAGACTGGTATCGCCCCGGGCATATAAAACCCAAGGCGGCTGGTATGTTTCTTTTAAAAGAATGGGATATTCCTCGTCAAAAATAGTAATGGCTTTAATGCCATTTGGTGAGTATTGGCGAATTTGTTCATGGATTCGATCAGAATGCAGATCCTGGAATACATTGGAGAGAGATTCCTTAGTGGAGTTTACCGGGGGTATTATTCGATAGGGTGCATCATTATACAAAAATTTTAATTCTGGATCTTTCTTAAGAATATAATAAATCATCTTCCAGCTCATTCCTCTGCAGTGATGGAGATGGGTGAGCCTCATATTAAATTCATTCATGGAAGCCTCCTGTATTGTTTTTTAATGAAGGGGTGTGTGCGGGGAAAATGGCAAAGCAGAAATAGTCCCTCAAAAAGAGGGACTATTCTTAAGTTATTTGAAAAGATTAGTGTGTTTTACACTGGTCATAAAGGCCTTTTTCTTTCAGAACCTTTATCAGTGTTTCACCCATTACAGATGGAGTGTCAGCTACCTGAATACCGCACTCATTCATTACACGGATTTTTTCATCAGCTGTTCCTTTACCTCCTGAGATGATTGCGCCAGCATGACCCATACGCTTTCCTGGAGGTGCAGTGCGTCCGCCGATGAAGCCTACAACAGGTTTAGTCATGTTTTCTTTAACCCATTCTGCAGCTTCTTCTTCAGCAGTTCCTCCGATTTCACCAATCATGATGACAGCATAAGTTTCAGGGTCTTCATTGAATGCTTTTAAAACATCAATGAAGTTTGTTCCGTTAACTGGATCTCCGCCGATTCCAACTGCAGTTGATTGGCCGATACCTGCCTGTGTCAGCTGATGTACAGCTTCATAAGTCAATGTGCCTGAACGGGAAACAACCCCAACATGTCCTTTAGTGTGGATGTAGCCTGGCATAATGCCGATCTTACACTCTTCAGGAGTGATAACACCCGGGCAGTTAGGACCTACAAGGCGGGTCTTCTTGCCTTCCATATAACGCTTAACTTTAACCATATCCAATACAGGAATATGCTCAGTGATACAGATAGCAAGATCCAATTCTGCATCAACAGCTTCAAGGATCGCATCTGCAGCAAATGGAGCGGGAACATAGATAACGGAGGCGTTGGCACCTGTCGCCTTAACTGCTTCCTCCACTGTATTGAAAACAGGAACACCTTCTACTTCAGTACCGCCTTTACCCGGAGTTACACCGCCGACAATTTGCGTTCCGTATTCAAGCATTTGCTTTGTATGGAAAAGGGCTGTTGAACCAGTAATCCCTTGAACTATAACTTTAGTATCTTTATTAATAAATACGCTCACGTTAATTCTCCTTTCTGGTCTAAAGAGAGCCATCCTGCGCATAAAGACGTTAAGTAAAATCCTTTGATTCCGCTATATGCCTTTAATACTGAACGGCCGCTCATTTTTGATTCTTAGCCTACTAAAGAAACGATTTTTTGTGCACCGTCAGCCATGGACTCAGCAGCGATGATATCGATATCGGATTCTGCAAGAATCTTCTTGCCCATTTCAACATTCGTGCCTTCAAGACGAACAACTAATGGCACATTCAGGCCTACTTGCTTTGCTGCTTCCACTACACCAGTGGCGATGATGTCGCACTTCATGATTCCGCCGAAGATATTAACAAAAATTCCTTTTACGTTTTTATCAGAAAGGATGATTTTGAAAGCTTCAGTTACTTTCTCAGCTGTTGCTCCGCCCCCAACATCTAGGAAATTGGCCGGGTCTCCGCCATAATGCTTAACGATATCCATAGTAGCCATTGCTAATCCTGCACCATTAACCATGCAGCCTATGTTTCCATCAAGGGAAATGTAGCTCAGGTCGTATTTTGATGCTTCGATTTCCTTTGCATCCTCTTCTTCAAGGTCACGAAGATCCAGGATGTCTTTTTGACGGTAAAGTGCATTTGCATCAAAGTTCAGCTTAGCATCCAGAGCCATAACTTTGCCGTCTCCAGTTACAACTAATGGATTGATTTCAGCAATAGAGCAATCTTTCTCAATATATGCTCTGTATAAGCCCATCATAAATTTAACAGCTTGTCCGACAAGTTTTGATGGAATATTGATATTAAATGCGATTCTGCGAGCCTGGAATGCTGTTAAACCTAGAACCGGATCGATTTCTTCCTTGAAGATTTTTTCAGGCGTTTTTTCAGCCACTTCTTCGATTTCTGTGCCGCCTTCTTCCGATGCCATTAAAACAACACGGGATGTGGCGCGGTCCAGGACAAGACCCACATAATATTCCTTCTGAATGTCACAGCCCTCTTCAATCAGTAAACGCTTTACTTCTTTGCCTTCCGGGCCTGTTTGATGTGTAACAAGTGTTTTTCCTAAGATTTCACCTGCATATGTACGAACTTCGTCAAGATTTTTGGCAACTTTTACACCGCCAGCTTTTCCGCGTCCTCCGGCGTGGATTTGCGCTTTAACCACACATACCTCAGTGCCAAGCTCTTTAGCAGCTTCAACAGCTTCTTCTACTGTAAATGCCACTTTTCCATTTGGAACGGCAACCCCGTATTGTCTGAGGACTTCTTTACCTTGATACTCATGTATATTCATTTCCCATCCTCCTATCGAACTCTTCAAAAAATAGACTGCGCTTTCATTTTATTAAATGACACAACCCTTGTCTACCATTTACTCTAAAATATTATATTTCTTTAAAAATTATAAATATTGGATAGTTCATAAACCCTGGTATTAAAGAGGATTAGACCCTAATTTTATGGAAAAAATATTTTATTAAAATAAAGAAAACTGTCAGTCGATAGCTTTCGATTCTACTTGAATATAAGTATAATACCGCTCCTTGCTTCTAAAAATGATTAGTGTGAGAGAAACATATTGGTTTACCAGAATAGATTAATTCCTATTTCCCCTCTTTCCAGCTTCCTGATCTGCTCTGTAGATGAATGCAAATACCTCTGCAACGGCCTGATAAAGCTCTTCTGGAATTCCTTCATTGATATTAAGCCTGGCAAGAAGCTCAACAAGTGCAGGATCCTCCTGAACCGGAATACCATGTTCCTTAGCCTTTGCAAGGATATTTTCAGCTGTCAGGCCCTTCCCCTTTGCAGATATCTTTGGTGCCCCATTACTCTCAGGATCATAGTTTAACGCTACCGCTTCTTTCCTTTTTACATTGGGATTTTTTTTCATATTCTTATATCTACTCCGCTGAATGATTTGGCAGGTACTATTGAAGTCATTGCTTGTCCTGCTGAAAGTGAATCTCCGGCAGGCTCCGGCTTCTGAAAAGAAACCGAAGACAGCTTATAATTTAATGTAAATAGATTTGCTTTTAGTTCAGCTGCAAACGGGGAAGTTAAACTTTTCATCTCAGTATGCTCATTTATAACTGTAATGCTGATGATTCTGTTTTGGACCTGCAGATCGATAATCGTTTCATTCAGATGCTCTAAATCCAAATAAAAGATAACCCGGCAATGGCTGGGATCAATGTTTCCGTCTTCTGTTCTCCTCCCGCTCCACTGCATTGTCAAATCGGTGACCTTTCCCCATAAAGAAACCGGCAGCTGAAAGATGTAGTGCTGCAATGGTCCGGATTCCTGCGAGAGCGCCTGAAAGCCGGTTATTTTATGCAGAAGCCTTTCCGCTGCATTCTTAGCTGCATGCACAGGTTCTTCGTTTAAGAAGTCCATCAGGAGCGGTTTGAGGGTGTCCAGATTTTCGTCGCCTCCACCACCTTGCTGTTTTAATAAATTTTGGACATGATGTTCATGAGAAAATCCCAGTGTTTTGATTATTCTCTTTAATTCACTATGAATATGACGCTGGTCATATGGCAGAGGAGATTCGGGACGAAGGCTTGTTTTCAGTTCTGCCAGCATTGTATTTTCCTGAGGTGTGAGAGCAGCTGCACCGGAAAGCTTTTCACCTCCCAATAATCTCCCTGCCTGGACAGCAGCCTGCTTGAATTTTTCCCCATCTAATAAATGTCCAGAATCATCATTTATGGTAAGAGATAGAGCTGATTTCAAAAGAGTGTTAAGTACATTTTTTTCTGGAGGAAAAGATAATTTTCCATTCCGAAAATCATTAAGTATTGTTTGTAAAGCTTGACTCTGTCTGCTGCTTTCAGACCTTTGTGCAAAAAAACCATTAAGTTTGGCCAAATTTAAAATGAATTCACGCCTGCTCCCTGATTTGCTTATTTTCAAAAGAGCAGTCAGTGTTTGAAAAATCGGTTTGTTTTGCACGCCTTCCTCAATAAGCTGTTTTACGGCAGCATCCTCGCCAGCTTCACCAGGTAACATCCCCACTGTTTTCAAAAGCTCGAAAGCTGTTCGGGAAGTAGCCAGACCTTCTGCATTCAGCCACTCTGAAAACAGTCTTACAACTGCCTGCTGGCCCAGTTTGTCTCTTGAAGCCATTGTCAAATTCTCAAGTATAGAGTATATTTGCTTTCCTTTGGATGATAAATCAACTCCCTTTAACTCATCCCGCAATACTCCTATTAGTGAAGATAATGGGTCCCCGTTTAAGACTGAGGAGAGCGCTGAATAAACATTCTTCGAAAAGGGAAGCTGCCTTATGATCAGCTCTTTAACAGTCCTCAGGACTTCGGCAGCAGATATGCTTTCATAAATCCATTCCGATGCCATCCTTAATGTTTCACCAGTAATCGGAAGCTGCTCCTTAAGAAAATATTGAATGAGGGTTTTATTTTCCGGGGACACCTGCATTCCAAGCTGTCTTAGAAGGCTTTCTGCCTCAGCTCCTTTGCTTTGGCCTTTTACAGAATCCATAACTCTTAAATGCAGCAGCCCTTCACCCGGCTCGACTCTAAACCAATATCTATAGTCAGCAGACAAAGGGGTTTCCAGCTGTGCAATCACTTTATGTACCCCGATCTGCACCTCTGCCGTCTGATTCGGAAATAACTTCGCTACTTTACCGCTGACAATTTGCCCAGGCCTGAATGAAGCCGCTTTTCCTGCATTGCTTTGCTCATGCCTTATAATTTTTTGAATTAATTCAGACGGCTTCATACCTTCACCTTCTACTCTATTAATTATAAGAATCTTTTATCGGTGCAAAGCTTTTCCGGTGATAAGGCGTAATTCCATGAATTGATATCGCTTCAAGATGCTCCTTCGTCCCATAGCCCATGTTTTTCCCAAATCCATATCGGGGAAACTCCTTGCCTATTTCAGCCATCATTCTGTCTCTTGTGACTTTTGCAATGATAGAGGCTGCAGCAATCGTTACGCTTTTGCCATCTCCCTTTATGATAGCTTCCATTGGATAAGGTGTTAAAAGTTTTACCGCATCTACAAGCAGGAAATCCGGTTTTGGATTCAGGCCTTCAATTGCTGATAGCATTGCCTTTTTTGTTGCTTCAAATATATTAATTCGGTCGATTTCCGCGGGTTCAATGATCCCCACACTGACAGCTACAGCCTTAGTGTTTATCATGTCAAAATATTCTTCTCTTTTTCGTTCAGGCACTTTCTTTGAATCATCTAATCCCGGCAGGTAAAAGTCTTCAGGCAATATAACTGCTGCAGCTACCACCGGCCCCGCAAGCGGCCCTCTGCCGACTTCATCTATTCCGGCAATACATTCAAAACCACGGCTTCTGTACTGACGCTCATAACGTGTCATTTCTTTATGCTTCTCATGTATTTTCTTTTGGAACAACATACGGGAATGCCATTTTGCCAAAACTTGCTGCACACCTTTTCTGTCATCCTGTTTAATTGAGTGAAGGAATGGGTCATCCTCTGATTCAATTGTTTTCATCTTTTCTTCTATTTGGCGAATGGTTAACTTTTCCATGTTTTCTCCTTTTTATGCTAATCTATGTATCGTCATTTCTTCCAAAAAATAAAGGCCTCCTGCGAACAGAAGGTCTTAATAATTATTATTCAGCTTCATTTCGGACTGCCATTTCCTCCGGCAGCTCCAATGTAATTGGCCCCATTTTTTCAGAACGGAATTCCCTGATTACCAGTTCTGTTACCTTATCATAATCAATTTCGCCGCCGCCCATCAGACAGCCTCGCAGCCTGCCGATTTTATCAAAGACTTCAACAATTTCCTCCGGGATTTCTTCGATCTGGTAACGTTCTTTCAGGCGATCCGGATATCTTTCACCCAGAAAGCGCAGTGCATATACTGCTACATCCTGGAGATTTAATATAGTATCCTTGATTGCGCCTGTCAGAGCAAGCTTAAGTCCCACTTCCTGATCCTCAAATTTCGGCCACAAAATTCCAGGGGTATCGAGCAGCTCCAGCTCTTTCCCTACCTTTATCCACTGCTGGGCTTTCGTAACGCCGGGAGTATTTCCTGTCCTTGCAATATTCTTTTTGGCCAGGCGATTTATTAGTGTGGATTTGCCGGCATTTGGAATACCGACAATCATTGCCCGGATTGCCCTCGGCTTTACACCTTTGGCTTTCATTCGATCGAATTTCTCCTGAAGAATTTCCTGAGATGCGGAGACAATTTCTTTCATGCCTTGTCCGGCCTGGGAGTTTATCGCAAGAGCTCTTATGCCCTTATTTTCAAAATGTCTGATCCACTTCTTCGTTGCTTCTTTATCAGCCATGTCAGCTTTATTCAATAAAACAAGCCGGGGTTTGTGCTGAATGATTTCATCGATCATCGGGTTTCTTGATGAATAAGGAATCCTGGCATCAACGAGCTCAAGGATGATATCAACAAGTTTTAATTTTTCTGTAACCTGCCTTCTGGCTTTTGCCATATGGCCGGGAAACCACTGAATCGTCACAGCCGGCACCTCCATCCAATATATATTTATATAGCAGATAATCGTCAATCAACGATGCGAATATCCTCAATTGGCCAGTATATTACTCCGGCATCGCCCAGTACCTCTTCCATTGCAACAGGGCCAATGTGTCGGCTATCCTTGCTGAAGCGGCGGTTGTCACCCATTACAAACAAATGCCCTTCAGGAACTGTTTCCTGTCCGATCTTCTCTTTTAAAGTAAATGGCTCTGTCAGAGGCCCATCAATTACCTGCTTCTTATATTCATCCAGGTAAGGCTCATCATACGGTTTTCCGTTAACAAACAGAGTATCATCTTTATATTCAATCTTGTCTCCCGGAAGCCCTATTACCCGTTTAATGTAATCTTTGTTTTCAGGTGCATGGAAAACAATAATATCAAAGCGCTCCGGCTCGCCAATTTTATAACTGAATTTATTTACAATCATCCGGTCCTGGTCATGCAATGTTGGCATCATGGACAAGCCGTCAACCACAATTGGAGCAAACAGGAAATATCTGATGACTGCCGCTAACAGAACTGCAATTACAAGAGCTTTTGTCCATTCCCACAATTCATTTTTCTTTTTTGCCATTTAATCCCCCACCATTCTTCTAACCCATAACTAACCTGCCATGGAAAGTGTTGTCTTACTTATTTTACAAAAATTCTTCTTAATAAACACGATGGGAATCTTATTTTTATATTATTTAACATTTATGTAATATTATTTGTACTTTACTCTTTCATGAAAGAAAAAGGAGCTTGATTGAACAAGCTCCTTCTTTTCTTTATTATCGAATTTCTTTGATACGAGCTTTTTTACCGCGAAGGTTACGCAGGTAGTAAAGTTTCGCACGGCGGACTTTACCGCGGCGGATAACTTCAAGCTTCGCAATCTTAGGTGTGTGCACAGGGAATGTACGCTCAACGCCTACACCGTAAGAAATCTTACGAACTGTGAAAGTTTCGCTGATTCCACCACCACGACGCTTAATCACAACACCTTCATATACCTGAACACGCTCACGAGTTCCCTCAACAATACTTACGTGTACACGTACAGTATCACCAGGACGGAAAGACGGAAGGTCAGTACGAAGCTGTTCTTTTGTGATTTCTTCAATAAGTTTTTGCATCGTTTTCAACTCCTCTCAACAGACGCTCATGCACAACCTGTGTTTGCAGCGGAACATCTTTATCAGACGAAAGCTGAACAAGTTCAGCCTAAGTCACAAAAAGTATCATAACATATTTGGACGGCAACTTCAATGTTATTTATCTTCTTTTTTTATGTCATCCAGCCATTTTTGCTGTTCTTTTGTTAAATCTGCATCACTAAGAAGGTCAGGACGCCTTAAATACGTTCTTCTCAACGATTCTTTAGCTCTCCATTCTTCAACAAGGCGATGATTGCCTGACATGAGGACATCCGGCACTTTAAGGCCCCTGAATTCTGCTGGACGTGTATAATGAGGATGTTCAAGAAAACCTGTACTGAAGGAATCTTTCATATGAGATTCCTGGTTGCCTAACACATCAGGAAGCAATCGGACGACACTGTCGATGACAACCATCGCTCCAAGCTCGCCGCCAGTCAGCACAAAATCACCAATTGAAATTTCATCTGTCACAACATGCTCCCGTATCCTTTCATCATATCCCTCATAATGGCCGCATACAAAAATCAGGTGATCTGCTTCTGCCAGCTCTTCAGCTTTTCTTTGCGTATAGCGCTCCCCCTGAGGACACAGCAGAATAACCCTTGGAGATGCCCCGCTTTTACTGCGCAGATCCTCAACCGCATCAAATATTGGCTGAGGCTTTAAAACCATCCCTGCTCCTCCGCCATATGGATAATCATCAACCGTTTTATGCTTATTGTCGGCATACTCCCTGAAGTTGACAACATTGTACGTTACCGCTTGGTTTTCTGCCGCTTTTTTTAATATTGAATGTCCCAAGACCCCTTCAAACATTTCCGGAAACAGAGTGAGCACATCAATATTCATCATTAAAGCAATCCCTCAATCGCATTAATTTTCACAAGTTTATCTTCCACATTAACTTCCTTAACAACATCTCCAATATACGGAATCAGAATCTCCTTAGCGCCTTTTGCTTTAACTACCCATACATCATTTGCTCCGGGAGACAGAATTTCTTTGATTTTTCCTATTTCTTCTCCATCAAGTGTTTCAACCGTACACCCGATAATTTCATGGTAGTAAAATTCATCCTCTTCAAGATCGCCAAGCTGATCTTCTGAAATTTTAAGAATGCCGCCCTTCATTTTTTCAATCTGATTGATATTTTCGTATCCTTCAAAGGTAAGCAGATCAAATGATTTATGAGTGCGGTGTGCTTTTACTGTCAACTCAACAGGCTCTCCTTTTGCCTCCGGCATGAACAAGTACAGTTTATTTCCCGGCTTATATCTTTCTTCTGCAAAATCTGTTTTGGAAATGACTCTCGCTTCCCCTTTTATGCCGTGGGTGTTCACAATTTTCCCAACGTTAAACCACTTCTGCATGTATTATCACCTCTAGCGTATTTCATCAACAATTCCATCCTTTATGATGATTGTTTTCCCTTTTTCTATGTCTTCCCAGGGGGTACCCTTTTTAACCTCGATAATCGCCTGGACTTCTTTTTCTTTTAATTCGCTTCCTAAAGGTAGCATATGTAATTGTTCTATTTGAAAATCCAGCAGCTGAACTTTTTCCTGCCTCAGTTGAATTTCCTTTTCAAAGTGCTGCTTCAGATTGGCCGGATGCAGCTTCTTGGTTTTTTCCAGTTTTTTTAGTTCAAACCTTAGCTGATCACTTTCTTTCTGCAGCTGCTTTTTTTTGGCCACGTAGCCTTCCAGCAGTTCTTGCTTGCTATTCTCTGTCAGCACCTGCTTAACTGTAACAGTTTGAATAATGTTCATGTTCAGCGCCTCCCAAATCATAATCCGGATGAAAAAACGGCGTTACTGACACTGCTGTCACATTCTTAGTTGGCGATGATTATATTTATAGATTGTAAAAAAAGGAGGGGAATCCCCTCCTTTTTTGGTAATACCCGCTTACTGCAGGATAATTATTCGATGATCTCTAAAAAGATCTTCTTTTGTTCTGTTGAACCTGCTGCATAAACAACGGTCCGAATTGCTTTCGCAACGCGCCCTTGCTTCCCAATTACTTTCCCCATGTCATTCTTGTTGACAGAAAGCTGATAGGTTACGCGCTGATCCTCTTCTTGGACATTCACTTGAACATCTTCCGGAAAATCAACAAGGGGCTTAACAATCGTTTCGATAAGCTCTTTCATCTTATAATGAATTACTTACCGTTTTTAGCGTTATGGAATTTTTCCATAATGCCTTGCTTAGAGAAAAGGTTACGTACTGTATCAGATGGCTTAGCACCTGTCTGAAGCCATTTAAGAGCCAACTCTTCATTGATTTCAACGATCGCTGGTTGAGCAACCGGATTGTAAGTTCCTACTGTTTCAATGAAACGTCCGTCACGAGGAGAACGAGAATCAGCTACAACGATACGATAGAAAGGGTTTTTATGAGCACCCATACGCTTTAAACGAATTTTTACTGCCATTTTAAATAAGCACCTCCGAATAGTTTCACACAAGATAGTATAATATCAGATAGTTAATTAGTTTGTAAAGGTTTTTTTCTTTACATGTTATGAAAAGCTTAAATAGCGGCTTAGAAAGGGTTAAAAGGAAGCTTAAATCCGCCTTTTTTCTTGCCTTTTTGCTGCATGCCGGCCATTTGCTTCATCATCTTTTTCATATCTTCAAATTGCTTCAGCAGACGGTTAACTTCTGGGACGGTTCTTCCGCTTCCCTTGGCAATCCGTTTGCGGCGGCTTGAATTGATGATTTCCGGATGAGTTTTCTCTTCCTTAGTCATCGACTTAATAATGGCCTCAACGTGAGTGATTTGCTTCTCATCGATTTGCATATTATTCAAGCCTTTGATTTTGTTGGCGCCAGGCATCATTTTCAAAAGCTCATCTAGAGGTCCCATTTGGCGGACCTGACCGAGCTGATCCAAAAAGTCATCAAATGTGAAAGAAGCAGTGCGCATTTTCTGCTCAAGCTCTTTTGCCTTTTCTTCATCCACATTAGCCTGTGCTTTTTCAATTAGGGATAAGACATCCCCCATACCTAAAATACGGGAAGCCATCCGTTCCGGATGGAACGCTTCAAGGGCGTCCAGCTTTTCGCCAAGACCGACAAATTTAATCGGCGTGTTTGTTACGGATCTAATTGATAGAGCCGCACCGCCTCGAGTATCGCCATCCAGCTTTGTCAGGACAACTCCTGTAAGACCCAGCAGATCATTGAAGCTTTGTGCTACGTTAACCGCATCCTGACCAGTCATGGCATCTACAACAAGGAAAATTTCATCTGGATTGGAAAGCTCTTTGATTTGCTTTAGCTCATCCATTAGAGCTTCATCCACATGCAGTCTTCCTGCTGTATCGATTAGAACATAATCGTTATGGTCCTCTTTTGCCTTTGCGATGGCCTGTTTTGCAATTTCAACAGGACTGACTTGATCGCCAAGGGAGAAGACAGGCATATTAAGCTGTTTGCCAAGCGTTTCGAGCTGTTTAATCGCCGCAGGACGGTAGATGTCTGCAGCAACCAGAAGCGGGTTGCGGTTATACTTTTTACGGAGCAGGTTCGCAAGCTTTCCGGTTGTAGTCGTTTTACCGGCACCCTGAAGACCAACCATCATAATGACAGTCGGCGGGCGTTTGGAAACAGCAATTTTGCTTTGTTCTCCGCCCATCAGTTCCGTTAATTCTTCTTTAACAACCTTTATTACCTGCTGTCCCGGCGTCAGGCTCTTTAATACTTCCTGCCCGACAGCGCGTTCACTGACTTTTTTGACGAACTCCTTGACAACTTTGAAGTTAACGTCCGCTTCTAAAAGAGCGAGACGAACTTCTCGCATCATTTCTTTTACATCCGCTTCATTGATTTTGCCCTTTCCGCGGATCTTCTGAATTGTATTTTGCAGTCGGTCGGCCAATCCTTCAAATGCCATTTATGCCGCCTCCTAATCTAATTTCTCAAGCTCTGCCACTGCCTCTTTCAATGCCTCTCGGGAAGGAGAACCTTCCTGAAGCATCTCTTTTATTTCTGCAATCAGCTTGCTGCGCTCTTGAAATTTATGAAATAATAATAGCTTTTCTTCATACTCTTCAAGCATTGCTTCCGTTCTCTTTATGTTGTCATAAACCGCTTGCCGGCTTATATCATATTCTTCGGCAATCTCTCCAAGCGAAAAATCATCCAGGTAGTAAAGGGACATATAGCTTCTCTGCTTAGGAGTTAACAACGATTGATAGAAATCATAAAGGTAGTTCATCCTCGTTGTCTTTTCGAGCATCCCTATTCCCCCTTGTTAAGTGAAAAGCCTTTACAAAGTAAGTTTACATAGAATTTCACAGCATGTCAAGAAAATATCTTTACAGTACTGACAGTAATGCGTCCGGGTGATCGCAGCAGGCATCCTTCAACTTTGATTCCACTTATTTTTTCCTGTTTTTTGCATCCAGCAGTCTTTTCATCCGCTCTTCTCTTTCCTGAGGCGAGGGTTCTGCTGCTGGCCTTGTCCGGTTTGGCTTCCTTGTTTTTATTTTTTCAGGTGTTTCCTTTACAGGTAGTTCCCTTTGAAGACTAACTGACTCCTGATCGGCAGGAGACGGTTTATTTCCGGAAGCTTTAAGTTTTGGTATCTTCACAGGCTTTTCTATCACTTTTCTGTTTTTCTTCAAAATTCCCGCTGCGAGTCCAGTAAGCCCAAAGCGCCTTACTGCAATTTCTAAGAAAAATAGCAGGAATGCAGCCAGAAGCAGCCATTCACTGATCGGCTGTTTGGTGCTTGCCTTTTTTTTCAGCGGCAGGAATGCTTCTTCACCGTTCGCCAGCTCCTTGCCTCCAGTCATATTTGAGAGTGACTTCAAATGCTCTTTATTTGTTCCCTTTTGCAGATACTCTTCAGAATAGGGAACGGTAAATCCGGTTTGATGAACCTGAACTTTTCCATTCTCATCAGTCTGTTTAATATTTAAAAAATACATTCCCTCCCTTTCAGGCATCTGCGCTTCATATTTACCTGGAGCTGTAAGTCTCATATTAGCTTCTACCTGTTCACCCGTTTCTGACACGATGGATGTCTCGATGGGCAAAGAAATGCTTCCCGCAGACTCCAGGGTGAGCACTGTTTTACCATCCTTGTTCTCGACATCAACTCTATATGGTTCACTTTCATATTGCGGCAGGGTTTTAGTAACAAGCTGATTAATAAAGGACAGCCACTTTTCCCAGCTGGCCCATTCTCCCGACCACTTACCCGAAATATCGGATGTAAAAGCCGCTGTCCGCCCTATTCCATATTGCCATTCAGCAAGTATAGGGTCTTTTTTTTCACTTAACAATGGCACCTGTGCCCGCGGCTTGGCCGTTGCAGCTATATAGGCATTCATCTTCGGCACACCATTTTCAAAAAGAGAGGACCAGTCAGGGTAAGGCTGTATATTTGGGTAAAATGGGTTGTCTTCGATATAAGTTCTTGTAGCCATTACGGTTTCACGAGATAAAATGCTAGGTATGACGGAAGAGTCAGTAACATCATAAAAACGCCCTGATCCCATCCCCGCAAGTTCTTCAAGAAGCCCTCTATCAGCATCCTGACCAAGTGCAACAGTTGAGAGAGTAATATTCTTCTCTTTCCCGTTTTTGATTAGAAACTCGTAGTCTCCATTTGCGGCTGATTGTCCATCTGTCAGCAAAATGATATGCTTCCTCTGCAGCTTTAAATCTTCAAGCTCACTATAAGCCTGTTCAAGAGAGGTAAAGATTTCTGTTCCCCCGCCGGGTGTAATGGATTTGATTTTTTCAATGGCCTTCTTCTTATCCTTGAGAGGCTTGGTTTCAAGGATTTCCCATGGGCGGTCATCAAATGCAATAAATCCGAGTGTATCTTCTTCACGAAGCAGTTCAACAGAGCGGGCAGCCGCCTCTTTTGCCAATTCGATTTTATTTCCTGCCATGCTTCCGGAACGGTCCATAACTAACACAAGACCCAAGGAGGGCATTTCTTTCTTCCCTTTGATATCCATATCCACCGGAAGCAATTTCTCAATCGGCGTTTTAAAATAGCCTCCCAGACCGAAGCTTTCTTCACCGCCAAACATGATAAAACCAGTGCCGAATTCCTTCACCGCCTTCTCCATCAGTGTCATTTGCCGCGCTGAAATAACTGTTGCGGGGACATTATTAAAAATGATCGACTGATATTGCAAATAGCCCGACAGAACGGTCGGAAGCTTCTCTGGAATAACCGTATCTGTCTCCAGGCCAGAACCTTTTAACAGATTTGAAATATCACCGGCGTCCTCTCCTTGTACAATCAGAACTTTAGGAGTTCCTTTCACATTCACTATCGAGTGAAGGGTATTATTTTCAGTATAGGCATCCCGGTCTGCTGCTATCTCTGCTTTATAAGCTGTTAACCCTGCGGTATCCGCTTTGTGGGTAAACGTATAAATGTTTTTCCCTTCGTTTACTTGAACAGTCTCCTTTAAAACTTCTTTATGATTTACAGAAAGTCTGATTTCAGCTTCCTTGGCAATATTGCTGGTAACTTCTATTGTAATCGGAGCCTCTTCCCCTAAATATAGTGAAGGAGGAACGTCTAATTCTGAGATTGAAACATCTTCACCTGCTGCTGTTCTTAGTGGAACATGGTCAATCTCGATACTCCGATTTTTTAATATTGCAGCTGCTGCCAGGCTTTCTCCTTCCGTTTCATTCCCGTCCGACATCAAGACAATTCTGCCGGAAGACTCCCTCGGAATGAGAGAAGCGGCAAATTGCAGGCCCGCTTCCAGGTTCGATTGAGAGTTGTCAGCCATCCCATTAAATTCGGATATAACTTCACGGTTTCTGCCCAAATTTTGTTCAAGCACTGCATTTTTTCCAAAAGCCGCAACGGCAAATTGATCATCCTTTTTCCTGTAGCCGGTGCTGTTTTCTATCCAGGCCAGTGCTTCCTCATTTGAGCCAATGCTTGCAGAACGGTCAGCCAGAAATATGACAGTCTGCCCTTTGACGGGAAGGAGTACTTGGGGAATGGTCAGTGCAATAATGATTAAAGAGAAAATAACCAGCCTTAGACCGGCAATCCAAAACTTTTCACTTCCTTGTCCCCTTTGATTTCGAATAAATAAAAAGACGATAATAACAGCAGGGATCAGGAGCAGTAACAGGAAGGGATATTTAACCTCTATACCCACGGCGATATACCTCCCATTCGATAGCAATCAATATTAAAGCTATTAAAGAAAGCCAAAACCAGAAACTTTCATTTGGCCTTTGGGTCATGCTGTTTTTTTCAGATGATTTTGCATTCAGTGTAAAGGATTCTTCTGTTCCTGCACTTTTCTCTCTTTCATCCAGAAGGACGGAAAAATAATAAATCTGATTCCCTGATACCGCCTGGTAAGTTCCGGGGGCTATAGGAGCTTTAAAGGTTTCCTCGTTTAGATCTAGAGAGTATAGATTTTCGTCTTTATTATTGAAAATTTCCCAGCTTCCAGTTCCATTGCCTATATT
Source organism: Cytobacillus sp. GQ23 (assembly GCF_059758675.1). Lineage (NCBI taxonomy): Bacteria > Bacillati > Bacillota > Bacilli > Caryophanales > Bacillaceae > Cytobacillus > Cytobacillus sp. GQ23. Next base: position 101,603 of record NZ_JCAXER010000003.1, read on the forward strand.
AATCCATCTCTCTTCTCCGGAGCTGAAATACCCAAGGAATTCTGATTGCTGGGATAGCCACTGGTAAGAGTTATATAGAAAGATTGGAAAACCCGGCAGGAGAGGCCAATCTGTGTCAGCCAGATCAAAATTGACGATAATTATTGGCTGCCCATTATGCATTCCCTTCTGAATTAAAGGAATATCCCCGCTTTTCAATACAGTCTCCCATTCCCCTTTCAGAACGGCGGATGCAGAACTGATATATACCTTCTCAAAATTTGCATATTCCAAAAGCCGATCATCATCACCTGTAATTGCTTCATCAAGTTTTATTCTATTTTTGCTTGTATTGAAAAAGATCATCGGCAGCTCTGGAAGTTTTGATAATGTGCTTCCTTCAGCTACAACGACACCTTTCATTTCCAAGCCTTTGAGGGCAGACGGATCTGTCTGCAGCAGTTCGGCACCAATAGTTTGAAAGCCTTTCACTGCAAATGGATTTACATCTCCCATAGTGTAAACCTTTGGTTTTGGGTCAGTGTAAATAGAGGCTGCTGAGTTATCTGCACTATAGCCATCGCTAATGGTGATAGCTGCCTCGTAATAAGGTTTTACCGGCAGATCTTTAATTTGAACGGTTATATCCTCTTTTGCTTTTAATGATACATTCTGTTCAAACAGTACTTCTTCCTCAGATTTTACTGTAACGCCTGTCTCTATATTTTCAGAAGACTGGTTTTCTATCACTGCAACTGCTGAAATACGATCACCCGCGGCCGCTGTCCCGAATGACTGCAGCGACACATTTGCTGCGTTCTCTCCAATATTATGTACCACCGTGTATAGACCGGCCGATTCCTTCATAAAATCTTTTTTGGCAGCCGAATCTGAAAAAATATGAAGAGCGGTGTCTTTTCCTGAAGATAGGGATTCTGCCAATAAGATGGCTTTTTCCATATTTTCATGTTCATAAGTAAGCTCCAGCTTCTTAATAGTTCTTCGAATAGCATTTGAATCATCTTCCCTGCTTAAGAGAATCTCACTTTTCTCTCCTGCTTGAATCAAGCTTACTTGCTGGCCATTAAGCTTTCCCGCAAGGCCAAGCATTTCCTCTTTTGCGATTTCAAAACGGCTTTTCCCTCCGCTGTCAGCCGACATAGAGGCAGATGGATCTATAATGATGATTATGTGTTCTCCTTTTAATGAATCTTCAAGCCAAAACGGACGCACAAGAGCCAGCATCAATAATAGCAGTGCCAATAATTGCAGCCAAAATAACAGATTCTGCTGAAGTTTTTTAAGCCAAGGGGAAGCCTGCCACTCATTCAGCACCTGTTCCCAGAGCAAATTGGAGGAAATGGTCTTTTCTGTATACTGTTTCCGAAAGAAATAAAATAGGACAACCGCTCCGATAAAAATGGATAAAACAAAATATACAGGATTTAAGAATTGCATTTTGTTCTCACCTGACCAGCCCCTTCGCATACAGATCCCTGAAAAGAACTGTCTGAAGATCTCTTGTTTCAGGGGCATAGATATATTGGCCGCCATACCGTTTGCATAGAATCTCAAGCTGTTCATTATGTTCTTTTAAACGCTTTTCGTATTCGGCCAATACGGAAGGACTCATACTCACATTTACAGCGGCCCCCCTTTCACTATCAATTAACTTTACGTCTCCAGAATATGACGGTTTTATTTCTTCTTTGGCCTGGACCTGAAATAGCCAGAACTCCTGTTTCAGCCCTCTTAACATCCTAAACAGGATTTCCCATTCCTGAAGCGGTTCAAAGCCATCGGCTATTATTACAGCAAGCTGCTGATGTCTTGAAAGAGTGCCTTTTAGATTGCCCAGAAAGTTACTTGAAAGGGCTGATAGTTCTATTTTCTGGATCTCCATGAATGTTCGCCTGCTGTATATAGACCCTTTTCTTTTGATAGGCTGTGAGCCGGAAGAAGAAACCGGTGAAAACAGGAGACGGTCTTCCCCGGAAAGAATCATAAAACTCAAAGCAGCAGCCAGCGCTTTGGCGTATTCCCATTTTTCTTCCAATTTGGTCATGGATGAAGTGGCATCCAGATAAACAGCAATAGATAGTTCCTGCTCATCCAGGAAACGTTTAATATAATGTTTTTGTGTCCTGCCAAAGACATTCCAATCTATTTGCCGGATATCGTCTCCAGGCTGATATGCCCTGAAGTCAGAAAATTCCATGGAAGATCCGAATTTATGTGATTGTCTGGAACCTGAATGAAACCCTCTTTTCCTAGTCTTTACAGAAATTTTACGCTTCTGCAGCTTTCCAAGAAGGATTTGATGGCTGTTCATCAGCTATTAGCTCCCCGGAAATTTTCTTTTATCAGAGCTTCTATAATCGAATCTGCTGTAATCCCCGCTGCTTCTCCTTCAAAGTTTAAGATGAGACGATGGCGTAAAACCGGATAGGCAACACTTTTTAGGTCGCCTATTGAAACATTGTACCTGCCTGAGCACAATGCCCTTGCCTTTGCCATATTTATGAGACTCTGAAGGCCGCGGGGACCGCTGCCATATTGGACGTTTTCTTTAACAGTTTCGGGTGCATACTCTGAATCCGGGTGTGTGGCTGTGATCAGCCATACAGCATAATCCAGGATCTCCTCTGAAACGAGGATTTCTCTTGCAAGTTCCTGAAGAACAATTACATCATTCAGTCCAGCTGCTTTATTTAAATGAGTTTTTAGTACACCTGTCGTTCTCCGGGCAATTTCTTTTAATTCAGCTTGCGTCGGATAAGCTACATTTATTTTACATAGAAACCGGTCCGTTTGAGCCTCCGGCAGAGGGTAAGTTCCTTCCATATCAATTGGGTTCTGAGTTGCAAGAACAAAAAATGGATTTTCCATCCTTTTTGTTTCACCCATAATGGTAACTGTTTTTTCTCCCATTGCCTCAAGCAGTGCACTTTGTGTTTTAGGTGTGGCCCTGTTAATTTCATCTGCCAGGATAATATTGGCGAATATCGGCCCTTTATGAAAACTGAATGTTTGCCTGCCTGCATCGTCTGGCTGAAGCAGCATGGTTCCCGTTATATCTGATGGCATAATATCAGGAGTAAATTGAATGCGGGAGAATTTCAGATCCAGCACTTCTGCAATAGTCTTAATGAGCATCGTTTTACCAAGACCCGGCAATCCTTCAAGCAATACATGACCGCCGGAGATAATGCTCCATAATACTTGTTCGACTACCTCTTCCTGTCCCACTATAAATGATTGAATCTCATCCTTCACTTTCGCAATAATATCTGCTGCTTGTGCGAATTGCTGCTCTTTTTCCTGTGTTGCGGACATTGAAGTCACTCCTTATCCGGATCAATACTTGTAAAATAATTTTTAACAATTTCCTCTAAATCAGCCGGCAGCTTATACCGGTCTGTGCTCTGTCTATATGAATTCTGATAATTCCCAAACACTTCACTGTAAGGTCTGATCGTTCCTTTTAAAACAGGGCCATCCCCTTCAAACTGCTGGCCAGAAGTCCCCTGTCCAAGACTGCCGTTATCATTTTCAATATTTTTCTTTCCTTCCATTCCTGATGGAATGGTAAGCAGATCCCTGGATCCCTGTCCGTGTCCTGCACCTCCTCCAAGACCGCTTCCCGTACCTGTGCCTGTGCCTGAACCTGTCCCTGCACCAGATCCCGAACCATTTCCGGAGCCGGAGCCTGAACCGCTGCCATTCCCGGTTCCTGTTCCTGACCCGCTGCTATTTCCGTTATTTGAGCTAGTTCCAGGCTGATTTTGATTATTTTGCTGATTTGAATTATTCTGCTGTCCTTGCTGAGGCATATTGGAAGTGTTACCAGAGCTGCCCGGCTGTCCAGGCGGAGCGAATGCAAGCTGGCCAGGCGGCATTCCATTCGCTGCCATCTGCTGCTGTAATGATAGTCCTGAACTCTGAAGTGCATCTTGTGCTGCAGCCAGCTGTTTTAAAAGCTCTTCTGAATGCATAGCTTTTTCCAGCTGTTCAAGAAGTTTTGAAAGCTCTTCTTCGGATATTTGTGTTTCACTGCCAGTAAGCTCCTTCAAGGCCTGTTTCTGATCTTCATTAAGTTTCGCATTCTGTTTGTTGAGCTTAGACAACTCTTTTCCAAATGAAGCCAGATCTTTATCTTTCAGCATTTGGCTTAATTGTTCTAACCCGTTCTTTTCAAGATTGTTTTTCATAGTTTCCAGGGCTAATGATTTCTCTTTTTCTTTAATTGCTTTTAACTCAAAGCTTTTTGTTTGTTTCTCTAATTCTTTCAAAGCTTCCTCAGCTGACTTTTTTCCTGCAATCTTCTCTGTTGCTTCCTGTAATGCTTTTTTTACTTGAGGATTCTTTTCCTTCTCGGCTTTTTTCTCAAGTTCCTCTCTGGCTTCTTTAACTATCTCCATTTCCTTCTCCCGCTTTTGGGCCAATTCCATTTTCTCTCCCGGCAGCATGTATAAAAACATCGCCATCCCAAATAAAGCCAAACAAATTAAAAGATGCTTGGGAAGAATGAAAACCTTCTTCCTGCCTAAAACCTGATGGTGAACCTTTTTCATATGTTTGACTGCATCCGCCAGCTGCAATCTTGCGAGAATATCATTATTTTCAAGGAAAGAATGGGCAGTAATGACTCTGTCGTTGGCTACAAACCTATTGAACAGTAATGCCGCCTGAGTTATGTCCGGCCGTTTCTTCCAAATTTTAAAAATAGCGAAAAGTGCTGAGAGTAATATAATCATCAGGAAATAGTTTTGCAGGTACGGGATAACAAAAAATCTTGCTGCAATCATAAGAAAAAAGGCCAGGACAGCAGCTGTTAAAAGGAAAACCTGAAATTCCTTAACAACCAGCTGAAACAGGAGCTGTCTTTTTACCGGTTTTAAGAGTCTAACATATTGATTGCGGTCTTCCACCGATATCATTCCCTTATTATGAATTTCGGGCAAACCCGTCCCCTTGGGATTTGCCCGAATAAACTGCTAACCCTTTTTCATATTGGGACGAAGTTTCTTTATGCTAAGCAGCACAGCTCCAATGAAAATCAATGTGTAAGAAATTAAGTATGAAATCCACAAAGGAAATTCAATGCCTGTTGATCTTGTTATTTCATTGGTCATTTCAGGCTCAAAGGTACTCATCAGAATAATGACCGGATTGAGCATAGCCGGGAAATATGGCAGAGGATTTGTCGGCTGAGTCCCTGAATACCCGTAGGCATTTGTTAATTGCATAAAAATCAAAGTTAGGAATGCCGTTCCGCCTGCTAAAAATAGTGTAACCCCATAGGTGGTAACCATCGAGACAATGGTTTTTCTAATCAGTGTCGAAAATAAAACTCCAATGCTTCCATAAACCAGGATCGTAAACAAATAAAATCCCATTGTGATGAGGAGCTGTCCTGGAGAAATACCTCCAAATAAAAACACAAAGCTATAAAGAGGCAAACTTGCCGCAATCAGCAAAATTAAATATGAAATGGAGGAAATTAGCTTGCTTAATATGATGCTTGAAGAGCTTTGGGTGGTCGTTAGCATGATATTTAAGGTCTGCCTCTCTCTTTCGCTGCTGATAACCCCTGCTGTTAATCCCGGGGTTATAAACAGAATCAGGCCAAGCTGCAGTATAGATAAAACCATAAACATTGTCCGGCTCTGATCCGGTTTAAAAAATCCCGGCATGTTGTTTGACAGTGATTCAATAATAATAAAACCAACAATGATAATCCCTAATGCCAATAGGTAAAAAAGGACACCAAGGTAGCTTTTAAAGCTTCGGAAGCGGAGCTTGAATTCTTTATTAAGTACTGGATTCACGATTAAATTCTTCATGTCAGCTCAACTCCCTTTGTAATTTCCATAAAGACATCTTCCAGATTTGTTTCCACTTCAGCAAAGCTGGTGATTGCCAGATTATTCAAAATGGCCCTTTTAAGAAGCTCTTTTTGCTCTTCAGCAGTCCCTTTATAAATAAACTGGATAGATGCCCCTTCTTCATGCAATGATAATTTGGAAATTTTAGGATCATCTTCAAAAAAGGAAATGGCAGTTTCCACATTTCCAAGAACTTTTACAAGAATCAGCCGTTCTCCTCTGAGCTGTGCCTGGATATCAGCAACCGACCCCTGAGCCACCAGTTTACCCTGATCAATAATGCCGATGGTATCGCACATCTCTGCAAGCTCTGGCAGAATATGTGAAGATATTAAAATCGTTTTGCCCATACTTTTCAATTCTTTTAATATCTCCCTCATTTCAACCCTTGCTCTTGGGTCAAGTCCTGATGCCGGCTCATCCAGGATCAGGACTTCGGGATCATGAATTAGGCATCTGGCAAGACAGAGGCGCTGTTTCATGCCTCTTGATAGAAGGTCCACATATGACTCTCTTTTATGTGATAAGTTAACAAGGTCGAGCAGCTGCGGAATCAGCTTCTCGCGTTCTGCAAATGGAATTCCGTAACTTGCTCCGTAAAAGTGCAGATATTCATCAGCCTTTAGCTGATCATAAACCCCGAAAAAGTCCGGCATATAGCCTATTTGCTTTCTCACAAGCTTAGGCTCCTTTTGCACATCATACCCGTTGACAAAAGCCGATCCCGAAGTTGGGGCAAGCAGGGTTGCCAAAATCGAGAAGGTTGTTGATTTTCCTGCACCATTCTGTCCGACAAAGCCAAAAACACTGCCTTTTTCAATATTAAGGTTTAAGGAATCAAGTGCTGTGAATTTTCCATACCGTTTCGTTAAATCTATTATTTCGATCATTTTGCCACCTCCCCTTTAATTGTTACAGCAGGTAATTGAACGAAAGGATCTCCCTGTGAAGACTTAATAAGCTTCAAAATAAATCGGCCATCTTTTGAAACATACTGTGATAAGTCATCTTTACTTGTCAGCTTTAAGCTCCTTTGATCCGGTTCAATCGGCAGCCATTCACCTGATTTATGGTTTTTAATTGAATACTGAACGCTTTGGCTATTAATCTTTAAGGAAATTTCTTCGAGACTATAGCTTTTCTCTTTCATCTGCTTCGGAAGACTTAAAGAATATTCATATTCTCCGTCTTCAAGCATCATTTCACCACTTGTGCTGCCTATGCCTTTTTCATAAATTTGGCCCTTAGACACATGCCAATCAGCTGCCATCATACTTTCCTTCAATGTAAATGAGCCGGAAAACTCATTTTTAGCCTCAAATGGCTGAAGAATCAAATTGGTATTATTCTGTTTGGCTTTCTTTCCTTTCATTGCTACATCAATGACAGATTCTCTTGTAATACCTGCCAGGACCGGCTGAGATGCATCTCCGAGCAGGAACGTAGAAGAGGCACTTTCAAGCCTTTCTTTTCTTAACCTATTAATGTCATGCTGTCCATTGGCAGGGGATGCTCCATTAAATGTTCCGCCGTACGGTCTGCTCAAGAGGGACTGTTTTATCGTTTTATCTACTTTAATTGTCTCACCTTTTTTGATTGAACCCAGTTTTATTGCATCATTGCCTGACCAAATATATAATTCTTCAAAATTAAAGTCACTCTCATTTTTGATAGTTCCGGTTAATTTTTTTTCTTTAAGAGTCAGGTCCGCTTTTAATTCCCCATTTATTTCCGTTTGAGCTTTTCCGTAGATGGTTTTGGATGACCAATACCCCACCTCAGGGAAAATAATCTCATTGTATTTTACTTTTTCAGCCATGATTCCGCCTCTTAGAGGATCAGAAGACGTTGAATTGTTAGAATAAACCACAGCATTAAATTCACCTTTTGGCATTGAGAGGATATATTCACCGCTTTTATTTGACAGCAGGGTTGAAGCCTGGTATCCGGTAAGCAGATTGTTATTCAACTTATATATCCCCATCTGATTCAGCTGCGGCTGAGAAATTCTGTCTTTTGCTCCCATTCCAAAGACAGCTGCCCCCATCAGTATGGCTATAGAAGGAATGATCCACCAGGAATGCTCCCGTTTATCAAGCTTTCTTAACACAAAATAAAGCACAGGCACTATGAGAATAATATAGCCGGCGAAAAGTCCAATAAGCTGTCCGACTGAAAAATTGGATGCAGGAAAGAATTCATTTACTTCTGCAAATTCCCAATAAAGCTGGTCCAGATAATCCTGTGAATAGGGGCTTGAACCAGTGCCTGCACCTGATGCCTGTTTAATATAGCCATCAAACCATGTGTCATACCCCTGCCATGAAGATAAAGGCTCATCCCCCAATGAAAAAGCCGTCTGTAAAATCGTCCCGCTTCCATACTCCTTCTTCAATGCTGCAGGGAGATCACCGCTTTTAGCAATAACTTCTGCACTCTTTTCAACCGGGCCAGTAAAAAAGTTGAGCTCTTGAAATTCCGGCTCTTCTCCCTTTGCCGGCTGCAGGAATTTGACAGCAGCGGATGATTCATTTTCTAATTTCATCGGCAGCAGAGAATACAGCTCTCCATATGTGCCGCCTGCATCCGGTCCTCCTCCTGCAATCAAAGTTCCACCGCGGAAAACCCAGTCCTTTATCGCTTTTTGCTGTTGGTCACTAAGCTGGGAAATCTTGAATTCATCAATAATCAGATAATCGAGCGTTTCCAATCCTGTGGCGTCATCGGGCAAATCTTCCCTTTTAAGCTCAAGCATCGATTTAGATGGCAGTGTCCTCAGCTCTTTTACTCGATCATAGTTTTCACTAAGAACGCCAATTACTTCAGTTGCCATATCTATAAATTTCGGCTTTAATGTTTTTTCACCAGTAAAACTGACTTTTTTCCCGTCTTTCCAATCTCCTTCATAAAGAGTCAGCAAGGGAATGTTCTGATACATGGAGGGATGATCCTCCGTTATTCCAGGTACCGTAACCAGGTATTCCTTTGCTGAACCGGCCGGCAGCTCTACTTTTACAGTTACTGCACCGCTGGTATTGTAAGAAGGATGGTAACTTATCAGCAAATTCCCGCTGAATGCCTCACCTGTATTTTCCATCTTAATCCTAAGAGGGAATCCCTCACCTCTTTTTACTTTTCCGCCAAAGCCCTCATCCAGACTAACTTTAATGCCTGAGGCAGCTTCTGCTGATTGAAATGGATGAAACATAAATACAAAGCAGAAGAAAGCCATAATAATAACTTTTATTTTTCTGCGCAACCCAATCTCCCCTTTTAATACCTTAAGTATCTGCTTTTAATATTTATAGACTTCCTTAACGACTATAAATTTTTCTCATTCTGATAACTTCTTCCATTTTATAGACGCAGACTAATGACAAAAAGTTCCTGAGAATATAAAATTATTTGTCTTTCAGACAAAAACAAGGAAGAGTACTACATAGTGTAATTTTACACTAATAAATGTAATTTTCAAACTGTTTTTTATTTAAATACCGTAAAAAAACAGCCTGAGAATGTTCTCAGGCTGTTTTGTCAGGATATTTTTTATTCTTCCTCTTCTTCTGCATCTGCTTCTTTTTCGACAATGTCGGCAAAAAGGCCATACACATATTGTTCTGCATTAAATTCCTGAAGGTCATCCATTTTTTCACCTAAACCTACAAATTTCACCGGTATTTCCAGCTCATTTCTGATTGCCAGAACGATGCCGCCTTTTGCAGTACCATCCAGCTTTGTAAGAACAATCCCGGAAACATCTGTTGCTTCTTTGAAGGTCTTTGCCTGTATCATGGCATTTTGTCCGGTTGTAGCGTCAAGAACAAGCAATACTTCGTGAGGGGCACCAGGTACTTCTCTTTCAATTACGCGCTTGACCTTTTCCAATTCTTTCATTAGATTAACTTTGTTCTGAAGGCGCCCTGCTGTATCACATATTAAAATATCAGCCTTGCGGGACTTGGCAGACTGGACAGCATCATACATGACAGCTGCAGGGTCAGAGCCGGCTCCCTGCTTAATGACATCTACACCGACACGTTCACCCCATACCTCTAGCTGTTCAATTGCTCCCGCACGGAAAGTATCACCTGCCGCAAGCAGGACACTTTTTCCTTCACTCTTGAACTTATGGGCAAGTTTTCCGATTGTCGTAGTTTTTCCGACACCATTAACACCTACAAACAGGATTACTGTAAGTCCATCTTTTTGAATGTTTAATTCTGTAGAAGTTTCTCCTGCACTGTCATAAATATCTACAAGCTTCTCAGAAATAACTGCCTGAACCTCGCGCGGATCCTGAATATTCTTGCGCTTCACTTCTTTTCTCAGTTCATCAACCAGTTCCATGACAGTGTCAAAACCGACATCCGCTCCAATTAAGATTTCTTCCAGTTCCTCAAAAAATTCCTCATCTACTTTCCGATATCTTGAAACAAGGTCATTTACCTTATTTGAAAAATTATCGCGGGTTTTGGTTAGTCCGTCTTTAAACTTTTCTGTAACACTATCTGTCTGTTTAGTGATTTTTTCTTTTAGTTTTTTAAAGAAACTCATGTTTTCACTTCCTTTTAATAGCTTTTTGCTGCATGCTGTTTGTTCCGAATGAGTCTCGCATCTTCCGCTTTAATCAATTCAGTAAAACAACTTATTCGGATCAGCTAAATTACAAAACTTCCTTTATGTATAGCAGCGGAACAGTGTTATAACCGTCCCGCCTTAAAGATCCTATTGAGTAATTAATTCCCTTGTTTCCTCCAGCCGCACAGAAACCAGTTTGGAGACACCGGATTCCTGCATGGTAACACCGTAAAGGACATCCGCTTCTTCCATTGTTCCTTTTCTGTGGGTGATCACAATAAATTGGGTTTCAGCACTGTATCTCTTTAAGTATTGGCTGAATCTTTGTACATTCGCTTCATCCAAAGCAGCCTCAACCTCATCAAGTATACAGAATGGAACAGGCCTTACTTTCAAAATGGAAAACAATAATGCAATTGCTGTAAGTGCTCTTTCTCCCCCGGATAATAATCCGAGGTTTTGCAATTTCTTTCCTGGAGGCTGCGCGACAATTTCCACACCTGTATTCAATAAATCATCAGGCTGGGTCAAGCGCAGATCTGCTCTGCCTCCGCCAAATAAAGATTGGAAAACCGACTCAAAATGAAAACGGATCCCTTCGAACGTTTCTTCAAATCGCCTTTTCATTTCAACATCCATTTCATCAATAACCTGGAATAGTGTATCTTTTGCTTCCTGAAGGTCAGTTTTTTGCTCAAGCAGGAATTCATAGCGTTCCGATACTCTTTCATACTCCTCGATTGCTCCAAGATTTACAGCTCCAAGTTCCTCAATAGACAGCTTTATGAGTTTTACACGCTTTCTGGCTTCGTCAACATCAATCTGAAGCTGGAATTCTTCTTTAGCCGCTTCAAAAGACAGCAGGTATTCTTCCCTTAAGTGATTCAGCCTATTCTCAAGCTCAACATCCAGCCGATTCTGCTTAACTTCCTCATCCTTTAAAACTTCTACAAGGCCTTTATGCTGGCGTTTCAATTCTTTCGCCTCAAGCTCCTGGTCCTCTAAAGAAGCTTGGAGCTTTAAACGCTCATTCCTTCTTGAAGAAATCAGTTCAAGCGTTTCATTCTTTTCCTTCAGTTTTTTCTGTGCTGCTTCTTCCAAATGTTGTTCACCTGAAGAGCTGTTTGTCATTTCGGATGAAAGGAGCTCTAAATCTTCTTTAACGGTTTTCTGCTTCTCTTGGGTCACAGCAAGCTCAGAATTTATAGCTGCAAGCTTGTCCTCAGCATGGTTCAGCTGCTCACTCTTGGAAGCGAAGCTGATTTTCAGCTCATTAATTTCAGATACAACAGTTTCCTTTGAAGTCTGCTGGGTGTTTTTTCTTTCTGTTAATGCTTTTATCTCATTATCAAGGCTGGCTATCTGCTTTTGCTGCTGATCTAATAAAGCTGCAAGCTCTCCCTTTCTTGCCAGCAGCCTTTCAATATCTTGAGAAAACTGTGCTTTATCCATATCATAAAGGGATAGGCGCTCATTAATGCTTTTTTCTTCGAACTCAGCTTCTAAGAGCTCTCCTTTTACCTTCTGTTCCTTCAGCCGAAGCTCTTCACCTGTTTTTTTAAGCTGTTCTATGTGTAATTCCTGTTTTTGAATTTCGCTTTTTTGCAGTTTTACTTGCTTTTCGAGATTTGCTGTTTTGGATTCCATATCCACAATTCTGGACTTAAGCTCTTCAAGTTCACCTTTACGGGAGAGAATTGAAGTACTTTTCTGTTTCACCGCTCCACCGGTCATGGAACCGCCGGGATTAACCACATCTCCGTCAATTGTTACGAGTCTCACACGGTATTGAAGAAGCTTCGCAAGTTCATTGGCACCTTTGAGATCCCGGGCAATAACCACATTGCCAAGCAAGTTCTCAATAGCAGGCTCGTGTCTTCCATCAAATCGTATCAGTGAAGCTGCTTCACCGATAAAAGCAGGGTGCCCCTGAACCGTTTTCAATTGCCCGGTACCCAGCTTCTTCCCTTTCACTACACTTAACGGAAGGAAAGTGGCTCTGCCGTAAGAATTTTTTTTCAGGAATTGAATGGCATTTCTCCCATCCTGTTCATTTTGTACGATGATATGCTGCATAGCACCGCCAAGAGCTGTTTCAATCGCAATTTCATACTCTTTTGGCACCTGTATTAATTCAGCTACGGCTCCTTCAATTCCCTGCAGCTTGCCGCCTCTTGCTTTCAAGACTTCCTTTACACCTTGGAAAAAACCCGAAAAATCCTCTTCCATTTCATCAAGCATTTCCTGACGGGATTTTGCCTGCTGCAAATATTGATAAGCCTGATACAAGGTTTTTTCTTGTTTTTGGTAATTGGTCTTTAATGATTCAAGCTTGCGGCTTTCATTGCGGAAAACATGTACTTGATTTTCTATTTCCTTTTGCAAGTTTTCAAGATCTATTTGTATCTTTTGTTTTTTCTCTTCGTTTTTCTTGCGGTCAGCAATATATTTTTCATTATCCGTTTCAAGCCTTGAACTGCGCTGATCCTGCTGGTTCAGCTGCTGATTAATATTCTGCAATTCATTTCTTGAGGCTGCCTGGCTGTTCAGCACTTCAATATAATCACTTTTCAGCGACTCAATTTTCTCTTCTGTGTTTTCACTATATTGCTTTAGCTGCTCCTGCTTTTCCTTTAATGCTTTTTGAAGCCTGACTGCTTCTGACTTCACTTCTTTCTTAAGAGCAGAGTGCTTTTCTTCCTGCTCTTTTAACTCAGCAATCTTCATTGTAAGTTCTCTCATGTTTCTATGGAGCTGGTCTTTATTCTGGCTGGCATTTTTCTTCCGCTCTTTGAGAACTTCTTTTCTGCCTTCCAATTTTTCCAGCTCTTCACTTGCATAAAGGAGAACATCATGCAGATCATTTACTGATTCATCAATTGCAGCAATCTGATCCTTTAACTCTTCGACTTTCGCTTCCTTGTTCTGGATTACTGCCGAGAGCTTCATTTCATCTTCTGTATGCTGCTCGAGCTGGCGTGAAAGCTGCTCCCATTTTGAATGGAGCTCCTCTATCTCATAAACTGTGAGGGCAACCTCTATCTTCTCAAGTGCTTCCTTCTGCTGCAAATAGTCTTTTGCAATAGAGGCCTGTATTTTTAACGGCTCTACCTGAGTTTCCAGTTCATGAAGTATATCGTTTACCCTGTTTAAATTATCCTGGGTTTCGGAAAGCTTGCCTTCCGCCTTTTTCTTTCTTATCTTGTATTTAAGCACGCCAGCAGCTTCTTCAAATATTGTCCGGCGCTCTTCAGCTTTACTGTTTAGAATTTCTTCAACTCTGCCCTGGCTTATGATTGAGAAGGCTTCCCTGCCAAGGCCTGAATCCATAAATAAATCTACGATATCTTTAAGTCTGCATGTTTGCTTATTGATCAGGTATTCACTGTCACCTGACCGGTAGACTCTTCTTGTAACACTGACTTCGCTATATTCGATCGGCAGACCCTGATCGGCGTTATCAAGAGTAAGCGTCACCTCTGCAAAATTCTGCGCTCTCCGGGAATCGCTGCCTGCAAAAATGACATCCTCCATTTTTGCACCGCGAAGGGACTTAGCTGATTGTTCCCCCAAAACCCAGCGGATGGCATCAGTTATATTGCTTTTCCCGCTGCCATTCGGACCGACAACCGCTGTGACCCCAGGAACAAAATCAACCGTTATCCGCTCAGCAAACGACTTAAATCCAATTACATCAAGCCTTTTTAAAAACAACCTTGGTCCCCCTCTGTCACCTCATGTATCTGCTCTTTGATGTTTTACTTTATATGGTTTTTTAATACTTCAAGAGCCATTTGGGCCGCATGCTGTTCCGCTTCTTTCTTGGATCGGCCGGTGCCTGTCCCAAGTTCTCTGCCATTTAGAGAAACAGTGGAAACAAATTCCCGATTGTGGGCAGGCCCCTTTTCCTGAAGGATCTTATATTCAATTGCACCTGCACCATCCCGCTGCACAAGCTCCTGCAGCTGGCTTTTAAAATCCATCACATGCGAAAAAGCACCAGAATCAATCTTTGGAAAAACAACTTTTTCCAAAAAGCCAACAACTGTATCCAATCCTTTGTCCAGGTATAATGCACCAATAAAGGCCTCGAATACATCAGCAAGCAGAGCCGGTCGGGTTCTTCCTCCTGTCATTTCCTCACCTTTACCGAGGAGTACCAGTCTGCCAAATGACAATTCGTGGGCAAATGAGACCAGGGATGGTTCGCAGACAACTGCAGCCCTCAGCTTCGTTAACTCACCCTCGCTCATCATTGGATATTTGAGGTAAAGGAATTTTGAAACAGTCAGTTCGAGGACGGCATCACCCAAAAACTCCAGTCTTTCATTGTCTTCATAAGGCTTTCTCCGATGCTCATTCACATATGATGAATGGGTAAAAGCCTGCTTTAGTAATTTTTCATTTTCAAATTGAATTCCGATTTCCGTCTGGAATTCTTTAAATTGTTTTTCGATTGCGCGAAATGATTTTCTTTCTTTATCTTTATTGCTGCGCATAATGCATCCACCTTGCTAATATTAATATTCTTTAAGTTTTATTCTCGATTAAAAAGGCCCTTTTCTGAAAGATTGTTGTTCTGGTTTGTGAATTCTGTCCGTTGATTGCAGCGAAAGGCACGCAGCGAACCCGCGGGGAGGAATGCGAGCCTCCTCGGCTTCGCCTGCGGGGTCTCACACTTCCCTCTCCTCCCGCTGGAGTCAAGTGCCTTCCGCACCAATCAACTCAGCAAAGTAAACTAGGTTATGAAAAAGCAACAAACTTTACGAAAACAGCCATTAAAAATAACTAGACCTTGATTTACACTGTCCTAAGCAAGCCAATGGGCTGTTCGAGATCCTCCTTGAAAGAACAGGGTCCGGAAAAAAATAAACAATCATTTTCGAGGATCTCGCACCTTTCGCCCCAATCAACTCAATGAAAAAAATTCCAGCCCCAAAGTCATAAGGTTTAAGTAAATATACATTCAAAAATTTTAATTAATTGTTCTTCCCTAAGTTTACGTAATAAAGAGGAAAAACGCAAAAAAACTTCTATATAAAGCTATTTATGTTTCATATGGCACGGCCATTTTCACAGAAGAAAGCCCCGTTATCAAACGGAGCTTTTGAGAAACATATTTACTGTCCACAGTCACCTGGTGCAGACCGGAAGCTTAATTCTATGGTGCCTTTCAATGCTGCAGGTAACACCGGACAATAAACATCTGCTGATAAAAATTGCTGCAGTGAGGGGGATTCCCTCACTGCAGAGTGGTCCTACTAACGATTATTGGCTAGCTTTTATGTAATTTACAGCGTCACCGACTGTTGCGATTTTCTCAGCATCATCGTCAGAAATTTCCATGTCGAACTCATCTTCTAATTCCATTACTAATTCTACTACATCAAGGGAATCAGCACCTAGATCATCTTTGAAAGAAGCCTCTAATTTCACTTCAGACTCTTCAACACCAAGACGGTCCACGATGATCTTTGTTACACGTTCTAATACTTCTGCCATGCTTGTTCACCTCCCCTCAAGTATTATAGATTATTTTTAGCCTTTATTGAAAGGTTTTATAAAAAAATTTGCATTACAAGCCTGTTACAATTTTACATGACCATTCCGCCATCAACATGCAGGGTTTGGCCAGTCATATAACGGCTGTCCTCTGAAGCAAGAAACACTGCCACATTTGCAATATCTTCAGGTTCCCCGAAGCGTGCCAATGGAATTTGCTTCAGCATTTGCTCCCTTACATCCTCGTTCAGCTTATCCGTCATATCAGTTGTGATAAAGCCCGGTGCAATGGCATTGACTGTAATCCCTCTCGATGCAAGTTCCTTTGCTGAGGTTTTTGTCAGGCCGATTACCCCCGATTTGGCAGCGACATAGTTAGCCTGTCCAGGATTTCCGCTGACACCCACAATGGATGAAATATTGATAATGCGGCCGCTGCGCTGTTTCATCATCTGTCTGGTAACAGCTTTTGTACACAGGAAAACACCTTTCAGGTTAATGTTAATAACATCATCCCATTCGTCTTCCTTCATTCTCATAAGCAGATTGTCCTTTGTAATCCCTGCATTATTAACCAGAATATCCAGCTTCCCGAATTTTTCAACGGTTTCTTTCACCATGCCGGCAACAGAATCACTGTTCGACACATCACATTGAATAGCGAATGCATTTCGGCCTAATGCTTTAATTTCGTCAACAACTTCGTTTGCCCTTGCCTCACTTCCGGAGTAGTTAACCGCAATATCTGCACCTTGCCTGGCAAGACCCAAAGCGATTTCTCTTCCAATTCCTCGGGAAGCACCTGTTACTAAAGCGGCTTTTCCTTCTAGCTTCATCTCAATTCCTCCTTCAAGGATTCAGTAACTGCCTTGCATGATTCCGCATCTGAAACGGCATACGTTTTAAGGGAACGATCTACCTTTTTCACTAAGCCTGACAGTACTTTTCCTGGCCCAATTTCTATAAATGTATCTACTCCAAGCTTAATCATCCTGCGTATTGAATCCTCCCAGAGTACAGGAGAATACAGCTGTTCAATTAATCTGCCATTTATTTCTGAAGCGGAAGTCATTTCAGATGCGGTTACATTGGCAATGACTGGAACCTTTGCATCTTTAATCTCAATTTCGTCAAGGATTCCCCTGAACTTCTCCGCAGCAGGCTTCATTAATTGGGAATGAAACGGGCCGCTTACCTCCAGTGGAAGCACACGCTTGGCACCTTCTTCTTTAGCCTTCACAGAAGCAAGTTCCACTCCTGCTTTTGAACCTGAAATGACAATTTGTCCAGGACAATTCAAATTTGCAAGCTGAACCGGATTTCCACCTGCAGAAACCTCTTCTGTAACTGCAGTAAGCTTGTCCCTGTCAAGGCCCAATACAGCAGCCATTGTTCCCTCGCCATTAGGAACTGCTTCTTCCATGAATTCCCCACGCTTACGCACAGCATACACTCCATCCTCAAAGGAAATAGCTTCCGCAGCTACCAGTGCTGTATACTCCCCAAGGCTATGGCCCGCCACAAAATCAGGTGTTATTCCAGATCTTTTAAAATAATCGAGAATGGCAATGCCAGTGGTCAACAGTGCAGGCTGTGCATTTGTTGTCAAAGTCAATTGCTCCTGAGGCCCTTCAAAAATAAGGGACGATAATGAAAATCCAAGTTTTTGATCGGCTCTTTCGAAAAATGATTTTACTTTATCATCCTGTGCAGCTAAGGCTTTTCCCATCCCTGCGGCCTGGGATCCCTGCCCAGGGAATATAAATGCGATTTTACCCATCGTGCTTCCCCCCAAGTTTAAATTGTTTATTTAAGAGCTGGTTTTTGGGCTTCTTTTTCAACTGCTTCCTTAATCGTATCAGCAACATTGTTTTCGACCATGTTCCTGGTCTGCCTCACTGCACTGAATAAAGCTGTTGCATCAGAAGAACCATGCGCTTTAATAACCGGCGCCTTTAATCCAAATAAACCTGCACCGCCGTATTCAGAATAATCCATTTGAGATTTCAGCTGGTATAAATCAGGCTTTAAGGCTGCTGCTGCCAATTTAGTTTTTAAGCTGCTGGTCAGAGCTGTTTTCAGCATTTTAAATACTGATAAGGCAGTACCTTCAATTGTCTTAAGCACCATATTGCCTGTAAAGCCATCCGTCACTACCACATCCGCAGCTCCTTCAAGCAAATCGCGCGCCTCTACATTTCCGATAAAATTGATATCTGCCTTCTTCAGCAGATCAAATGTATTTTTTGCCAGCTCATTGCCTTTTTTCTCTTCTGTTCCGATATTTAGAAGGCCTACTCTTGGGTTGGAAACTCCGCGGACCTTTTCGGTATATATAGAACCCATAATGGCATATTGAAGAAGATGCTCAGGCTTCGCGTCCACATTTGCCCCTACATCGAGCAAAAGGAATCCTTCTCCCCCAATTGTTGGAAGAGTCGGGGATAATGCCGGGCGTTCAATGCCCTCAATCCTTCCAACAACAAAAAGGCCTGCTGCCATAAGAGCACCCGTGTTTCCTGCCGAAATGCAGGCATCCGCCTTACCATCTGTTACAAGCTGCGCTGCAAGTACCATTGATGCCTTTTTCTTTCTGCGGACAGCTCTTACCGGCTCATCATCCGGCAAGATGACTTCTTCTGTATGTAAAATGTCAATCCGCTCATTTGAAGTAAGGTATTGGTTTATTTTTGACTGATCGCCTACAAGGGTAATATGTACATCTTTAAATTCTGCGGCAGCTTTCATTGCCCCAAGGACAATTTCCTTTGGGGCATTGTCGCCTCCCATTGCGTCTATGGCAATTTTCATGATGCTTCATCCTTTAGTGATTATTTTTTTCTGAACATGTCAAATTCGCCTTTAAATACTTGCTCGTTATTCACAAAGCTATTGACTTCAACTATCGTTCTTCCGCTGTCAATGTCAATTGTAAGGACCTTTGCTTTTGCGATGACACGCTCATTTAATCTCACTGGCCTGGTAAATTGAATATTGGCTTTTGCCGTTAATGCCAGCTCATCATTTATTACAGCAACTGCCAGTGAATTGGCCTGTGCAAAAAGGTGATGGCCCCTGGCAATTCCATTACGCTTAAAGACATGTTCATTTTTCACATCGAAAATGGATATTGCCGTTTTATCCAATTCTATATCTATTATTTCACCGATTATTTCTTCTATTGGTAAAGATCTCACTTCATCCTCAAAACTTTTTTCGGCAACATGCTTGATTCGCTCACGCAATTCGGGAATCGATAATTCCAGCCGATCGAGTCTGATTGTCTGGACGCTAACTGAAAATTTTTCTGCAAGTTCCTCGTCCGTGACAAAAGGATTTTCTTTTATTGTGTCCGTTAATAATGCTTGGCGTTCTTTTTTATTTCTTTTCATTAAAATCCCACCGTCCGAGATATTAAGACTAGGTACTAATAGTAGTATATAATCAAAAAAAGCAGATTGCAAGAAAGAACTTTTCTGCAATCTGCTCTCATCAACTTTTTTCTAGTCGAGTTTTTCCCCTTCCAGTACTCCTGTTTCCTTTAAATATTGCCGCAAAGGCAGATACTCATCTGCATGCCAGAATTCATTCGATTCCACTAGAGCTGCTGCATCGTTTCTAGCGGTTTCGAGTGCGCGGTAATCATGGACCATGTCGGCGACTTTAAATTCCGGCAGCCCGCTTTGTTTTCTTCCGAAAAAGTCTCCAGGACCTCTCAGTTCAAGATCTTTTTCACTTAGAGCAAAACCATCATTTGTTTCTGTCATGATTTTCATGCGTTCTTTTCCAACTTCCGATTTAGGATCAGCCAGAAGTACACAATAGGATTGTTTATCTCCTCTACCTACTCTGCCCCTCAACTGATGCAGCTGGGCAAGCCCAAACCGCTCCGCATCATAGATCACCATCATCGTTGCATTCGGAACATTTACACCGACCTCAACCACCGTGGTGGAAACAAGAATCTGGCTTTCATTTCGGCTGAAGGCTTTCATAACATTTTCCTTTTCATCCGGATGAATCCTGCCATGCATGAGACCGACATTATAACGGCCATGAAAATGATGCATCAATGTTGCATGGACATCTATTGCGTTTTGAACATCCAGTTTGTCTGACTCCTCAATAAGGGGACAGATCACATATACCTGCTGACCTGCTGAGAGTTCCTTTTCCATAAAACCAAGTACCCTGTCAAGCATTTCAGGTTTTGCCCAATAGGTTTCAATTGCTTTTCGTCCTGCCGGCATTTCATCTATTATGGATACATCCATTTCACCAAAGACTGTTATAGCCAATGTTCTTGGGATCGGCGTTGCAGTCATGAACAGAACATCAGGATTTTCACCTTTCTCCCTGAGTATACGCCGCTGCCCGACCCCGAATCTATGCTGCTCATCCGTAATGACAAGCCCCAGATTATTAAATTCCACTTCTTCCTGAATAAGTGCATGCGTGCCAATGAGAACATCAATTTCTCCATCCTTCAGGTGCTGGAGAATTTCTCTTCTGCGCTTTCCTTTTACAGAGCTTGTCAGGAGCTCACACCGCAGCCCAAACGGCACCAGCATCGTATTTAATGATTCCGCATGCTGTTCTGCCAGGATTTCAGTCGGGACCATTAAGGCTCCCTGAAAGCCTGCTGTCCTGCTGGCAAAAAGAGCAATCGCCGCAACTGCTGTTTTGCCGGAGCCAACATCCCCCTGTAATAGCCTGTTCATCCGGTATGGAGATTTCAGATCAGTCAGGATCTCATTAACTACCCTTTTTTGTGCTCCGGTTAAAGCAAATGGCAGTGAGTCAATAAACTCCATTAATCTTGAAAGATCATATGCCTGCGCAATCCCTTTTGAATGCTCTCTTTCAATCTTTCTTAGTGCCTGCATTTTTAATTGAAAATAGAAAAACTCCTCATAAACAAAACGCCGTCTGCCCTGCTTGAGTTCCTGATCATTTGCAGGAAAGTGAAGCGATCTTATAGCATCCTGCCTATTTAAAAGTCTATATTGCATTAGATATTTTTCAGGCAAAGTTTCCAATATTTCATTCCCATACTGTGAGAAAGCCAGTTTAATAAACCGCCTTATTCCTTTAACTGTGATATTCCCTTTTACTGCGTATACCGGCTCAAAATCCTTATTGTTAGAAGCATTTCCAATTTTCAGTTCACTGGCTGTAATGACCTGCCGATGCTGATCCCATTTTCCAGTAACTGTAACAGTTTCGTTTAATACTATTTTATTCTTCAAATAAGGCTGATTGAATAGGATCACTTGTATGAGATATCGTCCTACAAGCACTCGAACTGTCAGCCTGGAGCGTTTCCTGCCGTAATAAGCAAGTGAAGGTTCACTGTGGACCTTTCCTTCAACGGTTACTCTTTCATCATGCTTTATTTCTGCCAGGTCCTTGAGCCTGTAATCTTCATATCTATATGGTAAATATTCGAGCAAGTCTTTTACAGTGTGTATATTCATATCAGCGAGTAATTCAGCCGATTCCTCTCCGATGCCTTTTACAGCTGTAACAGACTGGATTAAATTTGGATTCACATTAATTGAACGGCTGCCAATTTTATTTTTCTTTCAGACAGTCCGCCACCCCTCCCTGTTCCGTTACTTTTTCTTACAGGCTTATGAAGCACCTGCTTTATAACTAGCACATTATGATTTGAATATGCAAGAAAG
Organism: Cytobacillus sp. GQ23; assembly: GCF_059758675.1. NCBI lineage: Bacteria > Bacillati > Bacillota > Bacilli > Caryophanales > Bacillaceae > Cytobacillus > Cytobacillus sp. GQ23. The sequence continues at coordinate 123,237 of NZ_JCAXER010000003.1, forward strand.
ATACTTTAATGGCCAATAAAAATTTATGTTTTACAAGCATTAAAAATAGGCTGAAATGGATAAAAGCGAAGGCTGGGCCCCCGCTTTATTTATTGGTTATTCAATTGAGAAAATGAAAGAGTATAGTGGCTGTTTGCCATCGTGGATCTCGACTTCAATATCTTCATATTTATCTTCTATATAGCTGATAAGTGAGTCTACATCCTCTTCTGATGCATCTTCACCCTTTAAGACGGTAAGGATTTCAGAGTCAGCGTCGATCATTCCTTCCAGAAGATCTTTAGCAGCCTGGACTCTATCCTTGTTTTTCACAACAATTTTCCCGTCTGCAATACCCATGAAATCGTCTTTTTCAATCTCAAGGCCATCGATGCTTGTATCACGGACAGCAAATGTTATTTGGCCTGTTTTCACATGCTGAAGGGCATCTGTCATGCCTTCTTCGTTTTCTGCAAGTTCAGCACTTGGGTTAAAAGCAAGAAGTGCAGCCATTCCCTGAGGAACAGTTTTTGAAGGAACAACTACTGCCTCTTCTTCTGTCACTTCTGCAGCCTGCTGTGCAGCCATAATGATATTTTTATTATTTGGCAAAATGATTACTTTTTTTGCATTTACCTCTTTAATGGCTTTTACGATATCTTCCGTGCTCGGATTCATTGTCTGCCCGCCCTCAATGACCGCATGTGCGCCGATGCTTCGGAAAAGATCTGCGATGCCGCTGCCCATTGATACAGTCACAATACCGTACTCCTGTTTTTCTTTAGGCTTAGCTTGAGCTGCTAAAGGTGTAGGGACGTCTTCGACCAGGTTGGTGTGCTGCTGGCGCATATTTTCAATCTTCATATTGATTAAGCTGCCATAGCGCTGTCCGTATGTCAGGCAATCACCAGGCTGTTCAGAGTGGATATGTACTTTAACAAGCTGCTCATCAGCAATTACTAACAGGGAATCGCCATATTGACTTAAATCCTGGCGGAACCTGTCTTCTGAGAAAGGATTGGCAGCAAGCTTTTCATCTTCGAATTTAACCATAAATTCAGTGCAATAGCCAAACTCAATATCCTCGGTGTTCATAAAGCTATGAACATTTTTATGGTGTTCTGCACTTACCAGGTCATCCATCTTCGGAAGGGCTGCCGGTGTATCAGGAAGTTTTTCGCCTTTTAACTCGGCAAGAAATCCTTCATACACAAAAACAAGGCCCTGGCCGCCGCTGTCTACAACTCCAACTTCTTTTAAAACAGGAAGAAGATCAGGAGTGCGGTTTAGGGAAGCCTTGGCTTCCTTCAGAACTTCCTCCATAATCACGATGATATCATCTTCATGATCCGCAGCCTGGACCGCTTTCTTGGCGGAATCTTTAGCAACGGTAAGGATTGTTCCTTCAACCGGCTTCATTACAGCCTTATAGGCCGTTTCTACCCCAGCATTCAAGGCGTCGGCAAACTCTTTTCCATTGATGGTTGCTTTTTGTTCAATCGCTTTTGAAAAGCCCCGAAACAGCTGGGAGAGGATTACTCCCGAGTTTCCCCGTGCTCCCATCAGCAATCCTTTAGAAAGAGCAGAGCCTACCTTTCCAATATGTTCCTGGATATTAGCTTTTACTTCCTTTGCTCCGGAAGTCATTGACAAATTCATGTTGGTTCCTGTGTCTCCATCAGGAACAGGGAAAACATTTAAGGCATCCACTAATTTTGCATTAGCAGATAAATGGTTCGCTCCTTGTATGACCATTTCTGCAAAAAGCTTCCCATCTAAATCTTTTTTTGACACAAGTCTTTCCTCCTCACTACGGGTTCGTTACTCGAACTCCCTGAACGTAAATATTAACCGAGTCAGTGCTAAGCCCAACTGTTTTATCAAGGGTGTATTTCACTTTAGATTGCACATTATGGGCAACCTCGGAAATTTTCGTTCCGTAACTAACAATAATATACATATCAATATGTACTTCATCTTCTTCCTGACGCACAATTACACCACGGGTAAAATTTTCTTTTCGCAGGATATCTGTAAGGCCATCCTTAATTTGATTTTTAGAGGCCATTCCTACGATGCCGTAGCAGTCCACTGCTGCACCACCCGCTATTGTTGCAATTACATCATTAGAGATATCAATTTGCCCGAAATTTGTTTTTAATTCAATGGACATGGTTCGTTCCCCCTTTAGAAATTGCTTTACATAAAAGTTTCTTCAAGCACTCCCGCCTAACGATAGTGCTGGCCTGAATTGAACCCTCCCGAGGCTTAGCCTGCCGGCAAGATACCATTCTCTTTCTAGCCGGGCAGCGGTCTTTCTAACTCCAAGCTTAAAGCATACCTTATAATATTCTACTATATGAGCTTTGATATTGAAAGTCATACTTCTTTATCCCTATTATAGCTCATGCTCCAGCCCCCTATGTCAAGGAAATTTTCTTGAAAGCAAACTATTGCAATCAGAAGGGTTGTATGATAAATTATTAAAGTATCTTTTAATGCCGAAACCCGCAAAGGGATTCCGCATTAATTCAGATGGATGAATCTGACTATTGCAAATGAAAGCATTGAAAAATAGTTTCAGCTTATGCTTTTAGTAAGGAGGGAAACATACATGCCACGCAAATGTGTAGTAACTGGTAAAAAAACAACTTCAGGTAACGCACGTTCTCACGCAATGAACGCTAACAAGCGCACTTGGGGTGCTAACCTTCAGAAGGTACGTATTCTTGTAGACGGTAAACCTAAACGTGTTTGGGTTTCTGCAAGAGCACTTAAATCAGGTAAAGTTGAGCGCGTCTAACATGCTCAGGGACATCCCTTTTGGATGTCCTTTTTTATTTTCCTTCTATGACCCCTTAACATTCTCTCCCATTAAGGCAAAAAATAAAAGCACCCCAATGAGGTGCCAAGTTTAGATGCTATTTTCTTTTTAATTTATGGGTGTCTACCCTTTTTTGAAGGTCCCTAACATGGCACGCACAATGCCTCCTAGAAATTTAGGAAGTTTGATTGTATAAAATCTCATTACTCGTGTCCCTCCTCACGATCTTACGCATCCATTCTGTCCTTAAATCGTCTTTACCATCTTATTCAAATAATGAAAGATGAGTACTCATGATTACAAAAAATGATCAGAAAGCAATTCATGCTAAGACATTTATCCAGCTTCCTGCATCCTGCTGGGCAGCATCTGCCCGGCATTTAATCCTTGCTTCTTACAACCATTAATATGCCTTCAGTAAAAGAAAAAGTACCACAATCATCAATAAGTTCATTGCTGATACAAAGAGTAGAACCGGCAAATACGGTGCGATCTGTCAGCGGATACTTGAAATTTCTTAGGGTGAGGCCTTTAATTTCCATTGTGATCGGAACAAAAGAAATATATTTGAATTCTGAATATTTCTTTATGCTGTACTGCCCCGGAGTCTTAATATAAACCATATTCGTTTTGTCAATAATTTCAACAGGAACTAAGAATTCCGCAAGTGCGGGCTTTATTAGCAGCTGAATATTTGCAAACAAGTGGTCCAGCCTGCCGCCAGTTGCACCAAGTAAACGGACTTTTTCAGGTTTTTGGCCGAGTGCCCAATTCAGGGCAAGCTCCATGTCCGTTTCGTCCTTCTCCGGCTTGAACCTGTTCAGCTCTTTTACATTTTCTTCAATGATAAGAAGCTCGTCTGTTGACACCGAATCAAAATCACCAAATGCCTTTTGCGGCTGAATCCCTCTTTGAATTAGAGTAAGTACCCCTCTGTCTACCCCGACCCAAATATCAGCAGTATCATTTAACGAACTCAGATCAGGCAGCAGGTCATCAGGGCCGCCGGCTAAAATATTGATAATCATTATACATTGCTCCATTCATTTTATGTATCTTAAATGACAAAAAGCCAGCTGTATTCCAGCTGGCTTTTATTAATGCGAACCCTTTAAAGCAGCAATCGCCGCAGCTCTGTCTTTTTGATTATAAATTGCTGACCCAGCAACCAGCACGTTCGCTCCAGCTTCAATACACAATTGGGCTGTTTCTTCATTAACTCCGCCGTCCACTTCAATTTCGATGTTTAGACCTTTTGAGTTAGCCAATTCCTTAACGGCTGAAATCTTCGGAAGAACAGCTGGAATGAATTTTTGCCCTCCAAAACCGGGATTAACAGTCATAAGCAATACCATATCAATATCTTCGATAACATGCTCTAACATATTAACTGGTGTAGCTGGATTTAGAACCACTCCTGCCTTGACATCTAAGGATTTAATAAAATGAACCGTTCTGTGAAGGTGCTTGCATGCTTCTGCATGAACAGTGATGTAATCTGCCCCCGCATTAGCAAATGCTTCAATATAGCTATCCGGATCTTCTATCATCAAATGAACGTCAAGGGGCAGCTTGGTAACAGGACGGATGGCATCAACTATTAATGGACCGATTGTGATATTCGGCACAAAATGGCCGTCCATTACATCCACATGAATATAATCGGCGCCGCCGCGTTCAACATCTTTAATCTCTTCTCCCAATTTAGAAAAGTCTGCCGATAAAATAGAAGGTGCTATTTTTACCATAAATTAATACCTCGGCTTTCTATCTTTGATTTCCTGCAGAAAGGTTTTATAATGTTCATACCTGTAGGCTGGTATTTCACCTTTTTCACAGTCGGCCTTTACAGCACATTTAGGCTCAGCCATGTGCAGGCATCCTCTAAATTTGCAAAGTTCGCTTTTTTCCTGTATTTCCGGAAAGCAATAATTGAGATCCTCCAGTTCAATATCTGTGAATTCAAGTGAGCTGAAACCCGGTGTATCAGCAACAAGCCCTTTTCCAACCTCGATCAGCTCTACATGTCTGGTCGTATGCTTCCCCCGGCCCAAATGTGAAGAAATATCATTTGTTTTCAGCTCCAGGTCCGGTCTTAAAACATTTAACAAAGAAGATTTCCCTACCCCTGACTGTCCGGCAAAAACAGATATCTCACCTTCCAGATAGGGCATAAGATCTTTAACGCCTTCTTCTGTTTCAGAGGAGGTCAGCAAGACATCATAGCCTGCTTTGCGGTAATCCGCTGCATATTGCTGAATTTCCCTATACTCATCCTCGTCCGCCAGGTCAATTTTAGTAATGCAGATGAGCGGCTTAATATGATTAAATTCAACCAGAACCAGGAAACGATCTAAAAGAGAAGTGCTAAAGCCCGGTTCAACAGCTGAGAATACTAGAATGGCCTGATCAACATTGGCAATCGGCGGACGAATCAGCTCATTTTTCCGTTCCTTTACTTCTAAGATGTATCCTTCTGTATTACTTTCAGCCTGAAATACAACTTCATCACCGACAAGCGGTGTAACTTTATTTTTCCTAAAAACTCCGCGTCCGCGGCACTGAATGACTTCATTGCCGCTTAATACATAATAAAACCCGGCTAAGGCTTTAATGATTTTGCCCTCAGGCATAGCAACACTCCTTGCTTATGATTCTTCATCCGGATAAGGTATTTCCTTTTCCTCAAAAACCTGGCCATCCCGCAGAACCTTATAGGAGGCATTCTGTCCAGGGGCTATTGTCAGATCGATTGGTATTACCACATCTTCATATATCAGCTCTGTATGCATGGGTTCAGAACCTGTATTATTCATATCTTTAATGATAATCTGAACTTCGTTTGGCTCACCTTCGGAGGCAGGCTCATATGGAACACTGATCTCAATATTTTCAGTCTTAGGAAGGAGCTCTTTTTTTCCCTTCGAAAGAACCACTGTCACCTTCTGTCCCCTCGTCAGATTAGTTCCTGGAGCCGGATCCTGTTTGATAACAAGCCCTTCAGGGACTTCCTCATGATACTCTTCTTCCCCATAATCAACTTTCAATCCGGAAGATTCTTCGTACTCCTGCAGACCTTTTTCGTTATAGCCGCGTAAATCTTTTAATGCAATCGGCGCTGGGCCTTTGCTGACAGTGAAAATCAATTCCGTATCCTCCGGAACGACGAGATCACCATCTGATAGGTTTTGATCCAAGATGGTCCCGGCCGGCTCACTATCATTAGTTTCTTCGTTTTTTTCAATGCTTTTAAAATTTTTGCTTTCAAGAAGGCGGACAACATCATCAAATTGCCTTCCCTGGTAATCTGCTAATTCAAATTTTTCCTTGCCTGAGCTTTCATAGATATCAATGGCAGTTCCCTCTTTGACAGTCCTGCCTGCTTTTGGATCTGTTTTAACAACCAGGCCTTCTTCAACATCAGGGTCACTGATCGGCTTTGTATCCCTAACCGTAAATCCTGCGGCAATTAGCTCTGCCACTGCATCTTCCACCTCTTTGCCGGACACATCCGGAACCTGAACATCCTTTGGCTCCAAAAGATCAGGGAAAACGGTTATAGCCAGGATTGCTGTCACAATCAAAAACATAAAGACTGATACAAGTATGATTGGCCATTTCTTTTTCTTTTTTTTCTTCTTTTTCTCCTTCTTATTCTTTTCAGGGAGAGGTTTTGCTGCAGGCTGCGTGTCACCCTTTGGATCCTTTGCATGCACAAGGGTTTCGTCCATACTCTGAAATGAGCCGTCATCTGTAATAACAGGGATAGCTTTGGTTGCATCATCGTCAATCGGCACTATAAATTTCTTTTCATGCAGCCTTTCGGGCTCTAGAGCTGTTCTGATATCTTCTTCCATTTCTTCAACAGAATCATACCTGTGAAAAGGATCTTTGGCGGTTGCTTTTAAAACGATATTTTCAACACTTTGCGGAATGGAGGGATTCCATCTCTTAAGCGAAGGCGTCTCCGACTGCAGATGTTTAAGTGCTATTGATACAGCAGATTCACCTGAGAAAGGAAGTCTGCCTGTCAGCAGCTCAAACATAACAATGCCAAGGGAATAGATATCAGACTTTCTATTGGCCATTCCCCCTCTTGCCTGTTCAGGAGAAAGATAATGAACAGAGCCTAACACCGAATTGGTCTGGGTTATGCTGGTTGCACTTAAAGCCATTGCAATTCCAAAGTCAGTAATCTTAACATTACCATGCCTGTCTATCAAAATATTATGCGGTTTAATATCCCTATGGATGATATGGTTCTGATGTGCATGAGAGATGGCTGAGGTCAGCTGTTTCAAAATTTCCAAAGCATCATCTATGGGAATAGGGCTGTTTTGCTGTATGTATTGCTTTAACGTTTGTCCATCTACATATTCCATCACAATATAATAGATTGTATCCTCCTCGCCAACATCATAGATATTGACGATATTCGGGTGGGCTAGGCTGGTAGCAGACTGGGCTTCACGATGAAAACGGCGGATAAATTCTTCATCTTCGGCAAAGTCCATCCGAAGCACTTTCACGGCTACATCACGATCAAGAATCATATCATGGGCCAGATAGACATTTGCCATGCCTCCTCCGCCAATCATTTCAATAATCTTATAGCGGCCGCTTAATCTTTTTCCCTTAATCATCATTTATCATCCCGCTCTCATTGCTTTCATAATACTCAGCAATCACGAGCGTAATATTATCTTCTCCGCCATTATCATTGGCTTTTTCTATCAGCACTGAGGCTTTTTCTTCCAGTGTACCTCCGCTATTGAGAATTTCACTCATATCAGGCACAGCCACCTTGTTAGATAATCCGTCAGAGCATAATAATAATAAGTCGCCTTCTTCGAATGTAATGGTTTTAATATCCATCTCAACAGCTGCTTCAGTTCCCAATGCTCTCAGCAGAACGTTTTTTCTTGGGTGATGCTCGGCATCTTCCTTTGTAATCTGCCCTGACCTTACAAGTTCATTCACCAGGGAATGATCTTCCGTCAGCTGCTGAAAACCTGATTCATTTAAAATATAACATCTGCTGTCTCCGATATTTGCAATAGTCGCAAAACGGTCGGTACAAATCGCAGCAACAACAGTAGTCCCCATACCCTCGCACTGTTCATTCACTTTCGAATGTTCATACAGAATGGTGTTGACCTCTGCAATATGCTTCTGCAGCCACCCTTCAGCCTCATCGGCCGTCTGAAAGTAATCTGTTTGATCCCAGAATCCTTTTAAATTCGTTAAAGTCATTTCGCTTGCCACATCACCAGCACGGTGGCCGCCCATGCCATCTGCTACGATGGCAAGGCGCTGTCCCCCGCTGTTAATATAGATGCCGCCATTATCTTCATTATGCTGCCTGACTTTGCCTCTATCTGTCATAAAAACAGCTTTCATTCTGTCACCTCGTCTCCTCTTTTCGCTCCTTTGCACGAAGTTGTCCGCATGCTGCATCTATATCATGACCGTGCTCCCTGCGAATGGTTACATTAATGCCGTGATTCTTGAGTGTCTTTTCAAATGCAAAAATCTGATCCTTGGGTGTTCTTACATAATCCCGCTCCGGCACATAGTTTACTGGAATCAGGTTAACATGGCACTTAACATTTTTTATTAACTTAGCAAGCTCTTCTGCATGTTCCACCTGATCATTTACCCCTCCAAATAAGCCATATTCGAAGCTTACACGCCTGCCTGTCTTATTAATATAATACCTGATTGAATCCATAAGGTCCGGCAGCTTATATGCTCTATTTATTGGCATAAGGCGGCTTCTGATTTCGGTGTTTGGAGCATGTAAGGAAATCGCGAAATTAATCTGCATATTTTCATCTGCAAATTTATAGATTTTTGGAATGATTCCGCTTGTCGATACAGTGATATGGCGTGCGCCGATGTTCAGTCCTTTATCATGGTTGATAATTTTAAGGAATGAGAGCATGCTGTCATAATTATCAAATGGCTCACCAATTCCCATAATAACAACTGAACTGACCCGTTCATCTGTCTCATCAAGTGCCTGTTGTACTTTTACGACTTGAGCAACAATTTCTCCTGCTTCAAGATTACGTTTTAATCCGCCTAATGTGGAAGCACAGAATGTGCATCCGATCCGGCAGCCAACCTGAGTGGTAACACATACTGAATTCCCGTAGTCATGTCTCATCAGTACAGTTTCAATCGAATAGCCGTCATGAAGTTCAAATAAAAACTTAATCGTCCCATCAGCTGACTCCTGCTGGATGATCGTTTTAAGGGTTGTCAGCGAAAAATTTGCTGATAAGGTATCCCGCAGCCCTTTTGACAGATTTGTCATATCCTCAAATGATGTGACTCTCTTTGTATAAAGCCAATCAAATATTTGCTCAGCCCTGAAGGCTTTCTCATTATTTTCTTTAAGCCATTCCTTCAGCTCATGGAGCTGTAAAGTATAAATGGATGTTTTTTGTTCTGCTGTCATTTTCTCTGCTGTATTTTGTTCCATTTATTGCACCTTCTTTCTCAGACAGGCAATATAAAACCCGTCCGAACCAATATCCTGCGGTAAAATCTGCATTTCAAATCCATTTATTAATGGAGTAATCGCATTAGGCATCCGCTCCTGAACAGATGGATCTCCCTCAAATTCCGCATTGTCCTTTAAAAACGCGTGAACAACATGCTGATTTTCTTCTTTGTCCACTGTACACGTACTATATACAAGAATACCACCTTTTTTCACTAAAGGTGAAACGGCATCCAATAGATCTCTCTGAATCTTATGGAGATGATATAAATCTTCTTCTTTTTTCGTGTATTTCATATCAGGCTTTCTTCTCATGACTCCAAGTCCTGAACAAGGAGCATCCACTAAAATACGGTCAAAAGATTCTTTTTCATAATGCTCCTGGACTTTTCTGCTGTCAAGGGCATTTGTCCTAATATTTGAAAGTCCCAGCCTATCAGCATTATCATTGATCAGCCTTACCTTATGCTCGTGAAGGTCCAGTGATATAACCTGTCCGGTATTTTGCAGTTTTTCTGCTATATGTGTGGTTTTTCCTCCTGGTGCTGCACATGTGTCCAGGATTCTTTCATCTTGATTTCCTCCAAGGGCATAAGCAGCAAGCATGGAGCTTTCATCCTGAATGGTAATCAGCCCATCTTTGAATACACGGGAATTGGCCAGGTTGCCTCTTAAACATTTTATGGCAACTGGTATAAATGGGCTTGGTTCGACTTTATAACCTTCTTCCTCCAGAAGTGACAGGCACTCCTCCCTGGAAGTCTTTACCTCATTTACCCTTGCCGTCTGCAGAGGGGCTGTTAAGTTTATTTCACACATTTTCTTTGCTTCTTCAAATCCAAGCTGATCGACCCATCTTTTAACTAGCCATTCGGGATGACTCGTTTCAATTGAGAGACGCTCCACACTGTCTTCAATTTGTTCGAGATCCGGGAGCCCCTTCCTCTGAATATTTCTTAACACACCGTTGACCATGCCGGAAATTCCTTTATGCCCTCTTCGTTTTGCTATTTCTACTGCTTCAAAAATGGCTGCGCGGTCAGGAATTTTGTCCAGATAAACCATCTGATACAGAGTTAGCCTTAAGAGCTGATTGACCCAGCTTTCGACTTTTTTATTGCCTGCCAAAAAGGGCTTCAGGTAAAAATCGAGTGTCATCCGGCGCTGGAGAGTACCATATGTCAGTTCGGTAAGAAGCCCAATGTCCTTCTGTTCTATTTCATTCTTTTTGATAGCGTTATTCAATAAAAGATTGCTATAAGACTGGTTTTTTTCAATGGCCTCGAGAAGCTCTAATGCAGTTTCTCTTACATTTTTCGTCTTTAGTTTTTTCATTCGGTGTCTCCAAAACGGCTGCCGTCTGTAAGATTGGACCCTGCACCTCTTAAAAATTGTTCTGCTGGCATCTTTTTCTTACCTGATGGCTGCAGTTCAGTAATTTTAACCGCTGTTTCATTCCCTGCTGCCACAACGATTCCGTCTTCTTCAAGCCTGATGATTGTTCCCGGGTCATGGTTTTCAGCATGTCTGATCTTCTTTGAATTCCAGATTTTAATTACTTTGCCTTCAAATGTTGTATAAGCAACCGGCCATGGGTTTAACCCTCTTATGTGGTTATAAATTTCTTCGCCGGTATTGCTCCAGTCGATTTTTTCCTGTTCTCTTTTGATGTTATATGCAAAAGTAGCTTCTTCTTCATTTTGCCTGATGGGATTCAATTCACCATTCAGAAGCTTTGGCAGGGTATCTGATAAAAGTTTGGATCCCGCCTCGCTGAGTTTATCGTGAAGAGTGCCGACTGTATCTGTTTCAGTAATCGGCACCTCAACTTGTGTTAAAATATCCCCGGCATCCAGCTTTTCGGCCATATACATAATCGTGATTCCAGTTTTTTCTTTCCCCTGAAGAATGGCGTAATGAATAGGTGCACCGCCCCGCAATTCCGGAAGCAATGATGCATGTACATTTATACAGCCAAACTTAGGCGCTTCCAAGAGATCTTTCGGCAAAATTTGTCCAAACGCAGCTGTGACGATCAGGTCAGGCTTAAGAGCCAGAACTTTCTCCAGCTCTTCCGGCTGGCGGATTTTTTCGGGCTGATATACAGGGATCCCCTGTTTTTCAGCTTCAACTTTTACAGGCGGGGGAGTAAGGACCTTTCTTCTTCCAACTGGTCTGTCAGGCTGTGTAACCACCCCGATTACTTCATATCCGTCCTCTATTACTTGCTTTAATACCGGCACTGAAAAATCCGGTGTGCCCATAAAAACTATTTTTGTCATTCAGCTTCCAATCCTTCCAACTCTTCTTCGGTCAAGTATCTTGATACTTTTGAGGTAAATAGTACTCCATGCAAATGATCAATTTCATGTAGAATCGCTCTTGCCAGGAAACCTTCAGCCTCAAGGGTATAATATTTCCCTTTTCGGTCCTGTGCCTTTATTTTGACATAGATTGGCCTTGCTACTTCACCATACAATCCCGGAAAACTCAAGCACCCCTCAGGGCCTGTCTGCTCGCCATCTATTTCAAGGATTACCGGATTGATCATTTCAATTGTTCCAAACTCATCATCTATATCAACAATGGCAATTTGCTGCTTTTGCCCAATTTGCGGAGCAGCGAGACCGACACCATCGAATTCAAGCATCGTATCATACATATCATTTAATAATTTGCCAAGCTTCTTATCAAACACTTTAACTGGTTCGCATTCAGCCTCCAGAATTTCAGCCGGATAAGTAACAATTTTTTTTACCGCCAAAACATTTCCTCCATTTTTATCTATTTTCAACCAATGTGGGTTTATATATAACCAAAAAAGCAGAAGCCCCGTAAGGGACTTGGGGGATTTCTTCTAAAAGATGAATCTTTTGGTACTACATTAAAATATATGGATTCAGATCAATAGAAACGGTTAGGCCCCCTGAAGAAATTTCCTGCTGGTAATTATCCAGGATTTTCTTCAATATTTGGCCAAGTTCCGGCTCCCGCTTGTATTTTATCAGACATTGATACCGATATCTATCATTGATCCGCGGTATCGGGGAAGCAACCGGACCAAGAACTATGCTCTCTGCAGATAATTTTGACTGAATGTACTGCGTGATCTTCTCGGTTACCGAAACAGCCTTCATTAATTCCTCATGACTGACAGTGACAAGGGAAATATAGAAGAAAGGAGGATATCTATGGATTTTGCGGACCATCATTTCTCTATCATAGAATTTATTGTAATCCTGATCCCCAGCCAGCTCTATACTATAATGTTCAGGAGTATAGGTCTGAATGATTACCTCACCCTCCAATTGGTGCCTCCCGGCCCGTCCGCTTACCTGTGTCAGCAGCTGAAAGGTTTTTTCTGAAGAGCGGAAATCAGGCAGGTGCAGCATGGTATCTGCCGATAGGACACCTACTAACGTAATATTGGGAAAATCAAGGCCTTTTGCAATCATCTGAGTCCCAAGGAGAATATCTGCATGCCCTTCCTGAAATTGATCGAGGAGTTTTTCATGTGCACCCTTCCGGCTGGTTGTGTCAACATCCATCCGGATTACCTTCGCTTCGGGAAGAATCTTTGTCAATTCCTCTTCCACTTTCTGAGTACCCGTCCCAAAATAACGGATATGCTCACTTTCACATTCCGGGCATGTATTTGGAACCGCTGCCTCATGGCCGCAGTAATGACATTTCATCTGCTGGCTATAACGATGATACGTCAAAGATATATCACAATGCGGGCAATTAAGGACATAACCGCAGTCCCTGCACATAACAAATGATGAGTGACCTCTTTTATTTAGAAATAATACGATCTGTTCTTTTTTTTCCAGGCGGTCTTTTACTTTTTCAAGGAGCTTCCTTGAGAACATTGACCGGTTTCCTTCGCGCAGCTCTTCCCTCATATCAATAATATCAACAGAAGGGAGAGCCTGATTGTTCATCCTTTTTTCGAGAGTGAGGAGATGGTAAACTCCTTTTTGTGCCCGTGCAAAAGATTCCAATGAGGGAGTTGCACTGCCGAGCACCACAGGACATTTGTGATTTCCCGCTCTTTGGATGGCGACGTCCCTTGCATGGTATCTTGGGTTTTCTTCCTGTTTATAGCTGGTTTCGTGTTCTTCATCAATTATAATGATTCCAAGGTTTTCAAAAGGTGCAAAGATTGCCGAACGGGCTCCGACAACAACCTTGACTTCCTTCCGCTGTATTTTTCTCCATTCATCATACTTTTCTCCTGCTGAAAGACCGCTGTGCATAACAGCCACCTGATCGCCAAACCTTCCTTTAAAACGTTTAACCATCTGTGGAGTTAAAGAGATTTCAGGAACAAGGACAATGGCTTCTTTGCCTTCCTCCAGCACCCGCTGGATGGATTGCAGATAAACCTCCGTTTTTCCGCTCCCTGTTACCCCATAAAGTAAAAAGGTTTCATGACGATTGTCTTCAATAGAATTAAGGATAGGGATAATGGCTTTTCTTTGTTCATCGGTCAAAGAGAGCGGATCGGTTCTTTCGAATTTACGGTCTCCAAAAGGATTACGGTAAATTTCTACGTCCTTTCGGCCAATCAGCCCTTTTTGCATAAGACCTTTTATTGTAGAAGAGGTGATGCCAAACATGGAAAATAACTCTTTCTGATCGACCGTTCCCTCTTCCTGAAGAAAATACTCAAGCACTTCCTTTTGTTTAGTTGCATTTCCTGGCAGCTTTTGTAGGTAATCAGCAAGCTCCTCAGAGGGAGCCGCAGCAAACACTTGCTTGATTTTTTTCTTTTTCACCCGTTCTTTAACCTGATAGATAATTTCAATATTTCCTTTGGATGCTTCCTTTTGAAGAAGTGATAAAGCTCCGCCTTTTACAGCATCATCCCAGGTAATTTCATCGGCATTCCGGAAGATTGCCCATACTTTTTCCGGAAGAAGCTTTCGATCTGCCTTTTCGGACATTACAAGTTTCTTTTCATATTTAGCCTTTAATGCTGCAGGCAGCATAGCCTGGAAGGCAGACACTTTATAGCATAATGTTTTTTCTGTCAGCCATTCCCCAAGAGTCAAAAGCTCCTGGTTGAGGACTGGATTTAAATCCATCGGCTCTGCTATGGATTTTAACTGATGAAAATCCGACTCTTCCTTTAATCCTATAACAAACCCCTGTATTTTTCTCGGCCCAAATGGAACAACCACCCTCATGCCAGGGAGAATAACACCTATCAGATGAGAGGGTATTTTATAATCAAACGCCCGGTCAGTCTGTTTGGCAGGAACATCGACAATAACACTAGCTATATTCATTCATGCTCATCCTTTAGCAGCTTCGCAGCTTCTTCAAGAATTTTTTCGGCAACATCCTTCTTGGACATAAGCGGAAGTTTTTCCGATGACCCATCCTTTTTATAAAAGGTAACTATATTAGTGTCCGTTCCAAAGCCTGCACCTTCAGCAGTTACATTATTGGCAACGATCATATCGGCATTTTTCTTCATTAACTTGCTCTTTGCATACTCTTCGACCTGTTCGGTTTCAGCGGCAAACCCTATCAGGATTTGCTTCCTCTTTCTTTGTCCCAGCTCGAACAATATATCCTTCGTCCTTTCAAGCTCCAAAACTTCATCCCCAGGCTTTTTCTTCATTTTATGCGCAGAGGTCTTCTTTGGACGATAATCTGAGACGGCAGCGGTCTTTACGACAATATCGGCATTTTCAAATTCATTTATTGCCGCCTGATACATTTCTTCAGCTGATTCCACCTTTATCAGTGTTAAGCCGGCAGGCGCATCGATTGAAACCGGGCCGGATATTAAGACAACTTCAGCACCTGCAGAGACCGCAGCTTCCGCGATTGCATAGCCCATTTTCCCCGAAGAATGGTTCGTAATATACCGGACTGGATCGATTTTTTCCCTCGTCGGGCCTGCAGTTATGACCACTTTTCGGCCAGTAAACTTAAATCTGGCAGGCTTGAAAAATTCACTAATTGTTTCTGTGATTTTTTCCGGCTCTTCAAGTCTGCCTTTTCCAACATAGCCGCAGGCAAGGTACCCTTCTGAAGGCTCTATGAATCTACAGCCAAAGCAATATAGGGTTTCAATATTTTTTTGGACAGCAGGATGGCTGTACATATGCACATTCATTGCAGGTGCAATCCAGATAGGTGATGTTGCAGCCAAGAGAGTGGTTGTAATCATATTATCTGCAATTCCATTGGCAAGCTTCCCGATAACATTTGCTGTAGCCGGAGCAACAAGAATTAAATCGGCCCAATCAGCCAGGTCGATGTGTGCAATTACTTTCGAGTCTTTTTCATCAAAAGTGTCGGTGTAAACATCATGTCTTGAAAGGGCCTGAAAAGTTAATGGTGCAACAAACTTAGCAGCCGATTCACTTAGGATAACTTTTACCTGTGCCCCGCCCTGTGTCAGCTTGCTCGTTAAGGCTGCAACTTTATAAACAGCAATTCCACCGGTTACACATAATAATATTTTCTTTCCAGTCAGCATTATATGACCCCACCA
This sequence comes from Cytobacillus sp. GQ23, assembly GCF_059758675.1. Lineage (NCBI taxonomy): Bacteria > Bacillati > Bacillota > Bacilli > Caryophanales > Bacillaceae > Cytobacillus > Cytobacillus sp. GQ23. The sequence continues at coordinate 139,062 of NZ_JCAXER010000003.1, forward strand.
ATCTAAAAAATAATTCTTCTCTATGAAAAACAGCCTGGCTATCTATTTCTATTTAAAGCCTGGCCATTAATAGCAATTACCTTTCATGATAGTTCAATTATGCAAGAAGAGCAGTGAATTTTCATCTAATAAAACCTCAAACAAAAATAACAACCTTTGGAAAGGTTGTTATTCAGCGATTTCACTCGTATGATTCATTGGCAGTTTTTTCGCCCAGGCGGTAATGAAGCTGGTCTGCATGTATTTCCTCAAGTGCCTTGCCCACATTTTTATGTGATTTATATTTTTCAAGCTGAGGTCTGGCATTAAGCTGAAGCTTGCGGGCACGCTTGGCCGCAACTGAAACAAGTGAATATTTGGAGTCAATCTTTGTCATTAGAGAATCAATAGATGGATAAAGCATATTTATTCTACCTCCAGCATTTTTTTATATTTAGGTTCTACACGTTCCCTGCGGCAGTGTTCAGCTACTACAATGGCTTTTATTCTTTCACAGGCCAGATCGATTTGATCATTCTCTACAACATAATCGTATAAATTCATCATTTCAATCTCTTCTTTTGCTGCATTCATGCGATTGTTGATAATATCTTCTGTCTCTGTCCCTCTCGTCACGATACGGTTCTTAAGCTCTGATAAACTAGGGGGAACCAGGAAAATGAACAGGCCGTCCGGAAATTTCTCGCGTACCTGTCGGGCACCCTGAACTTCAATTTCAAGGAAAACATCTTTTCCGCGGTCAAGTGTTTCTCTTACATAATCAACTGGAGTTCCATAGTAGTTCCCCACAAACTCCGCATATTCCAGCAGCTTATCCTGCCGGATGAGCTCTTCAAACTCCTCACGCGTTTTGAAAAAATAATCAACTCCATTGACCTCTCCCTCTCTTGGGGATCTCGTTGTCATTGAAATAGAATATTCAAAAGCAGTATCAGACTGAGCAAATATTTCTTTTCTTACTGTTCCTTTTCCTACACCTGAGGGTCCGGATAGAACGATCAATAACCCTTTTTCTTTCATTTATAAAATCCTACCCTTCCTCAATAATTTCATCACGGTCATTTAATCGGTGCGCGACGGTTTCCGGCTGGACCGCAGACAAAATAACATGGTCACTGTCCATAACGATAACAGCCCGTGTGCGCCTGCCATATGTAGCATCTATTAAAGAGCCCCGGTCCCGCGCGTCCTGAATAATCCGTTTAATCGGGGCAGATTCGGGACTGACTATTGATATAATCCGGTTGGCTGATACAATATTGCCAAAACCGATATTGATCAGTTTAATTGACATTTGGGTCCTCCAATCATCAGTTATTTAGTTTGACCCGCAGAGACGGAATCTAAACAACTGCTATTCAATATTTTGAACCTGTTCCTTCATTTTTTCCAATAAACTCTTTATTTCAACAACTTCGGCAGCTATTTCTGCACTATTTGCCTTGGAGCCGATTGTATTCGCTTCACGGTTCATTTCCTGCAGAATAAAGTCAAGCTTTCTTCCGGCTGGTTCTGTTAGCTGAAGTGTATGCTCAAATTGACTTATGTGGCTTTGCAGTCTTATTAGTTCTTCACTGATATCAGCTTTATCAGCGAATACCGCTACCTCTGTCAAAATTCTCGGTTCATCCACCTGACCATCCAGAAATTCCTTCATGCGCCTCTGCAATCTTTCCTGGTAAAGCTTTGCAACGGTTGGTGCATACTCTTTCAGTTTGATGACCCGATTGCTTAAAAGACTTAGATGGCTGCGAAGATCTTTTTCCAGCTCATCTCCCTCTGCTTTCCTCATCTGCATTAACTGCAGGCATGCCTCTTCAGCAGCAGAAAGGACCAGCTGGCTCAATTCCTCATTGCCGGCCTCTTTTTCTTCAATCCCAATTAATTCTTCACGTATGACATCCCCGATGGAGAGGTCCGTTTGAATTTGATACTTTGCTTGAATTGCAGTTATGTATTGATAATATTCATCTAATAGTTCCCAGTCAACATTTACTTTTCGGCTGGCCAGGCCATCGCCGTCAATAGTGATAAAAACCTCAATTCTCCCTCTTTTGATATGCCTGTTAAGCTTTTTCTTTATTTTGTCTTCAATATGCATCAGCTGTCTGGGCATTCTTATCTGAAATTCGGAAAAGCGATGATTTACAGTTTTTATTTCAACCGTAATGGAGCATTGCCCGGAATCTTTCTTGCTTCTGCCATAACCAGTCATGCTTACTGCCATTTTTCACACTTCCTTTTGGGAAAAGCACAGCTCGTAAAAAGCACTTACTTTCAGTCAGCGGCATGGTGCCTGTGCAGTTTATGTATAAAAATCAAGTAGTGATGGAGATTTATATGTTTGCGCAAAAAAGAAAGGTAATAGAGATCTTCTCTACTACCTAAAGGATTATAACATATTTTATTTTGTTTTTCTTGCCAAAAATGTGCCAGCCAGTAAAAATGTTGGAATGGCTGAGAGCCCTGTAATCATAAACCAGTCGCGGAATTCTATAGGGACTGTGTGAAATATTGGCTGAAGAGGAGGATAGTATATGACAACCAGCACTAAAGCCAGGGAAGAGATGACTGCCCAGACTAAATATTTATTGCCAAATGGATTTCTTGAGAACACAGACTTTTCACTTCGGCAATCAAATACATGAATCAGCTGAGCCATTACCAATGTGGCAAACGCCACTGTCTGTGCATACGCAAGATGATCCGGATTGGCCCGGTAGGCAAAAATAAACGCAAGTAATGTCACAAGTCCGATTAAAAAGCCTCTTGAAACCACTTTCCAGCCAAGCCCTCTTGAAAAGACGCCTTCCTTAGGGCTCCTTGGCTTCCTTTTCATCACATTCTCCTCGGGCTGATCAAGGCCCAGGGCCATTGCCGGAAGTCCATCTGTAACAAGATTCACCCAGAGAATCTGAATTGGAACTAATGGCAGCGGAAGGGCTAGAAGCATAGCAAACAGCATTACCAGAATCTCACCAACATTTGATGCAAGCAAATACCTGATAAACTTGCGGATATTTTCGTAGATATTTCTTCCTTCTTTTATCGCGGCTTTTATAGTAGCAAAATTATCATCCAGCAATACAAGTGCAGATGCCTCTTTAGCAACATCTGTGCCTGTGATGCCCATTGAAATGCCGATATCTGCTGCTTTAATTGCTGGCGCATCATTAACACCATCACCTGTCATGGCGACGATATGACCTCTATTTTGAAGAGCCTTGACAATTTTCAATTTATGTTCAGGCGATACTCTGGCAAATACAGCAACATCCTCAACTACATCTTCAAGGTTTTCTACAGACATCTCTGCCAGGTCTTTGCCTTGAAGTACTTTGGAGCCTTCTGTTAAAATACCTAATTGTTTTGCAATGGCTTGTGCTGTAATCACATGATCTCCTGTGATCATGATCGTTTTGATTCCTGCTTCCCTGCATTCCTTTACTGCTTCTTTAACCTCCGGCCTCGGCGGGTCAATCATCCCCTGGAGCCCGATAAAAGTTAATCCCTTCTCCGCCTCTTTTTCATCCAGAATGACATTTTTTGACGGGATTTCTTTATAGCCTATCGCGATTGTTCTTAATGCCTGTGATGCCAGGTCTTCTATGGCTGCCTGAATTTCACCTGAAAGCTCCCTCGAAAGAATCTGCCGCCTTCCCTCCCAAAGAACTGCTTCACTTTTCCCGACTAAGACATCAGGAGCACCTTTAGTAACAATGAATTGCCTGCCATTATGGTCCTTCACCACAACACTCATCATTTTTCTGGCAGAGTCAAACGGAAACTCATTAATAATCTGAAATTGATTTAGCAGACTGCTCCTGTTATAGCCGCCTTTCATGGCAGCTACAAGGAGAGCACCTTCAGTCGGATCACCATCAATCACAAACTCACTATTTTTCTGCTGTATTTCCGCATGGTTGCACAGCATGCCAAACATAAGCATCTGCTGCAGCGCTTTATCACTTTTCGGATCAATTTGGCTGTCATTTCTATAAAACTGCCCCTGCGGCTCATACCCGACACCATCTACTCTCCATTCTTTCCCTCCGCTCCAGAGATGGGTGACGGTCATTTTATTCTGGGTCATGGTTCCGGTTTTGTCTGAGCAAATAACAGACGCACAGCCAAGTGTTTCAACGGCAGGCAGCTTCCGTACGATTGCCTTTTTCCTTATCATCCTTTGAACACCAAGTGAGAGCGCCACCGTCACAATGGCCGGCAGCCCTTCGGGAATTGCCGCAACAGCCAATGAGACACCTGCAAGGAACATTGTATATAATTCCTGTCCCTGCATTACACCTGCTGCAACAACGAGAACGGTTAGAAAAATCGCTGCCGTAATGAGAATTTTACCGAGCTGTTCCAGCCTCCGCTGAAGCGGTGTTGTCATGGTTTCTGCATTTTGCAGCAAATCTGCAATTTGGCCCATAGCGGTATTCATCCCTGTTCCGACAACCACACCCAATCCGTTGCCGCGGGTCACCATTGTACCCATAAATGCCATATTTTCCATATCGCCAATAGCAAGGTTAGGTGTTTTCAGAGAGCCGGTCCTCTTTTGAACAGGCAGTGACTCTCCCGTTAAGGCAGATTCCTCAATTTCAAGGCTATTGGATTCTACTATTCTTACATCAGCTCCCACTCTGTCACCAGTGGAAAATTTCAGCAGATCCCCAACAGCTACTTCTCTTGAGGGAATCTTCCTCCATTCCCCATCTCGAAGCGCAAGGACCTGTGGAGCAGATAACTCTTTTAGTGCACTTAGTGACTTTTCTGCTTTCCTTTCCTGAAAAAAGCCCAGAAACCCATTTATGATTACAATTGCAATAATGGCAATCGCATCAATATATTCACCAAGCAGCCCCGAAATCAAGGTGGCAGCTAATAAAACAAGAACCATGAAATCCTTAAATTGACTAAAAAATAAGAGCAAAGCAGACTGCTTTTCTCCCTCTTTCAATTCATTTAAGCCATATTGCTTGTGGCGTTTTTTTACATCTTCTTCAGTTAAGCCTGCCTTAATGTCTGTATTTAAGGCTTGCTCAACCTCCCTTTCGTTCATTTCATGGAACTTCATCCGGACATCACACTTCCTCCTTTGTGGTTTGAGAAAAGCCATAAAAGCCTCCGGTGCAGGGATTAAGAACCGAAAAAATCCCGGAAGCACTCACAGCCAGACTTTCAGAGAATCCGCCAAATGGCAGACTATCCTTTTCTGCTAAATCAAGGCAGAGTTGTCCAATCTCACTCTAAAGAAAGCATATTCATCCCTGTCCAAAAAAATGCTATTATTATTAGAAAAGCGGAAGCGCCTTGCCCACCCCCGACAAGCATAAGACGGGGCTGCCGAAAAGGCGTCCTTTGCCTTTTTGGAAGATCCGGCTTGTGACCTCGAGGGGGTAGGCGCTGGAGCTAGACAATTATCGAAGTACAAAGACATAATTTTAGCCCTATTAGAAAAGCGGAAGCGCCTTGTCCACGAAGGAATGCAGACTAAAAAAGCCACGACCAATAGCTGCCGCTTTTGGTCGTGCGATGTATCGCTGCCGCAGCTATCCTTGTCCTGCGGCAACGTCTGCATGACCTTCATCCTCCCACCTTGTTACCTCGAGGGGGCATAGGCATAGGAGGCAGACAGCTTCAGAAAAACGGTAGCTCTTGCAAAAAGTAAGCATTAAAACTTGATTTAATTCAATAAATGAAAGAATAATGTATATCTAGTTATTTTAAAAAGAAGAGAGTGTTTCAATATGTCATTTGATGGTTTGTTCACAAGAGCTATGACGAAAGAGCTTATAGATACTATAAAGGGCGGGAGAATCAATAAGATTCAGCAGCCATATAAAAATGAAATCATTTTAGTTGTGAGGGCAAATGGTAAAAATCACAGGCTTTTGCTGTCTGCCCATCCAAGCTATGCGAGAGTCCAGCTTACAAATGAATCACATGAAAACCCTTCAGAGCCTCCTATGTTCTGCATGCTTTTAAGAAAGCACCTGGAAGGCTACATACTTGAAGATGTACATCAAAACGGGCTAGACCGTATTATGGTGTTTGAGGTAAAAGGCAGGAATGAGATTGGCGATACATCCTATAAACAGCTGATTGTTGAAATTATGGGCCGGCACAGCAATATTACGCTGGTGGATAAATCCCGCAACATCATTCTCGACAGCATCAAACATGTTTCCTTTGCCGTTAATAGCCATCGTGCGATTTTGCCGGGACAGGAGTATATTCTCCCTCCGTCTCAGGACAAAATGAATCCTTTTGAAGCGGATGAAGAAGCTTTACTGCGCAGAATTGATTTTAACAGCGGGAAAGTTGATAAACAGCTTGTGGCAGGTTTCTCCGGAATCTCACCGCTCTTTGCAAAAGAAGTGATTCACCATGCCGGTCTTGTTAACAGGACAACTCTTCCTAAGAGCTTCCAGTATTTTATTGATTTGCTTAAAGACCATAGCATAAGGCCGGCCATTACAGCAGGGGAAAACAAAGAAAGCTTTTATCTATTTCCCCTCCAGCATATAAAAGGCCAAAGCAGTCTATTCAGTTCCCTGAGTAAAATGCTGGACAGATTTTATTTCGGTAAAGCCGAAAGAGACCGCGTAAAACAGCAATCCAATGATCTTGAACGGTTCATCGTAAATGAGAAAGAAAAGAATGAGAAAAAAATTGAGAAATTGAAAAAAACCCTTCATGAAGCTGAAAGTGCCGATAAACATCAACTATACGGGGAATTGATCACAGCAAATATTTATGCGATTCAAAAGGGAATGAAAGAAGCGGAAGTCATCAATTATTACGATGAAAATGGAGCTTCAGTTGTGATTCCTTTAGATCCTCAGAAGACACCTTCAGAAAATGCACAAAAGTATTTTACAAGATACCAAAAAGCAAAAAATGCCGTAATAGCAGTTAAAGAGCAAATTAAAAAAGCAGAAGAAGAAGCGGCATACTTTGAGTCTCTCCTTCAGCAAGTAGAAACGGCATCAACAAGAGACATTGCCGAAATAAGAGAAGAACTCACTGAAGGCGGTTATATTCGTGAAAGGCAGAAACGGGGAAATAAGAAACAGCAGAATCTTAAGCCTGTTCTTGACCGTTATATTTCCAGCGGCGGAACGGAAATTCTAGTGGGTAAAAACAACAAACAGAATGATTACTTAACGAACAAATTAGCCGCAAGGGATGAAATCTGGCTGCATACAAAAGATATCCCCGGTTCACATGTGGTGATCCGAAGCAAGGAACCGGCAGAAAATACAATTCTTGAAGCAGCATCCCTTGCAGCTTACTTCAGCAAAGCACGGAATTCCAGTTCCGTACCTGTTGACTTCACCCAAGTCAGACATGTGAAGAAACCAAGCGGAGGAAAACCTGGATTTGTCATATATGACAATCAGCAGACGGTTTATGTTACCCCTGATGAAGAACTGGTGTTGTCTTTGAAACAAAATCTTTAAATAATTGAAAAAAGCAAGCTCTGATGCTTGCTTTTTTCATTTGACTAAAACTGAGAGACTTTTCCCCACTCAGCAGGGTCTTTTCGCCATTCAATCAGCTTTTTCATATCTTCTTCCTGGATAAAGCCCTTTTCAACTGCTACTTCTGTCAGAGCTTCAATATCAGTCAGTGTATATGCTTCAATTTCCTCTTCGGCGAGCATTTGTTTTCCTTTTTCAAGCTGGTAGGTGAAGATTGCAGCCACACCCAGCACTTCACAGCCTGCTTCCCTTAAAGCTTTGACAGCAGTTATGGCACTTCCTCCTGTTGAGATGAGGTCTTCAACAACAACAACCTTTTGGCCCTTGACTGCTTGACCTTCAATTTGTTTTCCTTTTCCATGCCCCTTTGCCTTAGAGCGGACATAGCACATTGGCAGTTCCATCTTGTCACTGACCCAGGCTGCATGCGGAATGCCTGCCGTGGCTGTCCCTGCAATTAGCTCTGCTTCAGGAAATTTATCAAGGATGATAGCCTGAAGGCCGGCAGCAATTTCTTTTCTGACTTCAGGATGAGACAGTGTCAGACGGTTATCACAATAGATTGGGGAACGCAGCCCTGAAGACCATGTAAACGGCTCGTTTGGGTTTAATGCTACAGCTTTAATATCCAGTAATTTTTCTGCTATTTTATGCTTCATTCAGAACACCCTCCCAGGATTGTTTGCATTGAATATACTTTTCGAATGGATTTTCTGCTCTGGTAATCGACCTTCCCACCACAATGGCAGAAGCCCCTTCTTTTCTTGCGAATTCAGGTGTGGCCACTCTTTTTTGGTCACCTTTATCGTCAGATGACAGGCGTATTCCCGGTGTTACAGTCAAAAAGGCAGAGCCTATTTGCGAAGCTATCGCCCTTGACTCAAAGCTTGAACATACTACACCATCAAGCCCTGCTTCTTTGGCAAGATTAGCATAATGCAGAACAGATTCGTTTAATGAAACAGCGATTAATTGGTCAGACTTCATTTGCTGTTCGGACGTGCTTGTCAGCTGCGTCACAGCAATACAAGATGGCCTTTTCCCTGTACTGCCTGCATCAAGTCCTTCACGTGCAGCTTCCATCATCGCTTTTCCTCCTGCAGCATGCACATTGACCATATCGCAGCCAAGCCCCGCAAGCCGCTTCATGGCACTTTTAACTGTATTAGGAATATCATGAAGCTTGAGATCAAGGAATATATCATGCCCCTGTTCCTTTAACTCGTAAACAATGGAAGGCCCCTCCTGGTAAAATAACTCCATGCCAACCTTTAGAAATAACTTTTCATTTTCAAAGTTTTGCAGAAAATGATGAACTTCCTGTTTCCCTGGAAAATCAAGAGCAATAATGAGCGGCTTTTTCATGTTTCTTCCAGCTCCTTCCTGTGCATTCTGCAATATGATCATACCCGAGTTTTCCAATAAGTTCCGGCAGCTCACCAATAATGTTTGGACAGACAAAAGGATTTACGAAGTTAGCTGTTCCAACCGCTACCGCACTTGCACCTGCATAGAAGTATTCAATGACATCCTCTGCAGATTCGATTCCTCCCATGCCAATAATCGGAAGAGATACCTGCTGGCTCACTTCATATATCATCCGCAGCGCGACTGGCTTAATGGCCGGTCCTGAAAGCCCGCCTGATTTATTTGCCAGAATTGGATTTCCGGTTTTTAGATCGATTCTCATGCCAACAAGCGTGTTGATCATCGTTAAACCGTCTGCTCCCCCATCTTCAACTGCTTTAGCCATTTCTACAATATTTGTGACATTTGGTGATAGCTTCACATAGACAGGTACCTCAGATACCTCTTTTACTTTTTTCGTTAAATTCTTAGCAATTTCCGGAATAGTGCCGAATGCTATTCCGCCTGTCTTCACATTCGGGCAGGAGATGTTGAGTTCAAGCGCATGTACATTCGGGCTTGCAGAAATTTTCCTGGCAACCGCTATATAATCCTCTTCCTGCGAACCGGCTACATTGGCAATGATCGGAACATCAAATTGTTCCAGCCATACTAATTCTTCATTTACCACTTTTTCAAGGCCGGGATTCTGCAGCCCTATTGCATTAAGCATCCCTGCAGATGTCTCAGCCACTCTTGGTGTTGGATTTCCAAATCGGGGCTCTAAAGTCGTCGCCTTGATCATGATTGCGCCTAATTGGCTCAAATCATACAGCTGGCTGAATTCTCTTCCGAAGCCAAAGCACCCTGATGCAGGCATGATTGGATTTTTCAATTTCAGTCCAGGCAAATTGACGCTTAATGAATTCATAGAACTACCTCCCCTGCTTTAAAGACCGGTCCGTCACTGCAGACTTTTTTATAACTGTATCCTTCCGGGTCATCCCCGGTATGGCAGACACATGCAAAGCACGCCCCAATGCCGCATCCCATTCTTTCTTCCAATGACAGGAATACCTTTTTATGCGGGTATTGATATTCAAGCGCCTTCAGCATCGGTGTCGGGCCGCAGGAATATAAAACATCGAAATCAATATTCATCCCATTAATAACATCTGTAACAAAGCCTTTCGTTCCTGCACTGCCATCAGCTGTAGCCAGATAGGTCTGGCCCAGCAGTGCAAACTTTTCTTCATAGAAAACTGCATCGGCTGCTTGGAAGCCCAGAACATGAATTACCTTAACGCCGCGGTTTACAAGCTTCTTAGATAGTTCATATAAAGGGGGTACTCCGATTCCTCCCCCTACAAGCAGTGCTGTATCTCCCCGGCCAGCTTCACTGATTGGAAATCCATTACCAAGCGGTCCCAATACATCAGCGTAATCACCAGGCCTTTTTTCTGAAAGTAATGTTGTTCCTCTGCCTTCAGCACGATAAATCATCTTAAACTGGCTTTGATCAGGTAAAATTTCGGCTATGCTGATTGGCCTTCTCAGCATGGGGTCATAGCCCTCAGATATTTTCAAATGGACAAACTGCCCAGGTTCTTTCATTTCATGAACAAGCTCACCTTGAAGGGTGAGCTCGTAAATGTTTTCGGCCAGTTTTATTTGTGATATTACTTTACATTGTTCCTGTCTGATCAAGATAAAACCGCCTCCCGGACTTCTTCTGGTTTATCCATCGCGTCTGCTGAAAAATTCATTGATTCCACTACTTGAAGAATTGCTTCTGCCGTATCAAGTGAGGTTAGGCACGGCACGCCATTTTCCACTGATTCGCGGCGGATGCGGAAACCATCTCTTGCAGGCTGTTTCCCTTTTGTTAGTGTATTAATAACAAATTGTGCTTCGCCATTTTTTATAACATCCAGAAGGTTAGTACCTTCCGAGCCAATTTTCCCGGTCACTTTTACAGGTATGCCTTCAGATTGCAGGTATAGAGCCGTTCCGCTTGTCGCCATTAGCCTGTAGCCGATGGATACAAATCTTTTTGCCAGCTGCAAAGCTTCTTCTTTATCCTTGTCAGCGACAGTCATGAGCACAGTGCCATACGGCTGGATTTTCATGCCGGAAGCAACAAGGCCTTTATAAAGGGCTTTTTCAAGCGTGGAATCTTTCCCCATAACTTCACCGGTCGACTTCATTTCAGGTCCTAAAGTGATGTCTACCCTTCTTAATTTTGCGAAGGAGAACACCGGCACTTTTACGTACACGCCTTTTCTCTCCGGAAGAAGGCCGGAACCAAAGCCCTGCTCTGCAAGAGTTTGACCCATGATAACCTTTGTGGCAATTTTGGCCATCGGCACATTCGTAATCTTGCTCAGGAACGGAACTGTCCGGCTTGAACGCGGGTTGACTTCCAAGACATATACTTCCCCTTTAGCCACTACATACTGGATATTCAGAAGACCTATAATGCCAAGGCCTTTGGCCATCTTTCCGGTATACTCGACAAGCTTGTCTTTAATAGCTTCTGAAATATTTTGAGGAGGATAGACCGCAATGGAATCACCTGAGTGAACTCCAGCTCTTTCTATATGCTCCATGATGCCGGGTATAAGGACATTTTCACCATCCGAGATAGCGTCCACTTCAATTTCCTTCCCAGTTAAATATCGGTCGATTAATACCGGGTGTTCCGGATTCACTTTTACAGCGTTTTCCATATAGTACAGAAGCTCATCTTCTTTATAGACGATCTCCATGGCTCTTCCGCCAAGTACATATGATGGACGGACAACCACCGGATATCCTATTTCACTGGCAATTGCGACTGCCTGCTCCACAGATAGGGCAGTCTTTCCCTTTGGCATTGGAATGCCAAGCTCTGTAAGAGCATGTTCAAATTTATCCCGGTCTTCTGCCCGGTCTAAGCTTTCGAGAGACGTTCCCAGAATTTTTACGCCTCTTTCTACCAGATCTGCTGCAAGGTTAATCGCCGTTTGTCCTCCAAATTGCACAACTACACCTTCCGGCTTCTCAAGATCGATGATATGCATGACATCTTCTATTGTAAGCGGCTCAAAATATAACTTATCGGAGATGCTAAAGTCAGTAGAGACTGTTTCAGGATTATTATTAATGATGATTGCTTCGTATCCTGCTTCCTTAATGGCCCAAACTGCGTGTACTGTTGAGTAATCAAACTCTACTCCCTGCCCGATACGGATTGGCCCTGAGCCGAGGACGACAACACTTTTGCGGTCAGTTACTTCCGATTCGTTCTCATCTTCATAAGTTCCATAGAAATACGGAGTTTCCGATTCAAATTCTGCTGCACAAGTATCAACCATTTTATAAACCGGTACAATCGCATTTTCTTGTCTCCAGCTGTATACTTCTTTCTCACTCGAATTCCACATTCTAGCAATTACTTGATCGGCAAAGCCCATTTCCTTTGCAGCTTTCCCTGTTTCAGGGTCAAATGGATTTTCAGTTAATACACTCTCAAAATCTATGATTTTCTTAATCTTATGAAGGAAGAATAAATCAATTTTGCTCCATTCATGGATCGTCTCGATCGTGACTCCTCTTCTGATGGCTTCCCCGATATAAAACAGACGTTCATCTCCAGCTTTCCGGATCCGCTTTTCGATTAATTCATCAGAAATTTGGCCGGCATCCTTCAGCTCAAGGTGATAAATGTTGGCTTCAAGTGAGCGGACTGCTTTCAGGAGAGATTCTTCAAAAGTTCGTCCTATCGCCATTACTTCTCCTGTAGCCTTCATTTGGGTGCCAAGCGAACGGTTCGCTGATTCGAACTTATCAAACGGCCAGCGCGGGATTTTTGAGACAATATAATCCAATGCCGGTTCAAAGCAGGCATATGTTTTTCCTGTCACAGGATTCATCATTTCATCAAGTGTCAGCCCCACCGCTATCTTGGCTGCCAGCTTGGCAATCGGATAACCTGTTGCCTTGGATGCCAGCGCTGATGAACGGCTGACACGCGGGTTAACCTCAATGATGTAATAATTGAAGCTTTCCGGATCAAGTGCCAGCTGGACATTGCATCCTCCTTCAATCTCGAGGGCTCGGATGATTTTTAATGAAGTGTTTCTAAGCAGCTGATACTCACGATCACTCAAAGTTTGGCTTGGAGCTACCACAATTGAATCACCTGTATGGACACCTACTGGATCGAAGTTTTCCATATTGCAGACAACAATCGCATTGTCATTGGAGTCCCGCATCACTTCATACTCAATTTCTTTGTATCCCGCAATGCTCTTTTCAAGCAGGCACTGTGTAACTGGGCTGTTCTTTAAGCCGCTTGTCACAATTTCGGTTAATTCTTCATCATCGTGGCAGATTCCGCCGCCCGTTCCCCCCAATGTGAAAGCAGGGCGTACAATTACCGGATAGCCAATTCTGTTTACAAATTCAAATGCTTCATCCAAGTTATGAATAATATCACTTTCAGGCACCGGCTCGCCTAGTTCATTCATCAGGTTTCTGAAAAGATCCCTATCTTCCGCTTTTTGGATAGCAGATAACTTTGTACCGAGGATCTCAACTCCGCATTCTTCCAGTACACCTGATTCGGCAAGTTCTACTGCCAGGTTTAATCCTGTCTGTCCCCCCAGGGTTGGAACGAGTGCATCAGGGCGTTCTTTTCGGATAATCCGGCTGACGAATTCCAGCGTAAGCGGCTCTATATATACTGCGTCAGCAATCTCAGTATCTGTCATAATCGTGGCAGGATTTGAGTTTACTAGAATGACGCGGTAGCCTTCTTCTTTCAATGCAATGCAGGCTTGTGTTCCAGCATAATCAAACTCTGCTGCCTGCCCGATGACGATTGGTCCTGATCCGATTACTAAAATGCTTTTTATATCTGTACGCTTTGGCATGCTGCAGCACCTTCCTCTTTATGTGATTCAATCAATTGCATGAATTGTTCAAATAGCCCGTTTGCGTCTTCAGGTCCCGGCGAAGCTTCAGGATGATATTGCACAGTGAATGCAGGGGCCTGTTTATGCTTTAAGCCTTCGATTGTCCCATCGTTTAAGGCGATATGTGTTACTTCAAGCGGAGTTCCTGTAATGGAATTCTCTTCTACTGAGTATCCATGGTTTTGAGATGTTAAAGCGACTTTTCCGGTTTGCAGATCTTTTACCGGATGGTTTGAACCGCGATGGCCGAATTTCAGTTTTTCTGTATTGGCACCGCAAGCCAGGGCAAAAAGCTGATGTCCCAGGCAAATTCCGAAAATCGGTACTTTACCCAAAAGACCTCTAATCATTGTGATGGCCTCCGGAACATCTTTTGGGTCTCCAGGGCCATTGGAAAGCATTACTCCATCCGGGCTCATGCTGAGTATTTCTTCAGCCGATGTATTATATGGCACAACTATCACATCACAATCCCGTTTGTTTAGCTCTCTTAAAATCCCGTGTTTCATGCCGAAATCAACCAGTACAACCCTTCTGCCGCGGCCGGGGCTTGGATAAGGTGTCTTAGTGGAAACTTGCTTTACCTGATCATTGCGCAGATTGGTTGCCCGAAGTTTTTCAATGATTACTTCAGGGCTTTCACTCATGCTGCAGATAGCACCTTTCAGCGTCCCATGCTGCCTGATAATTCTTGTTAATTTTCTAGTATCAATCCCAGCAATTCCGGGGATGTTTTTCATCTTAAAATAATCAGCGATAGATTGTTCATTTCTCCAGTTTGAAGGAAAATCGCTTGCTTCTTTAACAATGAACCCGGCGATTGCTGGAGAAATTGATTCAAAATCATCCCGATTTATTCCGTAATTTCCGATTAAAGGATATGTCAATGTTACTATCTGCCCGCAGTAGGAAGGGTCAGAGAGAATTTCCTGGTATCCCGTCATTCCTGTATTGAATACTACCTCTCCAATCGATGCTGTATCACTTCCAAATCCTTTTCCAATAAAAATTGTTCCGTCTTCCAGAATCAGCTGTTTTTTCATGCTTTTACACTCCCTCTGTTCCAAACAATTTTTCCGCCTTCTATCGTCACTACTGGCCAGCCTTTACAATCCCAGCCGGCAAATGGCGTATTCTTCCCTTTCGATAAGAACTTTGCAGGGTCAATTTTTTCATGCTGTTTTAGATCAAGCAGGACAAGGTCAGCGATTTCTCCTGCTTGCAATTTTCCAGATTGCAGGCCGAATGCCTGTGCAGGCTTGATGGTTAAAAATTCAATCAGCTGTTTTAGCGTGAATATCCCTTTTTCTACGAAATGTGTGTAAAGAAGCGGAAAGGCTGTCTCAAGGCCGACAATCCCGAAAGGAGCAAGCTCCATTCCTTCTTCTTTTTCTGCTGCTGTGTGAGGTGCATGGTCAGTTGCGATGAAATCAATCGTTCCGTCCAGCAAACCTTCAATTAAGGCAGATCTGTCGTCTGCTCCTCTTAAAGGAGGATTCATTTTAAAGTTGGCATCAAGGCCAGGAATATCCTCTTCACAAAGAAGGAGGTGATGAGGCGTCACTTCAGCCGTTACTTTAATGCCTGCACGCTTTGCATCTCTCACCACTCTGACGGACTCTTTTGTGCTGATATGGCACACATGGTAGTGGCAGCCAGCTGCTTCGGCAAGAAGCACATCCCTTGCGATTTGTACTGATTCACAGACGGAAGGAATACCATTTAAACCATTCTCTTTAGCAAAAACTCCATCATGTACAGAACCTTTGTTAATGAGGGTATTTTCTTCGCAGTGGGCCACAATCGGCATGTCGATCTCTGCTGCATTTTTCATTGCCTGCAGCATCATTGCTGCTGATTGTACCCCAACTCCATCATCTGTAAAAGCAAACGCTCCAGCTTCTTTCAGGGCTTTAAAATCGGTTAATTCCTGGCCCAGCTCACGGATTGTAATCGATGCATACGGCAAAACTTTGACCGCTGCATTCTCTTCAATTCGGCTGTTCAATTTTTCAAGCTGTTCTTTTGTATCAGGTACTGGACGAGTATTTGGCATCGCAGCAACCGTTGTGAAACCGCCTTTAGCAGCTGCCTTTGTGCCAGTTTCAATGGTTTCTTTCTTTTCACCGCCGGGTTCACGCAAGTGTATGTGCAGGTCTATAAAACCGGGTGCGATCAGCAACCCTTCTGCATCAACCACTTCCTGCGCTTCATTTCCGACGCCTGCACCGATCTCAGCGATTTTCCCTGACTTTATATAAATGTCAGTTTTTTTAAGTTTTCCTTCTTTAGTAAGCAACTGGCCATTTTTTATTAACATTGACATGTTTAGCTCCCCCTTCAATATGTTTAATCGATCTTTTTAATACAGCCATTCGGATGTACACACCATTTTGCATTTGCTTAAAGATTCTGGAACGCTCGCATTCCACTAGGCAATCCGCAATTTCCACACCGCGATTTACTGGTGCCGGATGCATGATAATGCTGTTTGGCTTCATTGTTTTTTCACGATCTTCTGTAAGTCCGTATGCCAGGTGGTATTCTTCAGCAGTTTGATTGGTCTTCGATTCATGCCGCTCATGCTGAATTCTCAGCAGCATTACAACATCAGAAGTTTCTATGGCTGTGTCTACATCTTCATACATACCATTTTCAAGCAATTCTTCATTAAACCATTCTTCAGGACCTGAAAAGACAACCTTTGCACCGAGCCTTACAAGCGCATCTGCATTGGATCTCGCGACGCGGCTATGTGCTATATCTCCGATTATCGCTACTTTTAATCCGTCAAAGGAGCCGAATTCCTGTTTAATTGTCAAGAGATCCAGCAGTGATTGGGTTGGATGGTGCCCGCAGCCGTCCCCTGCATTCAGGATGGAAACACCAGATCTACCTGCCAATTCATCAAAATAGCGATCCTGGCTATGGCGGATGACAACTGCGTGAACACCGATTGCTTCCAGGGTTTTGACTGTATCGTATAATGATTCACCCTTGGATACGCTTGATGTGCTGACTTCAAATGGAATGATGTCCAGTCCAAGCCGCCTTTCCGCCACTTCAAAGCTGCATTTTGTTCTTGTGCTATTCTCAAAAAAGAGGTTGGCGACAAAAGTCTTTTGTTCAGGTGACCATATTCCGCCGTTTAAAAAGTATTGTGCATCTTCAAGAATTTCATTGATTTCATTAATTTCTAACTCTGAGGTAGTGAGCAAATGGTTCATTATTAACCTCCTCTTTCAGTAAAAAACACCCTGCCAATTTGGTCAGGGTGCTGCAAAGTTGAGGCAGACAGATATACGGATACACTTTTATACCGTATAGCCAGTTTGCCCCAAACACCCTTTTAAGCCTCGCTGGGCTTAGTTAAAAAGCGTTAAGCTACATTATTTTTTTTTTCATTTTCAGTTTTAAACATGTCTTCCTTCGCCTCTTCCCTGCCAGGGAGAATAAGGTTCAGCAGAACTCCGCTGATCGCCGCCAGGGCCATTCCTTCAAGCTTAAATGCCCAGATTTCTATATGAGCTCCGCCAATTCCCAGTACAAGGATAACTGATGCGATGACCAGGTTGCGGTTGTTTCCAAAATCAACCTTGCTGTCAACCAGCATTCTTAAGCCTGATGAAGCGATGATTCCAAACAGCAGGATGGACACGCCACCCATTACTGGAGTAGGAATGGAGCTGATCAGTGCGGTAACCTTCCCAATGAACCCGAAGATAATGGCGATGACTGCAGCACCGGCAAGTACATAGACACTGTATATTTTCGTAATGGCGAGTACACCGATATTTTCACCGTACGTTGTCTTTGGCGGTCCGCCAATGAGTGCTGAAATCATTGTTCCAGTTCCGTCAGCAAGGATGGAGCGGTGAAGACCCGGTTCTTTAATGTAATCTTTTCCAACTACTTTTCCAAGGACAAGCTGATGGCCGATATGCTCAGATATTGTCACCACAGCCACCGGAATCATTAGAAGTGCCAAATCAAGCGTTACCCTCACTTTATAGTCTGCAAATGGAATCAGGAATTCCGGCATTTCAAACCAAGCTGCCTGCTGTACAAGCGAGAAGTCGATCAGGCCAATGGCCAGAGAGTATACATAACCGATGATGATACCCGCAAGAATCGGAACCATATTGAGTATTCCTTTTGCATATATGGAGAAGATGATTGTTGCACTTAAAGTGATAAGCGCTGCTGAGAAATGCAGCATGCTGTATTCTCCAGTTTCAGGATTGTTCATAGCCATTCCAACTGCTGTTCCTGCTAATGCCAGCCCGATTACAATGATTACAGGACCGACTACAATTGGCGGGAGCAGTTTCATAATCCAGCGGTAGCCTGCTTTTTTGATTATCAAGGCAACTGCTCCATACACAAGTCCAGCCATAAAGCTGCCGATCATGGCAGCACCAGGGCCCCCGGCAGCTTTTGCTGCGATGATTGGGGCAATGAATGCGAAGGATGACCCTAGGTAAGCCGGCACCTGCCATTTCGTTATGATGAGAAATGCTATTGTTGCAAGTCCGCTTGATATTAAAGCAATGGCAGGATTCAATCCAACTAGATAAGGTACAAGTATGGTGGCTCCAAACATTGCGAATAAGTGCTGTATACTTAATGTCAGCCAGTGGACTGGTTTTGGAACATCTTTTATATCTAAAATAGGTTTGTTCATTGCGATCTCTCCTCTGCTTTTTAGTAAAAAACCCTCTTTGCATGGGTGCAAAGAGGGTGCAAGAGCACAGCAAATGACAGACCGATTCTGCTGTGTTCCCCTTTGCCAGCCTCTCTGGACTGCATTTAAAAGGGCTATTTAATTTTCGTATATACTTACCTGGTCGTTCTCATCTACTTCCTTCAGCTCGACAACAATTTTTTCCGAACTGGAGGTTGGAATGTTTTTCCCGACATAATCAGCTCTAATCGGAAGCTCCCTATGGCCACGGTCCACAAGGACTGCCAGCTGGATTTGCGAGGGCCGTCCGATGTCAATCAGTGCATCAAGGGCAGCTCTAACTGTTCTTCCTGTATAAAGAACATCATCGATCAGTATCACTTTCTGATCATTTATATCTTTTGGAACCTCTGACCCTTTGACAAGCGGCTCCTGATTTTCAGTCTTTTTCGTAAGATCATCTCTATACAAAGTGATATCAAGCTCGCCAACATCAATTTTGGCACCTTCTATTTGTTCAATCCGCTCAGCAAGGCGGTTCGCAAGGTAAATCCCCCTTGTTCGGATACCAATAAGAACGCAATTTTCAATCCCTTTATTTTTCTCAATGATTTCATGAGCAATCCTTGTCAGCGCTCTCCTGATTGCCTGGTCATCCAAAACAATTGCTTTTTGCTGCGGCATCATGATCACTCCTATTGTCAAATATTTTAACAAAAAACCCTCTCACCGATTAGGCGAGAGGGTAAACGATTCTTTCAGCAGAATAAGGACACAGTACTCCTTATTCAATCCGTTTCCTTCCCAGCCTCACGGGACTGTTTTAAAGGACTTATTCAACTATAGTCATCTTATAGCACAATTGGACAAATGTCAACGATTATTTGCAAGATTATCGACTAGTTCCTTAAAATAATCCGGTGCAGGTGCTTCAAACTCAAGGTACTCGCCGGAACGCGGATGTTTAAAGCCAAGGACGCCTGCATGTAGTGCTTGTCCCCCAATATCGAGAGTCTTTCTAGGACCATATTTAGGATCTCCTGCCAAAGGAAAGCCAATGTATTTCATATGAACCCTGATTTGATGTGTTCTTCCCGTTTCCAACTGGCATTCCACCAGTGTAAAATCCTTGAAGCGCTCAAGGACCTGAAAATGCGTAACAGCATGTTTCCCGTTGTCCACAACACTCATGCTCTGACGGTCTTTAGGATCGCGGGCGATTGGCGCATCAATAGTACCGTAATCGTGTGGAATAATTCCATGGACAATGGCCCGGTACTTACGTGTAACCGTTTTGTTCATTAGCTGGTTCACAAGACTTTCATGTGCCATATCATTCTTTGCAACCATGAGAAGACCTGATGTATCTTTATCGATTCTGTGAACGATTCCTGGCCTCATGACTCCATTAATTCCTGATAAATCCTTGCAATGAGCCATAAGACCATTTACAAGTGTTCCTGTTCCATGCCCGGCAGCAGGATGGACAACCATTCCTTTTGGTTTATTTACAACAAGTACATCCTGGTCTTCATAATAAATATCCAAGTCCATTTTTTCAGGCACTACATCGAGTTCTTCTGGTTCAGGAATTGATATTTCAATTTTATCGTCTGCTGAACATTTGTAATTGGTTTTAGGCGTTTGGCCATTCACTAAAACATTGCCTTCCTTGATCCATTGCTGTACCTGAGTTCTTGACCAATCTGCATTTAATGAGGATAATACTTTATCTATTCTTTCTCCTGCCTGTTCATCAGGAATGATGTGTTCCATTTTCTCCATAAGATTTCTCCTTCTTCTTTGCTTCTCTCTCTTCAAGCAGCATCTGAATCATCAATAGCCCTACACCGATAACCAGCGCCGAGTCAGCAATATTGAAAACGGGAAAGTCATAGCCAAAAATATAAGTGTTGATAAAATCCACAACTTCTTTTCGATATACCCTGTCAATAAAGTTCCCAATCGCTCCGCCCAGCATCAAGCCTAAAGAAACTCCAAGAAGCAATTTGCCTTTTGCTGCTTTTTGAATGTAATAAATAATCCCAAGAATGACAATCACGGTTATTACGTAGAAGAACCACATTTGCCCCTGCAGGATGCCCCATGCAGCGCCCCGGTTGCGGTGAGATGTTATATAAAGAAAGTCCTCAATAACTTTAACACTTTCACCTAATTCAAAGTTCTTAACAATCAGCCACTTCGTAAACTGATCAAGTAAAATTACGAACAATGCAATTATGTAATAAAACACAAAGGCAACCCCCAAATCTCATATCATTACCTTTGCATTTTAGCACAAACTGAATAAAAAACACAGCACACACCCAGCTCAGTGGAAAATAGATTTTCTATAGAATTTCTCCAGCCTGCTGCAATCCTCCAATGATTTTAAGGTAGGAATCATCTCCAGCAAATTTTCGGGCAGCAGTTCGCCGGAAATTTCACACTTGCCGAAATTTCCCGATTCAATTTTGCTGAGTGTTTGTTCAATATCATGCAGCTCTTCCAATAAAATAGGCTTTATCAGCGCGGAACTGTTGCCTTCCATGAGTCTTTCCAATATTTCCTGTCTTGTATTACGGAGTTCAGTATATAGCCCTTCTGCTTTTGCATCCATGCTTTTTCCTCCGTTCTGTGATGTTTACTTTATTATTTTCTTCGAACGAATTTCAGACACGGATAAACTTTTAGCAAACGGCACAACATTTAGTGAAGGTGGAATTATTTATAATAGGCTCTTTTCGTATAAATTGTTGTTTTTCGCTAAGCAATGTTGTCCGTGATTGCAGCAAAGGGATGGCAAGCGTTCTGCACTGTCCCGCTGCTCCTGCTGGACATTGAATTAGCTTCCTTGAATATACACCGCACAAAGAAAATGCGCAGGCATTTTCGAGGATCTTGCTCCTTCCGCTGCAATCAACTCAGCAAATTTGATACAAAAAACAGCAAGCCTTGCGAAAACGGCAAAAAAACAGTCCCCCAATATTTGAGGGACTGCAGGTAATTAAACCAAATGGCTATAATTATTTTTTACAACATCAGCACAGCGAGGGCAGAGGGCATCATAACCTTCCTTCTGGCCAACTTCCGGAGTGACTGTCCAGCAGCGGTCGCATGTTTCGCCTTCTGCCTTGGAAACTACAATTGCGGTGTTTTCAAACTTTATAGCATGGTCAGGAGCATCGGAAAGGCTGCCTGCTACTTCGAATCCAGATACGATAAAGATCTGCTGAAGATTTTCCTGAATTGAATCAAGAAGGCTCTTTGTTTGATCATTTACATAAAGGGTTACTTTTGCAGTCAGAGATTTGCCGATCACCTTTTCATTACGCGCCTCTTCCAATGCTTTAAGAACGTCATTGCGCAGCTTCATAAATGCAGTCCACTTTTCTTCCAGCTTATTTGCATTAAGAAGCTCTTGATATTCTGGCATATCCGTCAATTGTACACTTTCTTCCTTCACATTTGGAATAAAGTTCCAAACTTCATCTGATGTATGTGAAAGGATAGGTGCAACTAATTTTGTCAGAGCAATCAGGCTTTCATATAGAACCGTTTGGATTGCACGGCGTTCTGCATTATCTTTCGCTTCAATGTAAAGGACGTCTTTCGCAAAATCCAAATAGAATGCACTCAAATCTAAAGTACAGAAATTATTCACAGCATGATAGATGCTGGCGAATTCATAGCGGTCATAAGACTCGCGGACATTCTTGATCAGCTTATTTAGCTTAACCAGCATAAACTGGTCAACTTCGCGCAGGTTTTCAAATGAAACCGAATCTGTTGCCGGGTCGAAATCATTCAGATTTCCAAGCAGGAAGCGGAAAGTATTACGGATCTTTCTATAAACTTCGGCCACCTGTTTTAGAATAGCGTCAGATACCCGGACATCAGCCTGATAGTCAACCGAAGCTACCCATAGGCGCAAAATATCAGCACCAAGCTGGTTCATGACTTTTGCCGGAACAACTACGTTTCCAATGGATTTACTCATTTTTCTTCCTTCACCATCAAGAGTAAAACCGTGGCTCAGCACCCCTTTGTAAGGCGCTTTCCCCGTTACAGCTACAGCAGTTGAAAGGGAAGAGTTAAACCAGCCTCGGTATTGATCAGATCCTTCAAGGTATAAATCAGCAGGACGCTGTAAATCGTCACGCTCTAAAAGAACTGCCTGGTGGGAAGAACCTGAATCAAACCAAACATCCATGATATCCGTTTCTTTTGTAAACTGGCCATTAGGGCTTCCGGAATGCGTAAACCCTTCAGGCAGCAATTCTTTTGCTTCTCTCTCAAACCAGATATTTGAACCATGTTCGCGGAAAAGATTCGATACATGATCAATAGTTTCATCTGTGATAATTTCTTCGCCACTTTCCGCATAAAAGACCGGAATAGGCACTCCCCATACACGCTGGCGGGAGATACACCAATCACCGCGATCCCTGACCATATTAAATAGTCTGGTCTCTCCCCATGCCGGATACCAATTTGTTTCCTTAACAGCTTCCATAAGTTCATTGCGGAAATCTTTAATGGATGCAAACCATTGGGCAGTAGCACGGAAAATAACAGGCTTTTTCGTTCTCCAGTCATGTGGATAAGAGTGAGTAATGAATGACAGTTTTAATAAAGCGCCCGCTTCCTCGAGTTTCTCAGTAACCGGTTTATTGGCTGCATCATAGAATAATCCTTCAAAACCTGGAGCTTCATTTGTCATGTTTCCTTTATCATCTACCGGGCATAATACATCAAGCCCGTACTTCATGCCGACCTGGAAATCATCTTCCCCATGGCCAGGAGCAGTATGAACACATCCAGTACCGGCATCGGTTGTTACATGTTCACCTAGCATGACAAGTGAATCACGGCCATAAATCGGATGTTCGGCAGTAATATACTCAAGGTCAGTTCCTTTTACCGTTTGAACAACTTGATAACCTTCCCATTCGAACTCTTTAGCCACAGCAGTCAATAAATCTTCTGCTACCATAAACTTTTTGCCGTTTACTTCCACTACGGTATAGGAGAGATCCGGATGAACTGAAATTCCAAGGTTTGCCGGAATGGTCCATGGAGTTGTAGTCCAAATGACGATATGAGTATCTTGATCCAATACTTCTTTGCCATCTTTTACTTTAAAAGCTACATAAATGGATGGCGAACGTTTATCTTTATATTCAATTTCTGCCTCTGCCAAAGCAGATTCAGATGATGGAGACCAATAAACAGGCTTTTTGCCTTTATAAATATAGCCTTTTTTCGCCATCTCCCCAAAGACTTTTATTTGCTGGGCTTCATACTCCGGCTTAAGTGTGATGTATGGGTTCTCCCAATCACCGCGTACACCTAAGCGCTTAAATTGTTCGCGCTGGCTGTCGATCTGCCCATATGCGTATTCTTCACATAGTTCGCGGAACTCTGCAACACTCATTTCTTTACGCTTTACACCCTTGTTTGTCAGCGCCTGCTCAATTGGCAGACCATGTGTATCCCAGCCGGGAACATAAGGAGCATTATAGCCAGTCATCGACTTGGACCGTACGATAAAATCCTTTAAAATCTTGTTCAGCGCATGGCCGATGTGAATGTCGCCATTTGCATATGGAGGACCATCATGCAGTACAAACATCGGACGCCCTTTTGTCCGTTCCTGGACTTTTTCATAAATATTCATCTCTTCCCATTTTGCCTGAATTTCTGGTTCGCGCTTTGGAAGATTGCCGCGCATTGGGAATTCTGTCTTTGGCATTAATAAACTATCTTTGTAATCCATTCCTTTTCCTCCTGTTTGTATCTCATTAAATACCATGATAGCCAATGAGGGCTTAGAAAAACCTCAGGAAAATACAAAAAACCCTCTCATCCCGAAAAGGGACGAGAAGGTTCTATTCTCCCGCGGTACCACCCTTGTAGATGAAATAAAATGAAATTTCATCCGCTCAAAGCATTCTTAACGTGAATGATTCGCCTTGGCCTACTGATTGATGAAAGTTCGGCAAGGAACTCAAGGGTGATTTTCCAGCTTTTGCTTATTCCCGGGCTTCCACCATCCCCGGCTCGCTTACAGAGTGAGTATCCACTCTGTATATAAGCTATTGAAAAGACTGTACTGTCCCTCTCATTGTTGATAAACATTGTATTTACTTTGTTTTAAAATTATATGCGATATTTCCCGATTTCGTCAAGCCAGTGATTCTTCTTCTTCTCTTAATGATTTTAGTTCAGTGGAATCCAGCTTATATTCCATCAAATGATCCCAATCATCGTTATTCAGCATATCAAGCTGTGCTTCAACAAGCATTTTGAAGCGTGTTCGGAATACTTTGGACTGTTTCTTTAAATCTTCAATATCCAGCGCAATTTTTCTTGCTTTGGATAAGGACTCGTTTACAATCCTGTCAGCATTTTTTTCTGCTTCCTTGATAATTAGCTTTGCTTCTTTGTGAGCATTGCGTTTCACTTCTTCTGCTGCTTCCTGTGCAACCACAATAGATTTATTCAGTGTTTCTTCTATTGTGGTAAAGTGGCCAATGCGGTCATTTGTTTCATTTAGCTTTTCTTCCAGCTCTTTTTTTTCCCTGATCAGGATTTCGTAGTCCTTTATGATTTGGTCGAGGAATTCGTTCACTTCATCTTCATCATAACCGCGGAACCCTTTGCTGAATTCCTTGTTATGAATATCTAACGGTGTTAATGGCATAAGTGCCACCTCCCAGGTCTGTTGATCTTATGTAAATTGGTTTGAGCCTGCTGGTTCTATTTAATTATAGCAGACTCGGCTGTCTTTTGATTATTTATTCGACAGGTTGTTTCAAAATCCTTCAAGATAATAAAAAATTATATCTGTTTGGAGGTGCTGATTTTCTCTTCAGGCACTCATCGGGAAGAAATGTAAAAGCATTTTTAGGGTATTACACCCTCCACTCTAATCAGTACATTATCACAGTTTGATTAAACATCTTACGGATCACCCATACATAATCATGCTGGAGGAAATTAATCAGCCATTTAGCTATCTCTGTCTCCCGGCAACTATCCTCCATTTGTCCTTTTTTGTTTTCCCGTCTATTTCTATGATTTTGGAGCGGCCCTGCCCCCTGACTGAGATGATATCGCTTTGCTGGCATTCAAATGAAGGATTTTCTATTTGCATCCAATTGACTTTGACAATCCCCTGTTGGATATATAACTGGGATTTTTGTCTCGAGATGTTGTAGATAGCTGACATTACGGTGTCCAATCTAAGGGATGAAGTGGTAACGGAGCTTTCTTTCCACACTTCTGCCGATTGGATCGCCTGAGAAAAGGGCTGTTTTTTTAATGTTACTGACGCTCTGCCAATTGACTGCAGCTGCAGGCTAATATATTCCTCAATTTCTTGTGCAGCAAAGAATTGAATTCTGTCACCTTCAAATAGGATATCACCAAATTTTCCTCTTTTTAGGCCCATTGACATCAGACTGCCGAGGACTTGAGGGTGTTCTATGGTAACAAACTTTTTGGGGTATTCCAATTCAAAAAGCTGAATATGGAAATCACCATCATTGCTTTCATAATAATCAGGAAATATCAGTGCCCTTTTTCTCTCAGCACTTGGCGTCCCGCCAAATAAAGCAAATAAGATTCCCGAATCCTGTCCTATAACGCTTTTTAGAATTTGCTGCTCTCTTGGATCAAGAAAATCAGTAAGCTTTGGTGCGTATGTATTTTCTACAATGTTTTTCCAGTTAAGAACCTGGTCAATAAATTCTCTTTCCTCCGGCCGAAAATGCTGATATATATTCATATCTGGTGAACCTCCTTTTAAACAAATAAAAAAGGGCCATCAATATAGCCCTGTTTGTTAGTCTTATGAAATCCAATATAGAAGCTGGTGCAAACCTCCTGTGGCAAATCGCAAAACTAAGATAGCCACAATTGGAGAAATATCAATCATCCCAAGCGGAGGAATAATTTTGCGGAACGGCTCAAGATACGGTTCACAAATTCTTGCCAGAAATTGGCCAAAGGCTGATTCCCTGGCATTAGGAAACCAGGACAGCAGAATATAAATAATTAGTGCCCATGAGTAATAATAAATTGCCGATGATAATATTCCAAATACTAATTCCATTAAGTGCTACCACCTCGTATTTTCTAATTCTTGTTCTTTCATCAGCTGAGAAATGTTTCCTGATACTTCAACATTGTCAGGTGTACATAGAAAAATATCAGTTCCAATCTTTTGAATATCTCCTCCAATGGCATAAACTGTTCCGCTTAGGAAGTCGACAATGCGCTTTGCCTGATCTTTTTCTATCCTCTGCAGATTGACTACAACAGCTCTTCTGTTTTTCAGCTGATCCGCAATATCCTGTGCTTCTGCATATACCCGCGGTTCAACAAGAACTACTTTAGAAGACTTCTGCACACTTTGCAGACTGACAATGTTTTGTTTTTGAACTGGCTGCTGCTGTTTCTGCACCTGCTTCACCGGCTCTCTTTCTTCTTCGATGTTTTCCTCTTCCTTATAGTCATATTCATCATCCAGGAAGAAAAATGTTTTAAATTTTGATTTTATACTCATTTTATTAAACCTCCTGACCCTCTTGGCCTACTAAAGCTGTCCCAATCCTAACCATGGTGGCTCCTTCTTCAATTGCCAGAGTAAAATCATTGGACATGCCCATTGAAAGCTCGGTACAGGGAGCAAAATCTAAACCTAGCTCTTTTACCTTATTTTGAAGGTCCTTAAGCCTGCGGAAACAGGCACGAAGAATATCCTTGTCTTCTGTAAGTGGTGCCATCGTCATTAGACCAATGATATTGAGATTTTTATAATCGGCCAGACTTGAAATAAAGTCAGCTGCCTCATCAGGGTTTATCCCCTGTTTGGAGGTTTCTCCTGATACATTAACCTGAACAAAGCAATTTATCTTTCGATTCGCCCGCTTGTCAATTTCTTTGGCGAGGGATAGCCTGTCCAGTGAATGTATATAGTCAACTTTATCAATAATATTTTTCACTTTGCGCGTTTGCAGTGTTCCGATAAAATGCCAGGACGGCCGGTCTTTTAACACTTCCCATTTTGCAAGAAGGCCATCATCCCTGTTCTCGCCTAGGTGATGAATACCTGCTTCAAGCGCTTCCTGTGCCCTTTCAGCCGAAACATACTTAGTTACCGCAATTACGGTAATTTCTTCGGGCTTACGGTTAGCCTTTATACATGCTTCGCTGATGGCTGTCTCTATTTCCTTTAAATTTTCTTCTACTCTCATTTAAGTTCCTGCTTCCTCCTTCCAGCCAATAAAGCTCATCATCCTGCCGGTATTTCCCTTATCTCTTCGGTGGGAGAAAAAATAGTCAGTATGACAGCTAGTGCAAAAATCAGTATTCATGATATTTTCATTTGGTATCCCTGCGTTAACAAGAATTTTCCTATTTAATTCTTTAAGATCAAGCTGGAATTGATTGTCACTAATTTGATTATATGGCTTTGTATCGACATCTTCTAGTATTTTTTGCACTTTCGAAATAACATGATTATCAACAATATAACAATTTGCACAAATGGAAGGCCCAATCACAGCCTGGATCTCATTTAAGTTTATTCCTTCACCTGCAAATAGTTCAGCCATATTCCTTCCAATTCCCCCAACAGTCCCTTTCCAGCCTGCATGGGCAATTCCTATGGCTCCTGTCTTTTCATGCAGGAAATAAAGGGGTACACAATCTGCATAACACAGGGTCAGCATGACGCCTTTAGAATAAGTGAAAAAGCCGTCAGTATCCGCTAAGGAATCCTTGTAAACAAGAGCACCTTTTCCACTATCACTCCGGGTAACTTTCTGTATATTCACTCCGTGAGTTTGTTCAGCGCCAACCCAATCTCCAAGAGAAAATCCAAGCAAGTCAGCCACATGCTGCCGATTTTGACTGACTGCTTCATAGCTGTCATTCACATGCAATCCAACATTAAGCGTTTCATATGCGTTACGGCCAAAACCGCCATTTTTAGTTGTAAAACCAGCCATTATATTTGGAAAACGATCCGCCCACTCTTTTATGACAAAATACTCTTCCGTTTTTAAAGAAAATGGTTCCATACGATTAACCCCATTTTATTTTTCTATAGTTTACCACAAGGAAGGCAGTGATGACACCATTTACAACTCTTATGCTTCACCTTCTATATATTTTGGCTCAATCCCATCTTGATAACGGACAAGTATGACATCTTCACCAATTTTTAAAATATTTCTCCATGGAATGACAATTTCTGCGTCTCTGCCAAAGAAACCTAACATTTTCCCCGCTCCTCCGATAATTACAGATTCAATTTTCCCTGTATTTATATTAATATCTATATCCCCAATATTTCCAAGCTTTCTGCCGTCAGCTACATTTACAACATCCTTCATTTGGAATTCAGATATTTTCACCATCGACACTTCACTCCCAATTTATTTTCTTATTCAATATATGTTTGACTCTATAAGAAAAATGTTTGGTAAATATAAAAAGCAGCCAAATTGGCTGCTAGCTTTGAATATTTTTATTCATTTGTTTGATAGCCGCTTTTTCGAGCCTTGAAACTTGTGCCTGGGAAATACCGATTTCCTCCGCCACTTCCATTTGGGTTTTGCCCTGGAAGAAGCGTTTTCTGAGAATCAGTTTTTCCCGTTCATTCAGTCTCCTCATTCCCTCTTTGAGCGCTATTTCTTCAATCCATTGAATATCTTTGTTCCGTTCATCGCTAAGCTGATCCATCACATAAATCGGATCTCCGCCATCATTATAAATCGGCTCAAATAATGAAACAGGATCCTGGATGGCATCCAGTGCAAAAACAATTTCTTCATGAGGCACATCCAGCTCTTTAGCTATTTCCTCTGCTGTTGGCTCTTTGGATGTTTTACTCATCAGGCGTTCTCTTACTTGCAAAGCTTTATAAGCGATATCCCTTAAAGAACGAGAGACACGGATCGGATTATTATCACGCAGATACCTGCGTATTTCCCCAATAATCATCGGAACGGCATAGGTGGAAAACTTAACGTTTTGACTTAGATCAAAATTATCAATAGATTTCATCAGACCGATACAGCCGACCTGGAAAAGGTCATCAACAAATTCGCCTCTGTTATTAAAACGCTGAATCACACTCAATACGAGGCGCAAATTGCCGTTGACGAGTTTTTCCCGTGCGGTTATATCCCCCTTATGCATTTGCTTGAAGAGCTCTCTCATTTCTTCGTTTTTTAAAACTGGAAGCTTTGAAGTATCAACACCGCAAATTTCTACTTTATTTCGAGTCAATCCATTTCCCTCCTCACAGGAGCTGCTGTACAAAAAACAGTATCTCCTCGGGAAGGAAAAATATGCACCTTCTAATCAGCCTGCCGGATGGGAAAACGGTCAAAGCATCATAAATACTAGGTTTCGCCTTGCAAAATTTTGTAAAAAATATTCCTGGATTAAACTTCTAAACCATCTTGTTAAATTCTTTTTTTAGTCTTTTTATTATTCTTTTTTCCAGACGGGAAATATAAGACTGGGAAATCCCCAGCATATCTGCCACGTCCTTTTGAGTTTTTTCTTCACCAGATCCGAGTCCGAATCTGAGCTCCATTATCTGTTTTTCACGATCTGAAAGCTGATGTAATGCTTTTAAAAGGAGCTTCTTATCAACATTTGCTTCAAGATCCTTGGTAATAATGTCATCTTCAGTGCCGAGTACATCTGAAAGAAGGAGCTCATTGCCATCCCAATCAATATTTAGTGGTTCATCAAAGGAAACTTCAGAACGTATTTTATTATTCCTTCTTAAATACATTAGAATTTCATTCTCAATACAGCGGGATGCATATGTAGCCAGCTTGATTTTTTTCTCGGGATTAAAAGTATTTACTGCTTTAATAAGCCCAATCGTTCCAATGCTGATTAAGTCCTCTATATTTATGCCTGTATTTTCAAACTTTCTCGCAATATACACAACAAGACGCAGATTTCTTTCGATTAAAATGGATCTTGCCGCTTTATCTCCTTTTGGAAGCTTGATCAGGAGCATTTCTTCTTCTTCCTTACTGAGTGGAGGAGGTAGTGCTTCGCTTCCGCCTATATAATATACTTCATCTGTTTTAATCCCCAGCTTAATCAACAATTTATACCAATAGTAGGATAAGCGAAGTTTTAACTTTTTCATGAATTGTCCTCCTTCTAAATTAAGTTCGTGCAGAGTATAGTATATTAACTTACTTTTGCATCCGGCTTCAATGTACTTTTACCTGTAAGCATTTTGGGGTGTACGATGCACTGAAACGCATCGTCAGCTGAAAGCTGCTGCATCGAAAATGATATTAACCCGCGTTCCGCCTCAATAATTTCATTCTCTTTCTCAAGGAGAATCCGGTCAGGCTTAAACCCTATGATTAATTGATGCTCTTGTCCAACAACCTTACATGGGATGACCCTCATTTTATGCTCCCAATCCTCTCCAATTGACTCGCTCCCCATGATAATATCCTCCGGGTTACCTGCCATTTTACAAATTTCAGAAGGAAACTCATCTAGCCTGTCTTTAATCGATATGAACATAACAGGCATTTTCGAAATGGGGTCGTATAACTGGTTGCCGCTGTCAATCAGTCCTTTGAAGCAATATTCTGTTTCATTGATTACCACCCGCACGAGAATTAATGAGTCATATTGAATTTTTGTCATCTCAATACCTTCAACATTTTTCTTAGAAAAGTGCCAGGCTAGGGGAAATCCAAGAAGGACGAACAGCCAGCTGATTGGATCACCAAAACCTTTAACACTTGCCAGCATGACAGATGAAGAAAGCTTAAAATCAAAATTGATAAAATAATGAATGCCTATTAAGGCGCCTCCAACTAAAAAAGTAGCAAAATAAAAAGTCATAAGACCTTTTACAAAATAACGCAATCGCTTAAAGCCGAAAACAGCTATTACCATTGCAATCGAGAATAATAGCTTAGTGAAGGGATGCCCTGAATATTCATTAAATGGTGTAAATACTAATAAAATGATGATCGAACCTATGAAGCCGCCCGCAAGTATTCTCCAAAGTCTGATTTCTCTTTTTAGAATTATGGCTGTTAAATAAAGGAGAAGGCTGTCAAACATTAAATTTAATGCCCAGATAACATCCAAATAGATCGTCAATTATCTTCCTCCCTTATTAAATCAGAATCTGATAGATTGACGTGAGGTAACTATTCTCTCATATAGGTAAAGTGCGATGATTCTGTTAGAAAAAAGTATAGCGCATTTAAGTAATGGAAGTGTGTCGCTTTCTGTATGCAAAAAGATAGAAATTTTCCCTATTCCCAACGGAATTTGTCATTATTTTTCTATTGATTTTCCTTCCTATTTTCAATGGGTGTGATTTATATCACATTTTTTATTTTCATTATCAACTATAATGACAGTGAAAATAAGAAAAAGGAGTTTTGCTGATATGCTAGACACAAAGACAATTGAAATTATTAAAAGCACTGTACCTGTACTTGAAAAACATGGTGAAGCTATTACAAAAGCATTCTATAAACTCATGTTTACAAATCACCCAGAACTGCTGAACATTTTCAATCATGCTAATCAAAAGCAGGGGCGTCAGCAAAAAGCACTTGCAAACTCTGTATATGCTGCAGCAAAATATATTGATAATCTAGAAGCTATTATTCCGGTTGTCACTCAAATCGCACATAAACACAGATCATTAGGAATCAAACCTGAACATTATCCTATTGTAGGAGAACATTTAATTCTTGCCATCAAGGAAGTATTGCAGGAGGCTGCTACTGAAGAAATTATTGAAGCATGGGTTAAAGCATATGGTGTGATAGCTGATGCATTTATCGGATTAGAAAAGAGTCTGTACGAGGATGCAGCACATAAGCCAGGAGGCTGGAATGACTTCAGAGCTTTCACTGTAGCCAAAAAGGTAAAAGAAAGTAATGTGATTACATCATTCTACTTCACACCGTGTGATGGAGGAAAAATTTCCAGCTTCCTTCCGGGTCAATATATTAGTGTGAAATTATCGATTCCCGGAGAAGAATACACTCATATTCGCCAATATAGCCTGTCCGATTCCCCGGAAAAATCATATTATCGAATTTCTGTAAAGAAAGAAGAGGGCAACTCTGAGAAGCCGGACGGAAAGGTTTCCAGCTATCTGCACAACAATATTAACGAAGGCGACCTTATAGAAATCAGTGCCCCAGCAGGCGATTTCGTTCTTGAGAATGCAGATAAGCCTGTGGTTCTTCTTAGCGGCGGGGTAGGCATTACACCAATGCACAGTATGCTGCGTCATCTTGATGCCACTGGAGTAAATCATGAAACTATTTTTGTTCATGCTGCACTCAATGGAAATGTACAGGCATTTGCCAACGAGGTTCAGGAGATTGCAAAGAATAACCCATTAGTTAAACCATATTTCTGCTTTGAAAAACCAACAGATAAAGATAAAGCTGACAAAGTTTACAGCAAAGAAGGCTATATTACCTCTGAGTGGCTAAAAACAATCGTGCCAAATAAAGACAGCATGATTTATATGTGTGGACCAGTTCCTTTTATGCAGGCTATGTATGAAGTGTTGCTTGATGCAGGCTTCAAAAAGGAAAACATTCGCTATGAATTCTTCGGGCCAGCAATGCAATTAAAGGAAACTCAATCAGTATAAACAAATTAAGCATGGCTCATATTTTGGGTCATGCTTTTATATTTAAAAACTTAAATGATAATAATAAAAGCACCTGGAATCAAGCTGATTCCAGGTGCTTTTTACATATATATTATCTTCTGCGATTACGATTGCGCAGGAACGTTGGGATATCCAGCGTTTCATCCGGCTGATGAGATTGGCTGCTTCTTACAGTTTCCTGTGGAGCTTCCTCTCTCTTCGGCTCACGCTTGGCACCCGTGCCCATGCTTGGAGCAGATTTAGGCTGTCCAAATGTTGGCCTCATAGGCTTTGGCTGGATCACTTCTTCATTAAAACCCGTTGCAATGACCGTCACAACGATCTCATCTTTAAGATTTTCATTTATAACGGAACCAAAGATCATATTTACGTCCTGATCTGATGCTGAAGCAACAATATCAGCAGCTTCTTGTACTTCATACAGGCTTAGGTTCGACCCTCCCGTAATGTTCATTAAGACACCTTGTGCACCATCAATGGATGTCTCAAGTAAAGGAGATGAAATAGCCTTTTTCGCTGCTTCTGCTGCGCGGTTTTCTCCTGCAGCCACACCAATTCCCATTAGTGCTGAACCTTTATTGGACATGATTGTCTTCACATCTGCAAAGTCAAGGTTAATTAAACCTGGGACAGCGATTAAATCGGAAATACCCTGAACACCCTGGCGAAGAACATTATCCGCTTCGCGGAATGCTTCAAGCATTGGAGTGCTTTTATCAACGATTTCTAATAGCCTGTCATTTGGAATAACGATTAATGTATCAACCGCTTCCTTCATAGCAGCAATTCCGCCGGCTGCCTGAGTGGAGCGCTTTCGGCCCTCAAACGTGAATGGGCGCGTAACAACACCGACTGTAAGAGCTCCTAAATCGCGTGCAATCTGGGCAATAACCGGAGCCGCTCCCGTTCCAGTTCCTCCTCCCATTCCTGCAGTAACGAATACCATATCCGCACCTTTAAGTGCTTCTTCTACCTGCTCTTTACTTTCTTCTGCTGCTTTTTTTCCTACCTCAGGGTTGGCACCAGCCCCAAGCCCCCTTGTTAGCTTGCCTCCGATTTGCATTTTCACTTCTGCTTTTGATAAATTCAGCGCCTGTGCATCCGTGTTCACTGCAATAAACTCAACACCCTGAACACCGTGCTCAATCATTCTGTTTACTGCATTGTTACCGCCGCCTCCAACGCCGATGACTTTTATCGTTGCTAATGAATCCAAATTTGTATCAAATTCCAACATGACTAATCCTCCTAATTCGTCGACATTCCTAAGAACACCTTT
Organism: Cytobacillus sp. GQ23; assembly: GCF_059758675.1. Lineage (NCBI taxonomy): Bacteria > Bacillati > Bacillota > Bacilli > Caryophanales > Bacillaceae > Cytobacillus > Cytobacillus sp. GQ23. Next base: position 173,542 of record NZ_JCAXER010000003.1, read on the forward strand.
TTTGATTCGCTTTAACGCACTTCCCGAATGGGGGTAACAGTGCTTTTTTCTTCCGCCGTATGGCTATCAATTCCGTTTCCCTAACCCTTGCGAATCAAATCAAGTTATTCGAAAAAGTATCCGAGGAACTTTTTAACTCTTGATGTGATCTTTTCTTCCGGCTGTTTTTCCGGCTTTGTTTTTGGTTGCGGTTGCGGCTGCGATTGCGGTTTTTGTACTCTGTTTTCTTTTGTTTCAGGGACAGTCACTGGCTGTTCCATTTTTCTGCCCTGTATTTTAGCATTCTTATATGCGAACTTAATCAATCCAACAGCAGTTGTGTACTGAGGTTCCCTTACTCCAATATAATCTGGAATTGCGATGCGTACTCTGTTTTGGAAAACATCCTGGGCAAGTTCAAGGATTCCCTGAGTGTTCGCTACGCCACCAGATAAAACATAGCCGCCAGGAAGATCTTTTGCACCCAGACGCTTCACTTCGTGCTGGATAAGATCAAAAATTTCTTCCATTCGAGCTTCTATGATATCTGAGATTTCCAGCTGATTAAATTGCTGATGCTGATCACTTCCGATGATGGGCACACTGAACACTTCATCTTCAGATGCATGGTCATAGAATGCGTAGCCATACTTTGTTTTAATTTTTTCTGCATCTTCTGTAGAAGTACGGAGTCCGATTGACAAGTCTTTTGTAATGTGGTCTCCTCCTACAGGAAGCACACTTGTTGCCTTTAAAAAACCATTTTCGAATAAAGCAATGGTTGTGGAGCCGCCGCCAATATCAACAAGTGCCACGCCAAGATTTTTTTCATCCTTGGATAATGCGAATGCACCTGCCGCCAGAGGCTGAAGTGTAATATCCATGATTTCGAGTCCGGCGCGTTCCACACAGCGCAGTGTGTTATGTAAAATTGTTTTTGATCCAGTAATAATCGTGCCTTCCATTTCCAGACGCACACCAATCATTCCACGGGGATCACTGATCTCGTCTAAGCCGTCGACAATAAACTGTTTTGGAATAACATCAATGATATCCCTTTCCGGCGGAATTGATACAACTTGTGCCGCATCTATAACTCTAGCAACATCTTCATCTGTAATTTCCCTATTTTCACTCGAGACTGCGACAACGCCATGGGATGGCTGAAGCATAACATGATTGCCAGTTATTCCCACAATCACATTTTTTATTTCCATTCCTATCATTCTCTCAGCCTGTTCGATTGCCTTTTTAATAGAATGAACGGTTTCGTCTATATCTACAATTGAGCCCTTGCGTAACCCCTCTGAATGTACATTGCCAACACCAATAATATTTAAAGAGTCATTGACCATTTCCCCAATGATTACTTTTACACTGGATGTACCGATGTCAAGACTAACATATATTTCATTGCTGTTCATTCTCTGGCACCTCCTTTTTTTTTTTTGCTATTCCGATTATTGAACAACAATTAATTTTGCTGTTGTTAATTTTAATAAGTTAGTTTATCTATAAAATTATTCGTCAAAACTAATATTTTCCCTTTTTTAAATATCATTTTTTTCTATTTTTTCTCTGTTTTGAGACCATTTTGCGATTAAAATTCTTCTGATGACCGCTATATTCTGAAATAGCCGGACCCCAAAAGCAAATACTGCTGCTAAATACAAGTCTACACCAAGATGCACACCCAGAAAAGCTAAACTTGCTGCCAGCAGGATGTTAAAAAAGAAGCCGGAAACGAAAACTTTTTCATCATAGATGTTTTGAAGCTGTGCCCGAATCCCGCCGAATAGAGTATCCAATGCAGCAAGAACAGCAATGGACAAATAATTCGAGTATTCATCCGGCACTTTTATGTCTGTCATAAGTCCAAGTATCACACCTATGATTAATCCTAAAACAGGAAGCCACATTATGATTTGCCTCCTTCATCAGGTTTCACAGGCTCCATATATCTGATTCTCAATGCCTCGTCATATGCAGGAACCGTGATAGGCTCCACAGCCTTTTCTACCGTTATCCGAAGATTGTCAATAAAGAATTCTTCAGCAGATTTTGATACCTGCATGCGGTTAAAAAGCTTCTCGGCAGATTGAAAATTCTCAGTGATTACTTTCACTTCAATAGGCAGGGATTTTAAGGCGTAGCCGTCAATCATGGTCTCCCTGTTAATATCCCTAATGACAGTAGTGTTGATGATCCTTCTGCCTCCAATGGAAATGTGCATGGCATCATACATATTTAACTCGTTGACCAGTCGCTTAAGCAAATCAGGGGAAACTGACTCAGCCTGCTTTCCGAGGAGCAGCTCCTCATGTACTGGTTCAATGGTTAAGATTATGCCTGGTCCCGTCACTTCACTTAATCCGGCTTCCATTTTTAATTCCTCCAGCGTCTCACGGAGCACTTGTTCTTTGCTTTGTTTGCGCTTTGTTTCATATTGGGCAATTTTTTCTTCATTTGAACTGATTTCACGCAAAAGTTTTAATTGCAGTTCCTTTTCTTTAAGGATGTCAGCTCTAAGCTCCCAGGTATCTCTTGTATCCCGGACAGCAGGTTCCTTAACTGTTTGAAACTGTATGGCAATCATAAAGCCAATTACAGCTGTTATAAAGGTAAAGCTGAGCTTCTTTTTGCTGTCCACTTAAATTCCACCTTGCTTTCCCGAATAAATTATTCTGTGGACAAATTTAATACAAAAGCTGGTTTGGCTTTACGAACCCAGTAATGGTTCAATGATAATTTCGCCCTTTTTCTCTAAAGTGAATTGGATATTTTCATCTACCAATGAATCTTTCACGCCGCCTGTCAGATTGAGAGCTGACGAAAGCACTTCGGCGTCACCAATGGCAGTGATGACAAAAGGTGCAGGATGCTGGTACCCGTCTACTTCTATCACAGGTCCATTGCATACAATATATGAACTGTGGGACAGCCTCTGCCCGTTTATGGCAACTGCAGAAGCACCGGATATATATAGCTCATTAATCACTTTAAAGACATGGTGTTCATGTACAATATAATTATTAATGTTATCTTCATCCGGATTGTAATCGCCATCTGCAAGAGTAACTTCCACACCTGGTCCCTTAACTTTAACTTTTCCAAGATGCATCCTGTACTTCTCAGCATCCTCTGCAAGATTAAAATAAACCTGGGCTTCCTGTGAAAGCTCCTTTTCAATATCAAGAACGTTTTCCTGCTTTTGATTTAATTCTTTTTGAAGAGCTCTGTTTTTTTCCTCAAGCTCAACAAGCTGATTGCGGAGCTCTAGGTCTCTTTCCCACTGTTTCCCGCTCAATGCCGGCTTTTCTTCTTCTCCCTGTGTAAGGTGATAGGAAAAAGCCATCATGTAACCCAGCACGAGAAAGACCAGGGAGAATATTACATGATTACCCTTCACCTTCATTTTCTTCTTCAACCTCTTCAGCTCCCTCTTTTTCATAAGCTTTGAAATAAGAGCCTACTTCCAAGTCAATAATTCCCTTTTTCTCGGGATCCAGCTGGCTTATGATAGAAGGGTAGTGTGCCATTTTTTCTGAAAAGCTTCTTAATGTAGCACTGACTTCAAAACCATCATTCATATACAAAGTAATATGATTGGAATCTGTTTTTTTGGGAGTGTGATGGACTTCGGAAATGGAATTTAATACCTCTTCAGGCAGTGTTTCAAGTTCTCCGATCATCATATCAAGAATGGCTCCCTCAGAAAAGCCATTTAGGATTGGTGCGTTAACAGGGATCTCTGCTGCCTTTACATCCTTTAATATGCTCCCATTCTCCATAACAGGAAGGTAGTGCTTCTCTTTCGCTATGTAGGCAATGCGCTTTAGTTCATCAACCTTGATTATGATTGTGCTTGGCAGCTGAACCTTAACAGTTGAAGATTTTATTTCAGGCAGCTCTTTAAGCTTACCCTTCATTCCCTCTTCGTCAACCTTCCAAATATTTGTTTTTTCAGTAACACCGCTGATTTGAATAATTTCTTCTTTATCATAAATTGAATTGCCGGTGACTTTAATTTGTTTAATATGGCTTAAGGGCGATTGAAAGTAGATAACTAAAACAATCAGTGAGAAAAAAAGCAGCAGCAAAAAGATCAGTCTTCTATTTGCTTTCTTTTTTCTTTGCTGTTTAAGCTTCGGGATTCGATCCTCAAGCGAGACAACCTTACTTTTCTCCACATTTATCACCCCATCAAGAAAAGCGCAAGGACAATAAATTTAAACAATCAAGTGGCTTGTCCAGCACAATTTATGCAATTAATAAATTAGGGAAGAGAACGGCATGCGAAACATGCCGTTTACACTGCATTTACTGTTATCTAATTAATCATTATATCACAATAAATGGTATCTGCGAGGTATTATTTCCCGTTACTTTCGACCGATTATTTCCACTTCTGTCTCCATCTTTACCCCGTACTTATCAAAAATTGTATCCTTAATATGCTGAATAAGTGCAAGGACATCTTCCGCTTTTGCATCTCCTGCATTCACGATGAAGTTCCCATGCATATTGGAAATTTGAGCACCTCCAATGGAGTGGCCTTTCAAGCCGGCTTTTTCTATGAGATTACCGGCATATTCAGGAAGCGGGTTTCGGAAAATACTTCCTGCACATGGGAAGTTCCAAGGCTGAGTTTCCTTCCTGTAATCCTTATTCTTTTGCATTGCAGAGGATATCTTTTCCCTGTCTCCCTCGGCAAGTTGAAAAACGGCTTCAAGAACAATCCCTGGCCGTTTCTTTTGGAGAACAGAGGTTCTATATGAAAACTCCATCTCATCGTTTGTGAGCCAGCCCATCTTTCCATCCTCAAAAAGAACATGAGCTCTGGTCAGGATTTGCGAAATATCCGATCCGTGAGCTCCAGCGTTCATATAAACTGCTCCGCCTACTGATCCGGGTATACCACTGGCAAACTCGAGTCCTGACAGCCCTTTTTTACTGATTATCGTGGAGAGGGCTACAAGTGAATAACCGCCGCCTGCTCTTAGCTCCGTTCCATTAAGATCCAAGTGATCCAAGCCGCGGCCCAATTTAATGACCACACCTTCTATTCCGCCATCCGAAACGAGCAGATTCGACCCTCTTCCAATTGCTCTCCAGTTCACTTCATATTGACGGATCAGTTCCATCGCTTTTGCCAGGCTTTCTATGGATGAAGGCTCAATAAACAAATCGGCGGGACCGCCAATCTTCATTGTTGTATGATTAGCCATCGGTTCATTCTCTTTAATTGTTCCAATGTTTAAATCTCTAAGTTTGCTGATAAATTCGTCCATATTTACCTCCCTTTCTATTGATTTCTGCCTAAATTTATTTATTTTATGCAAATATAGAAGTCATGGCTACTTCCCGCTTTTTGAAACCAATTCTGCCATTAATTTATATAGTCTATTTGATGCATCCCGGATTCCCAGCTTTTTTGAAGCTTCCTTCATGCTATCCATTTTATCCTTATCGAGGATAATCCGATCAATGCTATCTATAAGCTTTTTACCTGTTAATTCTTTCTCAAGCAATAGCTCTGCAGCACCATGGTCACTAAGCGCTCTTGCATTTTTCTCCTGGTGGTTATTTGTGACATACGGACTTGGGATTAAAATGCTTGGAATGCCTAAAGAAGTTATCTCTGCTAAAGTAGTGGCCCCAGCACGTGATACAACAAGGCTTGCTCCGGCCAGCACTTCAGGCATATTGTGAATAAACGGTTTGATTATTACATTTTCAGGGCTTCCCACAAGTTCTACTTCTTTTTGCACATCATCATAATGAACATCCCCTGTAATATAAAGAACCTGATATGGCTTTTCACCCAGCTCTGCCAGTGTTTTTAACACTGCATCATTTATTGGCCTTGCTCCTCTGCTGCCGCCAAATATCAACACAGCCGGAACGCCTGTCTTTAATCCAGCTGACAGCCTTCCTTTGATTCCATCCTGTCCAAGCACCTCTGAGGCACGCGGGTTCCCTGTCAGGACGGTTTTAGTTTCCGGAAAGAAAGCCTTAGCTTCTTCAAAGCAAACAGCGATTTTATCTACATATCTGCTTAAAAATTTATTGGTTAATCCGGGAACGCTGTTTTGCTCATGAATAACAGTTGGAATGCCCAGCTTTGATGCAGCATAAACAACAGGACCGCATACATATCCTCCTGTACCGATGACAACATCCGCCTTAAATTCCTTGAGCATCTTTTTACTGTCGCGAACACCTTTCAGGAACCTTAATACAGTTTTTACATTATCCACGGAGATTTTTCTTTTAAAACCGGTTATATGTATTGATTTAAAAGGGATATTTTCCCGATTCACAATCGTGTTTTCAAGCCCCTTTTCAGTCCCAATATATAAAAATTCAGCATTCTTATGTTCTTTCTGAATTTGTCTTATGAGCGCAAGTGCGGGGTATATATGACCGCCAGTTCCTCCGCCGCTAACAGCAATTTTCATTCTTTCACCTCATAAAAGAGTAATAATCTATAAAATTTTCATTTGTTATGCCATCCAAGAAGATTTAAGATGGCCGCAGTGGGCTGGTGTGAAAACACTCCCTCATTTCCCTATTCTACTATATTCAAAACAAATAGATAGGAACGAACATCATAATGTTAAAGAAATGTAATAATGTGCAAAATTGCAAAGAAGTTTGATAATTCTGCGTCCCGATAAATGATTTCTTTCAAAAAAGGAAACCCTGCTTTACAGGGTTTCCTAAAATGCATGTTATAAATGCGCTAGTACCTTGCATATCTGCTGATATTAAGCAGAACCCCTATAGCCATTAGCATCAGTGTCAGGGATGATCCCCCATAGCTCAGAAATGGGAGTGTTATCCCCGTAACAGGCATCAGACCAGTTACAACCCCGATGTTAATCATTACCTGAATTGCGACCATTGCAATAATGCCAACAGCCAAAAAACTGCCATACAAATCAGGGGCGCCAAGAGCGATGCGGATGCCGCGCCATAAAAGAAGCGCAAATAACAATATGACAAAAGATCCGCCGATAAATCCAAGTTCCTCAGCTAAAATGGCAAAAATAAAGTCTGTCTGCGGTTCAGGAAGATAGAAAAACTTTTGTCTGCTCTGTCCCAGACCAAGGCCAAACAGCCCTCCTGGACCTATTGCATATAAGGATTGTATAATCTGGAATCCGCTGCCCAGCGGATCCTCCCATGGGTCTAGAAAGGATGTTATTCGCTTTATCCTGTAAGGCGCTGACAGAACCAGTGCCACAAATCCGGCCACCCCTGCAGCGGCGAACCAGACAAAGTGGCTGATTCTGGCCCCTGCTATGAAGATCATGACAACACAAGTACCCACCATTACTGTTCCGGTCCCTAAATCAGGCTGCAGCATAATTAATCCAAATGCTAAAAACACAAGCCCCAGAGATGGTACAAGTCCTTTTCGGAAAGAAGTGATCAGCTTCTGCTTTTCGGAGAGGAATTTTGCCATAAACACAATCATGGCCAGCTTCATAAACTCCGAAGGCTGTACAGAAAAGGCACCAACGCCAATCCAGCTCCTGGAACCGTTTCGCACATTGCCAACACCCGGAACCAGCACCAGAAGCAAAAGCACAAAACAGATGATGATCAAGACTTTTGCCCATGTTCTCCAGGTCCAATAATCCACATTCATAATAAAAAACATCGCAATTATTCCAACTCCAGCAAAAAGCATTTGCCTTTTCGCAAAAAAGAAAGAATCGGCAAATTTATAATCTGCCCAAATTGCACTTGCACTGTAAACCATAGTCAGCCCAACAGCAAGCAGCATTAAAGTGACGATCATTAATATAAAATCGGGAGTGGTTTTTTTTGCCGGCAACGAAAACACCTCGAATGCAAGTTTTAGGGCTATTAAAGAGAATAATCTGCTCTGCCGTTAAAAGCTTACATCTCTCCGGCAGGATTTTATTCCTTTTTAAAGCTCTAAATGTCACGCGAGGAAGATGAATTCCTTTGATGAAAGTTTCCTGGTCCCGCAGACAAGCCCTTAACTAAGTTTATGCACCGCATCTATAAACATGTCTCCCCGAACCTCAAAAGTTTTATATTGGTCCCAGCTAGCGCAAGCAGGAGAAAGCAGAATGACATCTCCAGGCTCTGAAAGCTTAAAGGCAGCAGGTACGGCTTTTTCCACATTATCGACACGCTCAATGGTTTTTATTCCCGCTTCCAATGCTGCACTTTCAATCTTTTCAGCTGTTTCCCCGAAGGTTACCAGAGCCTTTACCTTTTTTAGAGATGGAATGAGTTCTTCAAAGCCATTGCCGCGGTCCAGACCGCCCGCAAGAAGAATAACAGGCTGGGCAAATGCTGAGACTGCATTCTTCGTTGCCAGGATGTTTGTTGCCTTTGAATCATTATAAAATTTCCTGTTCTGATATTCTCCAACATACTGAAGGCGGTGTTTGACTCCCGTAAACGAACTTAGAACCTGGCGGATGGCTTCGTTGCCTACACCGGCCAGCTTTGCAGCTGCCATTGAGGAAAGTATATTCTCAAGGTTATGCTCCCCTGGCAATGAAACATCTTTTCTTTTCATCACTTGTTCATCATTAAAATAAATCCAGTCATCTTTCACATATGCACCTTCAGACAGCACTTTGGAGGTTGAAAAAGGAATTATGCGAGCCTTTGACCGGGCAGCCGCTTCCATTACTTTATCTTGATCAGCATTGACAATGAAATAGTCCTGTTCAGTCTGATTCATCGTAATGTTTTCCTTGGCTGCATGGTATTCTTCTCTTGTGCCATGGTAGTCCAAATGGGCATCATATAAATTTGTTAAAATGGCAATTCTCGGCCTGAAATCCTGAATTCCCATCAGCTGAAACGATGAAAGCTCAATCACGATATTGTTTTCTTCCCCGGCATCCTGGGCAACTTCGGAAGCCACTGTACCAATATTTCCTGCAATCAGCGGCATTTTTCTTCCTGCCTGGAGCATTTCAAACACAAGTGTAGTAGTTGTAGTTTTTCCATTTGTACCTGTAATCCCAATAAAAGGAGCTTCAGAAACCTGATAGGCAAGCTCCACTTCTGTAATAACCGGTATGCCCTTTTCGAGGGCTCCTTTTATCATTGGGTTATGATAAGGAATACCAGGATTCTTTACAATCAGCTCGAACCCCTCTTCAAGAAGTTCAATAGGATGGCCACCGCAAATAACCGTAATCCCCTGCTCAAGCAGTCCCTGTGCTTCAGGATTTTCTGAGAGCGGCTTATAATCATTAACAGTCACAAATGCTCCAAGGTTATGTAAAAGGGAAGCTGCACTCACTCCGCTTTTGGCCAGCCCCAGTACTAATATTTTTTTATGTTGATAGCGATTGACTTCTTTCACTTACACCCACACCTCAATATAAATTCCTAAGATTGCAAATAATAACCCAACCGTCCAGAACGTAACAACAACCCGCCATTCTGACCAGCCCACCAATTCATAATGATGATGGAGCGGGCTCATACGAAAAATCCGTCTGCCGGTGGTTTTAAAAGAGGCCACCTGTAAAATAACAGATAATGTTTCAATAACAAAAACACCGCCGATAATAATCAGGATGATTTCAAGTTTTGTCAGAATAGCTATAGTCGCAATGGCGCCGCCAAGAGCTAATGAACCGGTGTCTCCCATAAACACCTTTGCAGGATGGGCGTTAAAGACAAGAAAACCCAATACCGCTCCCACTACAGCCACTGAAAAAATGGCTACATCAAATTGTGACTGATTCCAGGCCAATACTGCAAATGCTCCAAATGCGATTGCAGCAGTCCCTGAAACAAGACCATCGAGTCCATCTGTCAGATTGACAGCATTAGAGAATCCCACCAGCCAGAATATAATAAATAAAACATACCCCCATCCCAAATCAATCGAAACATCTGTCAGCGGAATATGTACTTCTGTAGAAAAGTCATTCTGCTTGAAAACAAAGTAAAAAATCACTGAAATAATAATCTGGCCAAGAAGCTTCTGTTTTGAAGTCAGGCCAAGATTCCGCTTTAAAACCACTTTGATAAAATCATCCAGAAAACCGAGGAGTCCAAAACCCAGGGTAACCAGAAGCAGCAGATATGTTTCTACTGTAGGTTCTGAAAATTTACCTGTCATAAATAAAGTGGTCACCGTAACGGAAAGGAGAATCATAATCCCCCCCATTGTCGGAGTACCTGTCTTCTTCTGATGTGATTTGGGGCCTTCTTCACGGATGCTTTGGCCAAATTTCAATCTTCTCAGAAAGGGAATGAATATGGGAGACAGCAATACCGTAATTAAAAAGCCCGCCAATATTGTGAAAAAAATAACTTGCTCCATCATACTTATCCCCTCCTTTCCTGCTTGCCAATTTCAGCAGCTTCCGCTAATCTTTCAGCCATTACAGCAATATCATATGTTGATTCGTTTTCTTTAAGACTTTCTTCATCCGAAATAAGGAAATTAGTTGTGTTCACACTTTCTTCTGCTTTACTTAATTTATTTAAATATAATTCCATGATATCCTTTAAGCCTTTCGTTAAGTCGTTTGTATAAAAAATAGGAAAATGATTTGGGGTGTATGACGGCGTTTCTGTATCCTCATTCCAGATTGCAGCAATAGCCCCTTTTTCAATAGCTTCCTTCAGATTGCCGGCTTCCCTGTAAGGAATATAGATTCCTTTTGGCTGTTGGTCAGTCGAGGACGAAGCGACGGTATGAAATTCCAGCTTATGATCCTTTATCCCTTTTACAGCCGGAAACAATTCCGCTAAATCCTGATACGTCAAATACATTTTATCGCTCCTCTATTGCCTCTTTTGCCACAAGACGGTCATCAAAATCAAAAACATGGCTGCCTACAATCTGATATGTCTCATGACCCTTTCCTGCTATTAAGATTACGTCTCCTTCATCGGCATTTTTCACCGCATAGTGAATGGCCTCTTTTCGATCGACGAAAACTTTGTAACTTTCCTCTTTTACTCCCTCTTCCATATCCTTCAGGATTTGAACTGGGTCTTCACTTCTCGGATTATCTGAAGTAAAGATTGGGTCTGTACTGTACTGGCATGCAATTTCAGCCATAAGCGGCCGTTTGGATCTGTCTCTGTCTCCTCCGCATCCCACGATGGCAAAGATGCGCTTCCGTGCAAATTGCTTTACCGTTTCCAGAGCATTTTTCAGGCTGTCGGGTGTATGAGAATAATCAACGATCACAGAAAAGTTCTGACCCGCATCCACGGTCTCAAATCTGCCGGCTACACCTTTAACTTCTTCCGCAGATTTAATGATTTGAGAGATTGGTATCCCCGCAGCGATCCCGGCTCCAATACTGGCAAGGACATTATAAATGCTGAACTTGCCTATCATTTTTAAGGAAACTTTATACTTCCCGAAAGGAGAGATCAAATCAAATTCCGTGCCGGCAGCAGTCATCTGAATATTAATGGCCCTCAGATCAGCTTCCTGGTCAATACCATAGGAAATGACATGAGCAGATGTCGATGTTTCATACTCTGCTGAAGCAGGGTCATCTGAATTTAAAATGGCATATTTCGGTTCTACATGATTATAGGCACTTCCAAGCTGGGCAAACAACAGCCCTTTTGCTCTCCTATATTCATCCATTGTTTTATGATAATCCAAATGATCCTGTGACAGATTCGTAAACACGGCTATATTAAAATCACATCCATGAACGCGGCCTTCAACAAGTGCATGTGAAGACACTTCCATTACAGCTGAATCTACACCTGCATCTGCCATTTTTCTAAATGTGCTTTGCAGAGTCAAGCTTTCAGGAGTTGTATTTTTCACTTCAAAGATTTCATCATTTATCTTTGTATACATCGTGCCAATTAAGCCGGTTTTCCTTCCTGCATCCGCAAGAATTTTTTCAATCAAATGGCTTGTTGTTGTTTTGCCATTAGTCCCTGTTATTCCAATCAAATGAAGCTGCTTGCTTGGCTGTTCATAAAAAGCATCAGCAAGAACCGCCAGAGCCCGTTTAGTATTTTTAACTACTATAACCGGGATATCCAAGTCCAGCTCTTTTTGGGCAACTACTGCAGCTGCACCTTTTTCAGCAGCAGAACCTGCAAAGTCATGGCCATCAACCGTATAGCCCTCAATGCAAACAAACAAACTTCCAGGTGTAACTTTCCGGTTATCGTTAACAATTGCTGTTATTTCCAGGTCTTCCCCTTTATAAGTCGTATAAGGCTGTAAAAATCGCAGCAGTTTATGTAATTCCATCTTTACCATTCCTCTCATGTTAAACAGAGCAAACTATTCCTCTTTTTAGTGAAGCTGGTCAATGTAAATAAATATAATCAAAATAACATTCTAAATGATGGCGATATATATTGTACAGGATAATTGCTTTTTTAGCTATTTAATATATAGGAGCCAAACCTGGAAAGTATGTTACAGTTTCCTTACAAACAAAAAAATCAGGCGGCCCAGGAGGACGCCGCCCTCATCCCTCTTCTTATTTATCATCAAAATACAGGCGGATCGTTGAACCTTCTTTTAACTTTATGCCCGGCTGAGGCGTTTGCTTCACCACCGTATTTCCTGTCCCGCTTGCATCTATTTTAAGGTTCAGATAGAGTTCACCAAGATCTTTCTTTGTCAGACCTACCATATCCGGCACCTCAATCATTGGGGAATCCATCCAGGTAAGCTCTTTTTCAATTTGATTTTTGCGGGGCTTTACACCCATCGCACGCAGGCTGTCACCCATGATTTCTCCAACGATTGGAGCAGCAACCACGCCGCCAAATTGAACGGTTCCTTTTGGATTATCCACAGCCACATACACGACGAGCTGAGGATCATCAGCAGGTGCAAATCCAATAAATGATACGATATGGTTATTTTCAAGGTACCGGCCATTTTGCGCTTTTTGCGCAGTTCCTGTTTTTCCCCCAACACGATATCCGTCAACGAACGCTTTTTTTCCTGATCCTTTTGCCACAACCGATTCAAGCGCTTTGCGGATTTCATCTGATGTTTCCTTTGAAATTACTTTCCTTTTTGCATCCGGCGATTTTTTCATCAAAACTTCACCTGTAGCAGGATTTATAAGCTCTTTCGCTATATATGGTGTGTATAATGTCCCGCCATTAACTGCAGCAGAAATGGCCGCTACCTGCTGGATCGGGGTAACGGAAACCCCCTGTCCAAAAGCAGTAGTTGCCTGCTCAACAGGACCAACACGATCGAGGTTAAATAGAATCCCCTTTCCCTCGCCCTGCAGGTCGATGCCGGTCTTCTCGCCAAACCCGAAGTCGCGGATATATTTAAATAGTGCCTCTTTGCCTAATCTCTCACCCAGCTCTACAAATCCCGGGTTGCAGGAATTCTGTACAACTTCAAGATAAGTCTGGCTGCCATGTCCGCCCTTCTTCCAGCATCTCAGTCTGGCACCGCCCACTTCAACAGATCCCGGGTCGTGGAAATGATCCTTTTCCAAGTTTACCTTTCCCTCTTCTAATGCAGCTGCCAGAGTAATGATTTTAAATGTGGAACCTGGCTCGTATGTACTCCATATCGGCAGATTGCGGTTGTAAATTTCCGGAGGCACATTTTTAAAATTCGCAGGGTCAAAATCCGGTCTGCTGGCCATGGCAAGGACCTCTCCGTTATTTGGATTCATGGCAATTGCTATTATTCCATCAGGATTATATTCCGCCTGAGCTATGTCCAGTTCCCTTTCTACAATAGTCTGTATCTTTGAATCGATGGTAAGCTTAAGGTCCATTCCATCAACCGGCGGCTTATAATCATCCGCCATATCGTTCATCCGTTCTCCCTTTGCATTCGCATAAAACTTTACTGATCCCTTTTTTCCTTTTAGTTCTTCATCATAATATAATTCGAGGCCCATTAAACCCTGATTATCAATTCCCGCAAATCCGAGAACATGTGATAGATAGTTACCGAAGGGGTAGTGGCGTTTTGAATCTTCCCCGATGTAGATTCCTTCAATTCCCAGGGCACGGATTTCTTTCGCTTTTTCATGGGAGATCTTTCTGCCTTGAGGAATTTTCACACTTGATGCCTTTTTGGTGATAAGCTCATAGGCTTTTTCTTTTGGCATATTCAGTACTGCAGCCAATTTCTCTGCCGCATCAGCAGGATCTTTGATTTGTCTGGGTACAACATAGACAGTTGGGGCACTGACGTTCGTAGCCAGCGGCACACCGTTGCGGTCGACGATTTCTCCTCTTTCCGGTTCGAAGGGGATATCTCTGCTCCAGAGCTCCTTAGCACCATCTGTAAGCATATTCCCCAGGAAAAATTGAACATATCCAAGACGCAAATCAATAATAAAAAAAATGAGAACACCAACAAACAACGCAGCAGTCAGCCGTTTTCGAACGGTCACATTTGAAACACGCATGTATGGACGAACCTCCTTAAATTATGGCTCGTTCCAATATATGCTTGTACCAAAATGAATAGAACGCACTGCCGCACATCCGGCAGTACGTTCTTCATCTAATCCAGCACCGCTTCTTCTTCTTCCTGCTGAACTTCAGATTGATCGTTCTCCTTGTTATATTTCTCAGCAGGCTGCTCAAGTTCGACTATTAAATAGTCACCTTTCCTAAGCGCAGAACCGGCTTTTAGATTTTGCTTCGCCACATATCCGCTTCCAACAGTATTAAGCTTTAAGTCAGCAATCTTGGCCACCTTCATGACGTCTCTTAGTGACCATCCATCCATATCAGGCACTGTTAATTCGCCATCCGTCTTTAAGATCACCCGTTCGCCTTCAAGCAAATTGTACATATTTCCTGGAACTTGTCTCTGCACCTTGCTGCCCTTTCCAAGCACAATTGCTTCAAATCCGGATTTTTTCAATTCTGCCTTAGCTTCCTCAACTGTTTTCCCTTCTACTTCTGGTGCTTGTTCAGAGTTTGCCTTTAGTTCTTTTGCCGGTTCTATATTTAAATATTGGAGACTGCTTTTCATAACTGGTGTAAAAATCTTAGCTACAGGTTCTGCACCATTTGTACTGAGGTCGATATCCGGCTGCTGGACTGCTACATAGATGATCAGTTCAGGATCATCTTTTGGAGCCATTCCTAAAAACGAGAAGATAAAATTTTCATGACCGGTTAAATATCCACCGCCATTTGGATCAGGTATTTGAGCAGTCCCCGTTTTTCCGGCTACCTCGTACCCTTCGATATTATACCTTTTATAGCCAGTCCCGTTTTCAGAAGACACAACCGTTCCAAGGATATCTCTGGCTTTCTTTGCTGTTTCTGCTGAAATGGGCTTTCCCTTCACCTTCGGCTCCGTTTTATTCACGACTTCATTTTTATCACTATTAACAATACTGCTGATGACATGCGGCTGCATCATTTTGCCATCATTTGCAATGGCAGTAGCAGCCTGTATCTGCTGAATAGGCGTAATGGCTGTACCCTGGCCAAACCCGGTAGTTACCTTATCAAGCGGCCACTCATATGCGATTTTTCCGCCAGTTTCATTCGGCAGGTCAATTCCCGTGGGATTTTCAAATCCAAATTTCGTTAAATATTCCCTGTACTTTTCATACCCGAGCTTTTCTTTTACTATTTTCGCAAAAGCCACATTCGACGAACGCTGAACACCTTCAAGGTAAGTAATGGAACCCCAGCCGCGTCCTTGATTATGGTCGCGGATTGCCGGTGAATTTTCCGTTACTTTATAACTTCCAGATTTATACCATTCATTCGGATCAAACTTGCCCTCCTCAATGGCAGCTGCCAAAGTAAAGATTTTCATGGTTGATCCGGGCTCAAATGAGTTTTCAATCACTTCATTATGCCAAGTGTCTTCGATGCCTTCCTTTGTTTTCGGATGAAATGACGGCCTCTGTCCCATAGCCAGAATTTCACCAGTTTTAGCATCAGCGACTACTGCGACCATCTTTTTGGGCTTATATTCCTCGTCTACTTTATTCATGGAATCTTCGAGAAAGGTCTGAATCTTTTTATCGATTGTCAGATACACATCTTTGCCATTTTGAGCAGGCTGGATTTTTTGATCTCCATTAGGAAGCAGATAGCCCCATATATCACTTTCATAGCTGAACTTTCCATCTTTTCCTGTGAGCGCTTTATTCAAACTCTGCTCAAGACCCAGCATCCCTACTGTATCAGTTGTATTTGTTTTCGTTTTTTTCTTTTCAACATACCCGACTAAATGTGAGGCAAAGACTCCATTTGGATAAAACCGTTTGGAATCTGTTATAAATGTAATCCCTGGCAATTTCATATCTTCTATTTCTCTTTTTGTCTTTAGCGGAAGATCACGGCCCTCTTTTCCAAATTCAACCTGGAATGGCTTATCTCCATCTTTTGTTTTCTTTGTCAAAATCCTATAAATCTCCGACTCTTCCAGATCAATAGCTTTCGAAAGCGCTGCAGCTGTTTTTCCGGGGTCTTTCACATAATCTGGTTTCATGCTTTTGTCAAGGATTGCTACAAGTTTATAAGATATCGTATCCTCTGCAATCACTTCCCCGTTGCGGTCATAAATAGTGCCCCTTTTGGCCTGTATTGTTTTTTCGCGTTCATATTTTTGCTGAGCCTTAGCCGCCAGTGCGTGGCCCGCTGCTTCGCCCGTTGCCTGAATGGAAACAAAGCGAAAAATTAATACAAAAAAGAGCAGGCTGAATATTAAAAATAATATCGCTGCTCCCAAATTGATATTTGGCTGTTTCTTCATTAATCTTCCACGACCTTGACATTATTTCCGCTGAATTTAAGACCCATTTCTTCAGCTTTTGCTTTAATGCGCTCGTATGTACTTAATTCGCTCACCTGCATTTTGAGATCTGTATTCACTTTGTTCTGCGTCTGGATTGCTTCTTCTGTTTGCTGAATTTCTTTGTTTATTTCGTAAATGGCCGACTGATTTGAAACCATTTGCACTGCGCCAAAGCAAACAATTCCAGTAAAGGCGAGTCCCAGTATTTTCTCCCCGGGGGAAAGCCAGGACTTTCTTGTTTTTATTTTTTTCTTAGGGGCCTGTACGGGCTGGGTTTGAACATCAAATTGTTTTTCTTCCTGAATTTTTCGGGCTAAATTGCTCATAATTCCCCTCCTGTAATTTTTTATTCTCTATATCGGTATTCGATTAAAGCTTCTCTGCTATTCTTAGCTTAGCGGACCTTGCACGATTATTGTGTTCCAGTTCTTCCTCTGAAGGCAGAATCGGCTTTCTGTTAATTAGCTTTAAAGTTGGCTTATATTCGTCCGGAATAATAGGCAGGCCGGGAGGCAGATTTGGTGTTTCACTTGCTTTTTTAAAGGCAGCTTTACAAATCCGGTCCTCCAGTGAGTGAAAAGTAATGACACTAATTCTTCCATTGGGATTTAATATGTCAATAGCCTGGTGAAGAGAATCCTCAAATACACCCAGTTCATCATTCACAGCTATTCTAATTGCCTGAAAAACACGCTTGGCGGGATGTCCGCCTTTACGCCTCGCAGGTGCTGGTATGGCCTCTTTAATAATTTCAACCAGCTGGCCAGTTGTTTCTATTGGAGAAACGTCCCTGGCGGCCTCAATTTTTCTCGCAATTTGCTTTGAAAATTTCTCTTCTCCGTATCTGAAGAAGATTTTCACAAGTTCGCTATATTCCCAGCTGTTTACCACATCATAGGCGGAAATATCAGCGCCGGTATCCATTCTCATATCAAGCGGGGCATCATTATGATAGCTGAATCCTCTTTCAGGTGTATCCAGCTGCGGTGATGAAACGCCAAGATCATATAAAACACCATCAACTTTAGAAACACCAAGGTTTTCAAGCTCTTCCTTAAGATACTTAAAATTACTTTTAATAATCGTGATTCTGTCACCATATTCAGCAAGTTTTTCTTTTGCATGTTCAATCGCTGTATCATCCTGGTCAAATGCGTATAGCTTCCCCTTTTCAGACAGCTGGGAAAGAATTAATTTACTGTGGCCTGCGCCGCCTAGGGTACAATCCACATACACACCATCAGGATGAATGTTTAAGCCTTCTACTGTTTCTTTTAATAGTACTGTTGTATGTTCAAACATTGTTGAATGAATCCACCTTTCCAATCAGAGAAGCACAAGACGCAATTAAAGCATCCGGAGCTAAACAAGTATCTTTGTTTCATGGGAAATTATATTACTAAAACATTCCCATTATATATCAAACCCAATCATATTTTCCGCAATATCAGCAAAAGATTCCTCTGATTCTGCAAAATAATCTTCCCAAAGATTTTTGCTCCATATCTCGATCCGATTGGAAACGCCCAGCACTACACATTCTTTTTCCAATTTTGCATATTGCAGAAGCGGGGAAGCAATATTTATTCTTCCTTGTTTATCTATTTCACATTCAGTGGCACCTGAAAAGAAAAAACGGGTAAATGCACGGGCATCCTTTTTAGTAAGCGGAAGACTTTTTAATTTCTCTTCAAGCTGCCTCCACTCATCCATGGGATAGCCAAACAAACATTGATCAAGTCCGCGTGTCAATATAAAGGTTTCACCTAAGTTATCACGAAACTTGGATGGCACGATGAGACGGCCTTTATTATCAACGTTGTGATGGAACTCACCCATGAACATACCCGCTGCACCCACTTTCTAACTCAAATGTACCACAATCCCCCACTTTCCTCCACATGTTTTTAATTATTCTACCACTGCTTTTAAAATCCTGCTTCTCATAAGGTATTCACCCATTTTCTGTTCGTCTTTTTATTACATTTTCTTTAAACTCTTTACTGTTTTTTCACATGTTTTTTTAAATGGGAAATCACATAGGATAAAAGAGTTTCACCCTCTTTTTCACATAGAAAAAGACCTTATCCGAATGGATAAGGCCCGAAGAATATGGCGAATATTAAATTTTTATGACTTTATGTGTCCCATCAAAATCAAATGGGAGATGGAGTAATTCCTCCAGAAAATCTATACCATATTTATTAAGGTAATAAAGAATATTCCATACTCTTTCCTGCGGAATCCCGCCAGGTCTCAGGGAGTTATCAGCTCTTTCATATTTTTTTATGACCACTTCATATTTTTGCTGTATGGATTTCTGGATTTTATTCTCCATGAAATCTATTTGCTTTAACAACAGTTCTTCATTTTTCTTCAACATGGGAAGAAGGGCACTAACCTCTTTTAATGTAAGTTCTTCAATAAACTCATAGTTTTGTTTTAATTGATCTTTTGTTTTTTGGAACTGGCCTTCTACGTTTTCATTTTTAATACTCTTTAAATAAACATCCTTTACTGCTTCGGTTCCTGAAACGAGCACTGCCTGCAAATCAAGTTCTAAATCGTCCAAATCACTCTCTGTAAACCTTTCTAAAAAGGTAATATTTAAACGGGGCATGATAGGAGGCATTTTCATTCCAAACCATTCAAATGCCATCTTAAGCTCAGCCCAATAGGCAATTTCTCCAGGTCCGGCTATAAAGGCAAGAACCGGAAACAGGCATTCCTGAGTGAGGGGTCTTGTCACCACATTATTGCTCAGTCTTTCTGGATGATTTTCAGCAATCTCCAGAAGCTCATTCATGGTAAACTCATGGAAGGATTCTTTTCCCGTAAATACCTTTTTCTCCGGATTGAATTCGAGAAGAATTCTTTCTTTATGCTTTTCATCATAATAAAACAGGTTGGCAGCATTTTCACTTATATCAATGGTATTTGGAAAACCGGCATTCTTCAGGCTATGCTGCTGGCTTTTCACACGATTTGTGATTTCTTGAACCCCTTTGATCTGTTTGGCAAAAATACTGCTTTCAAGTTTCCGGAGTTTTAGGTCACCGGAATCAACCAGAAGCAGCCCAGTTTCTTTAAATAAGTGCATGATAATACCGGCAAAGAACTCCACATAGGTTTGCGATTGCATTATTATTTCTTCCAATATCAAAATGAGATTTTTTGTATGTTCGGTCTCCCCTAGAGCTTCAATGATTCCTTCCACCCATGCCCTGCACGTTTCACGATTCAGCGGGATATTTGATACCATTTTCTTCTCTAAGACTTTTTCAGGATATGTCACTTTTTCCATTTTATGATTCTTCTCAATGAAAATATGATTTACTTCCTGATAGTCATGATCTTCCCCAGCAATCCAGAAAACAGGTACAACAGGAATGCCAAGCTCACTTTCCTGCTGTTTTGCAAGATGAATGATTGAGATGATTTTATGTATTGTATAAAGCGGTCCCGTCAAAATCCCTGCCTGCTGCCCTCCGATAATCACTGCGCTATTTTCTTGCTTCAGCTTGTTTAGTGAGTCATGAACTGCCGGGGAAGAAGGTAAACGATCCATAAACTCTGCAATATATAGAGAAAGTTCATTTCTCATAAACGACCGGCCTCTAAGCTCCGCTAACCTTGCTTTATAATCAGAATCCGAATTATAGCGATAGTGAAAAAACTGCATAATTTCATCTGTTTGTGCAATATAATCTGTTGCAAACCGGTTTGTTGCCGGTAATGAGAGATTAAGAATCTCCATTAATGAACTTCCTTTCTCATAGCTGATCAATTTTAATTTTCATCTTATGAGTATAGCATTGTCTTAATTGAAAAGAAAAAAACTTTGCTTGCCTAAAAGCTTCAATTCAAATAATAAATCATATTGTTAACAAACTTTTACTAAGGAATGAAAACCACTGAAGTTACCCTTTGAACAACCCCTACCAGGATCAGAATGATATAAGCGGTGAAATACAGCAAGAAATTAAATCGCCAAAACCCTTTGAATAAGATACGCATATTGATTTCCTGTTTAATTCTCCAATGTATGATTATAAAAACAACCGCTGTAATTAGAAGGCATAGGAAGATCATCCATAAATAAGATTTATCCCAAATTACAATAATTAAATAATGAACAGACAATATAAATAAAAAAGTGCTGACATCCAAGGCAATATGTACAGATCTTTTATGTTTTTTTGTAATTTGTTTGCTGATAATAAAAACAGCCAGATATCCAAGCAGCGGTATGGTCACCAGCGTTGCAATCAGGCTTGAGAACACAGTGTTCAACTTATTTCCCCCTCTCCCTGCCTTTGATCTGACAATAAAGACTTTCTGTATACGGAGCAGACATCTTCTTCATTTCTGCTTCGTTTACGATATAGCCTAAAATAGCATCTATCTCTGTTTCCCGGCCTTCTTCGATATCCTTAAGCATTGAGGATTTGTTTTCCCCGGTTTCTTTACAGACTCTTTTAACATGGTTTAACGCACTTGCTTTATCCTTTATATTTAAAATGGCACTTACCTCGTCAAACAATTTCAAAAATAGCCGATAATAGTATTTATTCGTAAGGAGTTCCCCATTTCTAACACGAAGAACTGCTGTGAGAGGGTTTATCAGACTGTTTACGATTAATTTTTGAATGAGCATTTCCAGATGATCCCTGACAAAAACAAAAGGAAAATAACCAGATGCCGAACAGGATAATTTCTCCAGAAAACTAATATCCCCCTTTATAGCTGCCACTTTTGTGACTCCAATCCCGGTATGAAGCACAGTGTCAGGCTCTGTTTTTAAAGCACCATGCTCAACACTGCCCGCAAATAAGTTATCAGCTTCCAGCTTTTCAGCCCACTTCAAATGCCCCATCCCATTTTGCAGAAACAAAAATGACCCGGATTTGCCAGCATTCATCCTCAATAAATCCCCTGTCAATTCAGGAATACTATATTGCTTAACTGCAATAATAGTTAAATCCTCCTCCCCCTTCCATTCTTTAAAATGGTAAGTCTTAACCCGGGTATTACTGTGGAATCCCTCTCTCTCGAGCGTAAGACCATTTTTGCACAGTTTTTCCAGCTGGCTGCTGTTTCTCACATAGACAATGACTTCATGATTTTCATTTAAGTAATGGGCAAACAGAAGGCCGACTGCTCCTCCTCCGATAATAGCTATTTTCATAAAAGACCACCATTTTTTACTTTTTAAACATATTTTAACAAAATAAGATAAATTCATGGGTAAAAAGAAATATTTCTAACTTGAAATTTAATGATTATTTTTAAATTCCATTTTTCATCTGCTAAATCCTTTAAAAAAATCCCTTTTTCGAAAATCGAAAAAGGGATTTTTTAATGCTGGGATTAAACCGGATATACCGGATGTTTACGGACACTGAATGTCAATTCTTTAGTCTCATACAGATTAAATCGGTTAATTAAAACATTTCTTAAATCTGAAGGGGCAACTATACCGTCTACAATTAATTCAGAGGCCAGTTTGTAGATATCAATAGTTTCTTTATATTCCTGCTGTTTTTCCTGAACGTACTTGATCTTTTCTTTCGGGTCTTCAATCGCATTGATTTTATTGGAATAAACAGCATTTACTGCGGCTTCAGGACCCATTACTGCAATTTGTGCTGTTGGCAAGGCTATGCAGCAATCAGGTTCAAATGCGGGACCAGCCATGGCATACAGTCCTGCTCCATATGCCTTTCTGACAACAACAGAGATTTTCGGAACTGTTGCAGAACTCATGGCAGCGATAAGCTTTGCACCATGGCGGATAATGCCAGCCCTTTCCACCTTCGTTCCAATCATAAATCCAGGGACATCCGCCAGAAATAAAAGCGGGATATGGAATGCATCACAAAGCTGAATAAACTTGGCTGCCTTATCTGCAGAATCTACAAATAGAACCCCGCCTTTAACCTTTGGCTGGTTGGCAATAATTCCTACAGGCCTTCCCCCTATTCGGGCAAGCCCCGTAATCAGTTCAGCAGCAAAAAGCTTCTTAATTTCAAAAAAGCTGCCTTCATCGATTAAGGAATCTATGCACTCATACATGTCAAATGGGGCATTCTGATTATTTGGTATGATTTCTTCAAGGGCGCGGCCGGATTTTGGCATAATGAACTCAGACCTCACAGGCTTTTCTTTGAAGCTTGCCGGGAAGTAAGCCAAGTATCTTCTTGCTGATTCAATGGCTTCTTCCTCACTATAAGCAAGAACATCGCCACATCCGCTTACAGAACAATGCATGCGGGCGCCGCCCATTTCTTCCAGTGTAACCTTTTCCCCGATAACCTTTTCTGCCATCCTTGGCGAGCCCAGATACATTGAAGCATTTTGGTCTACCATGATGACGATATCACAGAACGCAGGAATATACGCTCCTCCTGCAGCAGATGGTCCAAAAAGAAGACAAATCTGCGGTACCATGCCTGAGAGCTTTACCTGATTATAAAAAATTCTTCCTGCTCCGCGTCTATTTGGAAACATCTCAAGCTGATCCGTAATTCGGGCACCGGCAGAGTCAACCAGATATAGAATCGGAACTTTTAACTTCTCTGCTGTCTCCTGGATACGGATGATCTTTTCTACCGTTCTTGCACCCCATGAGCCAGCTTTTACTGTTGAATCATTTGCCATTACGCAAACAGTCTGGCCGTTAATCTTACCAACAGCAGTTACAACTCCATCTGCAGGCAGATCATTTGCCTGGCAATTCGCAAATTTGCCGTCTTCCTCATAAAATCCGTCGTCAAACAAAAGCTCAAGCCGTTTTCTGACAAATAGTTTGTTTTGCGCTTCATTCTTTTCATGATATTTTGGATGTCCGCCCGCTTCAATTACCACGCTTCTTTCCTGGAGCGTCTCAGTTAATGTCTTTGCAGTAGTCATTCCCATCCTCCTCAAATATATATTCCCATATTGCAATGATTTTTGTGGAGAGTTAAACGGAGCATACGGGCGCAGAAGAAGCCCGATGCCTCACTGAATAACTGTATCCCTGCCTTCTTATTCAAATACGATTAGTACATCGCCTTCGTTCACAAAATCTCCTATACTTACCTTTACTTCGGCAACTTTCCCAGCAGCTTCACTTTCAACCGGAATTTCCATTTTCATGGATTCAAGCATAAGCACTTCCTGGCCAGCATTTACCTCCTGGCCCGCTTCGACTAACACATTTAATACAGTACCTGCCATTGATGATGTTATTTCTTTCATTGTAATTTCCTCCTTTAGTTAACGGCAAAAGCCTTCTGAGATAGATATGATGTAGAATAATTCCCTTTGCAGAAATCATCGTCTTTTAAAATTTCCTTAAATAATGGGGCATTCGTTTTAATACCTTCAATCTTAAGCCCCTCAAAGAATTGCCGTGCATTCTTTATTGCTTCATCTCTTGACTGCCCAAATATAATGCATTTTGCGATCATTGGATCATAAAATGGGCTGACAGCAGTATTTGAAGCATACCCGTAATCAACCCGTACACCTGGATTGTCTGCCCATTCAAATTTAGACAAATTGCCTGGAGAAGGCAGGAAGCTTACAGGATCCTCGGCATAAAGTCTAAACTCAATCGAATGGCCCTGCTGCTCTATGCTGTTCTGTTCAAGCGGAAGCTCTTCCCCTCTTGCTGAGATGATCTGCCACTTTACAAGATCAAGCCCTGTTACTTGCTCAGTTACGGGATGCTCAACCTGAAGCCTTGTATTCATTTCAAGGAAATAAAAGTTCTCCTGTTCATCCACAATAAATTCAATTGTTCCGGCATTTTTATAATTAACTGCTTTAGCAGCAGTCAATGCCGTATCATACATCTTTTGTTTTGTTTCATCTGAAAGAAAAGGAGAAGGTGATTCCTCCACTACCTTCTGATGTCTCCTCTGAATAGAGCAATCTCTTTCAAATAAGTGGACGTTATTCCCATGATGGTCACCAAACACCTGTATTTCAACATGTCTGGCATTCTCAATATACTTTTCTACAAAAACCTCATCAGAACCAAAATAGGCTTTAGCACGGGCCTTTGTTGAGTTATAGGATTTAGCGAGCGCTTGCTCATTTTCACAGCACACCATTCCAATTCCTCCGCCTCCACCGCTGGCCTTGAGCATGACGGGATACCCCATATCATCAGCAAGTCTGCATGCTTCCTCCAGGGTCGAAGTTCCCTCTCCGCTTCCCGGGACAACCGGCACTCCTGCTTCCTTCATGGTTTTACGGGATACAATTTTATCCCCCATCAGTTCAATAGTTTCCGGATCTGGTCCAATAAAGGCAATGCCCGCATCAATTACAGCTCTTGCAAAGCCGGCGTTTTCTGATAAAAATCCGTATCCAGGATGAATTCCATCTGCCTTTTCCCTTTTAGCAATCTCAAGAATTGCATCTGTTTTTAAATAAGACTTATTAACAGGCGGTTCTCCAATACGGAAAGCATATGTAGCCTCTTTAACAAATGGCAGGTCTTTATCTGCATCAGAATATATAGCAACGGTTTCTATTTCCATTTCACGGCAGGTTTTTATGATTCTTAAAGCGATTTCTCCCCTGTTGGCAATCAAAATTTTTCGCACAATCGGACCCCTTTCTACTTGTATTAATCCTGCAATAATAAATATTTCTACAAACTTCTGCTTATTTCCTGCTATTTTTGTAAACGCTTTCTGATTTTTATTAAAAAACTAAAAATATATTAAGTTTTTCATATGTGCAGAATTTTTTGTTTACTTGTTATATAATAATAGACATAGAAGAAACCTTCCGACTTTAAGGAAGGGATTATAAAGCGTTTACAACCGCAGAATTCCTACACACCGATGGCTAAGGGGGAGATTTTATGAACTATAAGGTTGAGAAATTAAAAGTAAATTATAAAACTCTGGAAGAGTTTAAGAAATTTAAAGAGTATGGACTGCAGGAACTTTCCATGCTTGAAGACCTTGAAGCTAATATTATCGAAAATGACAGTGAATCGCCTTTTTATGGTATTTATTTCGGGGATAAACTTGTGGCACGAATGAGCCTTTACCAGATCGACGCAAGATTCGACCGCTATTTCGAACCCGCACAGGATTATTTAGAGCTATGGAAGCTTGAAGTTTTGCCTGACTATCAAAACAAGGGCTATGGACAATCACTAGTAGAATTCGCAAAAGGGTTTGGACTTCCTATTAAAACAAATCCACGCGTGAAATCAAAAGCCTTCTGGGAGAAGATGGGATTTGAACCCGTTCATTATGATATGGAACGTGATCTGGGAGAGAATCCGCTTGCCTGGTTCCCGGCTGGTGTTAAAGAACAAACTCATTAAGCAGCTATCTTCTGCAGCTTAAGCATAAAAATAAGCGGGCAAATTTTGTCCGCTTATTTTTTTATTTTATTTTCAATTTCTATTTCTCAACCTTTTGAGGCTTTATTTCGGGATTTACAGTAAAATTCAAGTTTTTGTGGCGGCTGCCATCCTTGAGCCCAACAAGCTTTCTTGCACTTTCCATAATCTCTACCAGTGCTTTGTAATCCTGTTCCAGCGTGTTTAACTCTTTAATTAATTTTTCATTTTCCGCTGCCAGATAGTACATTTGCTTCTCCAGCTCCTGAAAGCGTTTTTTGTCATAAGGATCTTCCGTAAGCTGGGGTTTCTGAGCATTATCATATAAGTCTTTCAGAAAACCAACTAATTCATCAAATTCGATTGTCCTATTAATTGCCTGAATTGCGTTTTCGTTTCTTTTTTCCTGCCTTTCCTCAGGAACTGCACGAAGTTCTTGTTCTCTTTCAGCAGCCTGCGGGTTTTTCTTCATTTCTTTTCTCTGTTTTTTTGCCAATTCAATACCTGATTTATATTGTTTTCTAACATAAGAATTCCACCGAAATCCGCAGGCAGCCGCGGTTCTGTTTAACTGTTTGCCAACTTCTTCAAATGCCTGAAGCTGAGTTCCTCCTTCGCGTATATGACGGAGCACAACTTCTGCAAGCAGTAAATCTTCATCTTGAGACCAAGCATCCTGACGGGTTGAAGACATCAGTATATCCCTCCTAGTGTTTTTCTTTATACATATGCCAATGCTAGAAAAGATAGACTGATATCATATGATAAAATGAAACTTTATTCACCCCGCAATGAATATGCTTATGGCTTATTCAGGAAACTGTCAACTTTAGCATGATGTGCTTCATCTTCCCATAAAACCGAACAGCCGCGCACTTCCTGATCAATTCTCTCTTCTAAGCTACCCTTCTCCCATTTTTTTACAAGAAGATCTTTAAAAGCTTCCAATACCTCACTCTCAAGTCTAAGTATTCTTTCCAGAAAGCTCTGGCACGCATCAAGCGAGTCACCATGAAAGACTGAGTGAATGAAACCTAATTCTGTTAATTCTCCATCTGTATATAATTTTGCTTCCATCAGCATTTTCAAGGCGTTGGCAGGAAGCATCTTTTCCATAATGATGGAGCCTCCGCCCCAGCCGGTAGTTATGGCTAAAGTTCCCTGGATGAAACCGGCTTTTATCCCTGCTTTTGCAATCCGGTAATCACAGGCAGACGCCAGCTCACAGCCGCCGCCGACAGCTGTTCCATTCAGTATGGCGATAGTCGGTTTTCGTAAGAATAGTAATTTTTTTAAAAGAACAGCCATTCTGCTCAGCATTCCAAAGGCTTCATCTTCTGTCTTTAAACTATGAAAGGAAGATAGATCTCCTCCTGAGCAAAAAGCCTGTTCTCCCTCCCCAGTAATCCCAAGCGCCTTAATTGATTTCTTTCCAGCCATATCAATTGCGGCCTCCAGACCATCCATAACCTCATAATTTATGGCATTTCTTTTTTCAGGCCTGTTAATCCTGAAAATCAACAGTCCATTCTCATATTCTTCAATTATGTAAGGTTTCATGGCTGCCTCCTTAAATTTTGATTAAACTATTTTTAATATTAGCAAAAATTCAGATAGGCTTGCAGGTATTAAGATTAAATCTATCCTAAAAAACGACAAAAGCACAAGAACTATGTTCTTGTGCTTTGTATCTAAAGGATTAGTCGTTAACTACTTCTTTTCCTTTGTAAGTTCCGCAAGCTTTGCAAACGCGGTGAGCAAGTTTCATTTCACCACAGTTTGGGCATTCCACCATACCAGGAACCTGTAATTTAAAATGGGTACGACGTTTTCTCTTCGCAGTTTTAGATGTTCTTCTAAAAGGTACAGCCATTCTTCCCACCTCCTTAAAGAGTATTAGAGGATGTCCAGAGGAATTGGACAAACCCATTAAGAAAGTTATGAAGGCCAGAGCAAGCTGGTGTCTTCAAGTGCTTCTTGTTTTTCTTCCGTTATGAATCGGAAGAAGGATCATTCTGATCAAAAAATTGAGCAAGTCCGGCAAGACGAGGATCTACTTTATCCTGTTTATCCTGCTCCTGAATGACCTCCCAATCCTTACCGGATTGAGGAGCTCCCTCTTCACTGCTGTCTTCGCAGAAAACTTGCATTGGGACTTCGAGTAAAAGGATTTCATGAAGGATCGGATTTAAATCAATCACATCCCCTTTTACTTGGTGAACCTCCTCTTCAGTCTCATAATCAAGACCTTTTAAAAGGAAAGTTTCAGTTGTTTCAACATTAATTGGATAATTTACGTCAACTAAAGTACGAGAACAAGGCAGTATTAAATGACCCTTTATAATTAAATGAAAAGTCACTTTGGCAGAATCGATATCCGCACGGCCTGTCACATGCATTGGTGAAGCACCGCGTATTTCCGGATTCAATTTCATGACCTCATCAACATTGACAGTTTCATCAATGGGAAAATCCTTGCTTCGATATTTTTGTAACTGACTTAAAGTCCATTTCATACGAATCACCCCAAGGCAACAAAGGTAATTATAGCCTTCCTATAATTATTTGTCAATATTTTTTCTTTACACTATAATGTAGCTAATATCATACTATTGAAGGCTTCTTTAGTAAAAAGTTTTTGCGGGATTTAGAGTTTACTGGGCAAGGCGCTTCCACTTTTCTTTTAATACTTTTTCCAATACATATCTTTTTAAACCTTTTCGAGGAGTATGTCAAATATGAATGCTACAGGTGTAATTGTAGAATATAATCCTTTTCATAATGGCCATGCCTTCCATTTGGAGCAGGCCAAAAATATTTCAGGTGCTGAAACCATTATTGCAGTCATGAGCGGCAACTTTCTGCAGAGAGGAGAACCTGCATTAGTTTCAAAATGGAAACGTGCAGAAATGGCGCTAAAAGCAGGTGCAGATATTGTATTTGAGCTACCCTACCAGTTTGCTGTTCAGCAGGCAGATATTTTCGCAAGCGGAGCAGTATCCATTCTGGAAGCAGCCGGATGCAGCAGCTTATGCTTTGGGAGTGAATCCGGAAATATAGAAAGCTTTCACCGAACGCTGTCATTTCTCAAAAAACACCGTGCTCCCTACCAGGAAAGAGTTAAAGTGCATCTGGCAGGGGGGGTCAGCTATCCAAAAGCAACATCCATGGCATTCCTTGATCTGAACCCTGATGAGGAAATGGTTGACCTTTCAAAACCAAATAACATCCTTGGCTTTCAATATTTAAATTCAGCCCGCAGGCTAAATTCTTCTATGCAGCTTTTTACAGTTGAAAGAAAAAGTGCAGGATATCATGATGAGCAATTTGCTTCCGAATCTATAGCAAGTGCGACAAGCATTAGAAAAGCTCTTTTTACCGGGAATGGAGAAGTTGAAGGGATTCGCCAATATGTTCCGAGGTCTACTTATCAGGGTTTGCTTCAATATAAAGAAGAGTTTGGTGCTTTTCATCATTGGGAACATTACTGGCCTCTATTAAAATTCCGCCTGGTACAGCTTCAGCCGGAAAAGTTAAGATACATGTATGAAATGGAAGAAGGCCTGGAAAATAGGTTTTTGTCTGCAGCCATTCAGGCGGAAAGCTTTCAGCAGTTCATGGAAAAAATTAAAACAAAAAGATACACTTGGACAAGGCTGCAGAGGGCATGTGTACATATCCTAACCAATACAGAAAAAACAGAGATGCCCAATAGACCAAAAAAAGCGGAATATCTTCGCCTTCTCGGAATGTCCGGGAATGGCAGGAAGTATTTAAACACGAATAAGTCCAACTTAAAGCTTCCGCTGATATCAAGAATTTCATCCCAGGCTGCAGAGCAGCTGCATTTGGATATCAAAGCCTCCAGGGTATATGCAATGGGTCTACAGTCTGCCGGGGACACCAGTCTTATGCAGCAGGAATTTAACCAGCCTCCTATTATCGTTGACTAGATCCTGTTTGTGTATTTGCTAAAGAAAAACAAAGCCGGATAAAATAGAAAAGCCAGCGGCAATTCTCGATTGCCGCTGGCTTTTTGCTGCCGGTTGAAGTCATTATTAATCCAGGTTTCTTAAATATTTAACTGCATCATCAAAAGTATTCACTGGAACAATTTTCATATCGCTCTTGATATCCCTGGCTGTCGCAGCAGCAGCTTTATAATTGGAGTCTTCTGCCCCATTTTCATTAGGCGCAAGGAAAATATCTGCTCCCGCTTTGTCTGCTGCGACTACTTTCTGCTCGATCCCGCCTATTCTGCCAACTGTCCCTTCAGAATTGATTGTTCCGGTACCCGCTATTTTATAGCCTCCCGTTAAATCTTCTTTTATTAACTGATTGTAAATTTCAAGCGAAAACATCAGTCCGGCAGAGGGACCGCCAATTTCTTCACTGTTAATATTCACAGCCGGGTCTACCTCTATTTCTTTATCGTCGACAAGAGTAATCCCCACTCCCGGCTTTCCGGTTTCCTCAAGCTTTTTTAAAGGAATCGAGGTTTCCATAGTTTTATCCTGGCGTTCAAAAGTCAGTGTTATTTCACTGCCCTCCTGTTTCCTGGAAACCGTGCTGATAAATTCATCAGATGATTTGAACTCCATTCCATCCACTTTAAAGATGCGGTCACCTGCCTTCAGCTTGCCGTCAGCGGGCATATCAGGCAGCACATTAAGGACATATACCCCGTTATAATGATAATGAATGGGCAGGCCCGCTTTTTTATAGGCTGATTCAATAGCAGCCAGTTTGGAAGTTGCCATAAGATGAAGCTGACGTACATTATACTCTTCATCTGTTTCATTTTCAGCCCGAATCTCTTCCACTGGATACAGTTCCTGATACTTGCTGAATTTGGCAGCCAAATAGGCATATATATTCGCACGTCCCATTCTTACGGTGGTCAGCATGAAGCTCCCTTGTTCTTCATAGCCATTATCCACTTCAATAATCGGCTCGAGTTCTTTTGCCATACCCGGCTTTGATACATAATAAGGCAGATAATAAAATGAACTGGCCACAAGGATAACTGCCAAAATCAAGAAGGAACGGGTATAAAATTTGCTTCTCATGAGTCAGGAGGCTCCTTCCATTTAGTTATGTAACGATGAATGCTGTCAATATGCTTTTTTGCTTCCTCTTCGCCAATTTTGATGATTTCTTCAATATTTGTAAAGGCTCGTGAGCTATACATTTCCACCCTGGGCCTGATCATGAAATCTGAAGCAATTTCCCGGTGACTGACAAGCTCCATCTGCATGATATCCAGACTTTGCATGATTACGTCATAGATTGAGGTGATTTCTGCATTTGTTTTAACATGTGAAACATCGATAGCGATTATGATATCAGCTCCCATTTCCTTAACAACTGACACAGGAACCCTATCCACTACTCCTCCGTCCACTAAAAGCCGGCCATTTAATCTTTCAGGCACAAATATACCCGGGATGGATATGCTTGCCCTTACAGCATCAGATATGGGACCGCTATTAAAGACTATTTTCTCTCCAGTCATTAAATCTGTGGCCACAACATTAACTGGAATATCCAGGTCCTCAAGGTTTTTTCCATGAGTAAATATACGGATTAATTCCTTTACTCGTTTCCCTGCCACAAAACCCATTTTAGGGACTGTAAAATCTAAATAATACTTCCTTTTAAACGCTTTGGAAAGCTTATATAAACGATCAACATCCAGACCTGCCCCATAAAAGCAGCCTACCATCGCACCCATGCTGCTGCCGGCTATATAGTCAATCGGGATGCCGGATTCCTTCAAGACCTTGATAGCACCCAGGTGGGCGAATCCACGAGCTCCTCCCGAACCAAGTGCCAAACCTATTTTCGGACGCTGCAAAAGACTCCCCCCTAATATGCCAATGACCGATTCGAAAACTTACCCTTATTCTATTCTTTTTATTTCCAAAAGAAGCATACAATAAAAATCCTCAGCTAAAAATTCACATGCCTGTACTTAATTCTATGGTCTATTTTAAAGTTCTATGAGTATATTGGGTTATATGGGGACAAGACTTGACATCACAGGCTCAATCACCGTATACCATTGTTCCGTATCTCGAAAAAAAATGAAAAGGCCTGAGAAAAAATAGATGCAAATGCTTCTTTATTTTACCATTGTTTATTTTCGTTTCACAGTCAGTACAACTTGAGGGAGGCTTGTCCGTGTTTCGTTCGAAAGTAAAAACGGTTACTCTTGCACTCTCTGTAACCTTAATGGCCATCTCATTAATCTCATTTCCCCAGGAATCGGTTGATGCATCCATCAGGGGATTAAATATGTGGTGGGAGATTGTCTTCCCTTCATTGCTGCCCTTTTTCATAGTATCAGAAATGCTGATCGGCTTTGGTGTAGTAAAATTCATTGGAGTACTCCTTGAACCTTTGATGAGGCCATTATTCAGAGTACCAGGAGTTGGCGGGTTTGTTTGGGCAATGGGGATGGCTTCAGGCTTTCCCGCCGGGGCAAAATTGACAGCAAGATTACGGCAGGAAGGACAGCTAACAAAAACAGAAGCAGAGCGTCTCGTTTCCTTTACAAATTGTTCAAATCCATTGTTTATATTTGGTGCAGTATCAGTTGGTTTTTTTAATAACGCCAAGCTTGGTATGATATTGGCCCTGTCACATTATCTCGGCAATATTACAGTCGGATTATTAATGAGGTTCTATGGAAAGAACTCCAAGCACCCTTCGCATGGCAAAAGGAAATTGAAACCATCTTTGCGGGCAGCATTATCAGCTCTTCATCGGACAAGAATAAAGGATAACCGTCCGATTGGCAAGCTCCTGGGAGATGCAGTCATGTCATCCATCCAAACGCTTCTAATGATAGGCGGATTTATCATTTTATTTTCTGTTATTAACAAACTCTTATTTCATATTGGAATCACAGCATTTTTGGCTAAAGGCATAGAAGCCGTACTGTCAATTTTCAGTCTGCCAATAGAATTAAGTATCCCGTTCATTTCAGGATTGTTTGAAATAACACTTGGCAGCCAGCTGACAAGCCAGGTTGAGCAGGCAACACTAATGAACCAGGTCATCATTGTGAGTTTCATACTCGCTTTCAGCGGATTCAGCGTGCAGGCTCAGGTAGCGAGCATCCTGGCACAAACTGATATTGATTTCAAGCCTTTCTTCTTCGCAAGAATTATTCATGGCTTTGCGTCTGCCTTTTATGCATTTATTCTTTGGCAGCCAATTTATGAACGCTATTACAATACAGAGCAGCCATCCAATGCCATTCCGGTCGGATTCTTTGAGAAATATTCGTTCCTCGGCAGATTAATGGATGGAATCATCTCTTCCGGACCGCTTATCACTATCCTTGCACTTTTTGTTTATACTCTTCTGCTCGCCAGGCGTTTGGATCAAAAGTAGCAGCAAAACGGGTACCAGCCGGCACCCGTTTTGTTAAGTCATACAATCAGCGGGTAAGGACACTCCTGCTGATTAATTATTGAAATTTGTTCTTAAGAGCTTTTTCTACAATATCAGGAACCAGTTCTGATATGTCCCCGTTATATTTTGCCACTTCTTTCACAATGCTTGAGCTTAAAAACGAATATTGATTATTGGTCATAATAAAAAAGGTTTCCACTTCATCATTCAAGACTCTGTTCATGGACGTGATCTGCATTTCATATTCAAAATCAGAAACTGCACGAAGGCCTCGTATAACTGCATTCGCATTAACTGACTGTGCATAATCCATCAGCAGCCCCTGAAAAGAATCGACTTTAACATTATTTAGATCCTTTGTTACTTCTTCTATCAGCTGAATTCTTTCTTCTACACTAAAAAGAGGTTTTTTAGAAGAATTATTCAATACAACTACATAGACCTGTTCAAATACCTTTGCCGCTCTCTTAATAATATCCAGATGACCATAAGTAATTGGATCGAAGCTGCCTGGACAAACCGCAATGCCTCCCATTGTTATCCCCCTGTCATGTTCTTATTATGTATTTTTTCCATTACAATTCCAAGTATGTATTATTCAGCCCAGCTGTAGATAGAGATAGAAATGATCCCATAATTTTCGTGTTTCTGCTGAACCAGTCTTCCAACGGTTTCAGGGAGCTCCACATCTGATCCATGTTCGCATAAAATCGTCCCCTGATCCGAGAGCAGATTATTCTCATCAATTATCGTGAGAAGCTTTAGCAGCTGCTGCTTGCGATATGGAGGATCGAGAAATATATAATCAAAAACCAGATCTCTTTTTAATATAGCCTTGAGAGCACGATCTGCATCATTTCGATATATTTCTGCTTTATCTTCAAATCCGCAAGTACGAATATTTTCATGAATAGTATGAATGGCCTTTCCGTCCCTATCCACAAAAATGATCTTGTCCGCTCCTCTGCTCAGAGCTTCAATGCCAAGGCCGCCGCTGCCAGCAAACAGATCAAGCCCTTGGCCGCCGTCAAAATAAGGCCCTATTATATTAAAAATAGCTTCTTTTACTTTATCAGTAGTCGGACGGGTTGAGCTGCCCGGAACAGCTTTTAATATTTTCCCTTTTCTAGTTCCCGATACCACTCGCATTCGATCACCACTAACCTGCAATATTTCAATTTCCCAGACTGCTCAGATTGGAAAACTGTTTTTTTCTATCCTATCCTACCATATCTTACAATTTGTAGCCAACCGGCAACTTGAAAGAGAAATCATGATCTGGAAAAAAATATAGTATTAAGTGTATATCCATGAGGATTGTGGAAATAATGTAGTTAACAGCATCTATTCAAGGATGTTGTTGCCAACCGCGGAGAAGACTTACGTTTCCCCATAAGTTCTTCCTCCGGTTTCTCCTCTCCCTTTGCCTTCTATCCTGAAAAGGATATAGAAGGACCCTGCAGTTAACTGCAGGGCTTTTTATTTTGTATTCATTTAGTCCTAATACGGATTCAGGTGAATTCCGTCATCTTTTTCTTCAGCCGTCACTCTGAAGAGTTTTTTTAACCATTGGATCTCCATCCATACAGTTCCGTTTTGCCTGGTTAGCGGATTAATAAGCAATCCATAATCCTCTTCATTATAGATGAAAACATTTTTTTCCAAATAAAACCGATAACTGTTATTCCCTTTTGACAAAAAGATCGTATCCTCGCCGGATAAGAACTTGACATCATATCCCAATGCCTGCATCGTTTCTGCAAAAGGAAGAAAAATTAAGCCATCCCTATAAATTAAATTAATGCTTCCCATATCAGCACCTGACACCAAGAGCTTTTTGTCAGCCTGAAAATACAGTGGAACAAGCTGTGCTCCGCTTATGATATTCATGGTGAAAAATTGGGTGTGCAGTCCTTTAGCATTGCCTAAAAGCTTGTCTAGCTTTTCCGCATTTAGAGATTCCACCTGAAATACATTTATAAGAAAATCCTTTTGTTCATCTTCAGTCAGCTCCCCCTGCAATTCCTTCAGGGCTTTTGCCGCTTTTGCTGACTCAGGTTTTGCATCTAATACGCCTGCTGTCAAAGCATCAATAATCCAGGCAGGAGTATCACCTGCAAACAATCTGTGAAGCTGCAAAGCAATAAGCTTTTTCTCCAGTTCGTTGGTTTTAATATGAGGAGATGCAATCAGGATATGTTCATCCCTATATTCTGGATAAAGATTGGTAAGGATGATTGACATAAATGGAAATTTCCCTAGATCATTTAGTTTCTTAAAATCCAGGCTTGCCTCCTGACTATCTGCTGTGAATGCATCTATATTGTTTATTGATGTCTTCAATAGCGGCTCCCCTTGCCAGTAAAGGGATGGAATTTCTCCAGAGCCCTCGAAAAAATAATAATCGATATGATCTAATTTCTTTTTGGCTTTCAGCCTGATTCCTGCAGCCCATGAACCCTCTCTTTTGATAGAATCCGAAATGGATATGGACAAGCCCTCAGCCTTTAGACCCGGGATTTTTACAAACCAATCAGTTAATAAAAGTGCCTTACTTCTTTCATTTATCGGTACAGTATATTCAAATATCATTTGACCATCACCAGAAAAAAATGTATAAAGAATTTCGTCTGCTGAATCACAGGGTTTTCCGTTCCCATCTTTGCAATTCCAGTTATATAGAGTGTCGGGGATATCAAGTCTATATTCTTTACGGGCCATAAGCCCGTATAACTTTTGGGTGATTTTTAGTTCTTTCAGATGCGTTTCAACTGTTAGTTCCTGTGTAATCGCCTCGGAACTTTCCAGTGAATTTGCGCGATCAGAATAAGTCTGCCACTGCCACAGCATCATACATGAAATAATTCCAGTAAATATTAAAAAAATAAATAAAGATGCCTTCCACATTACTATGCCCTCTTAGTCCTTTTTCTTTTAACCTAACAATACCAAAAGGGAAGGACATCAGTCACATTAATTTTTATAAATTTTATAGTTTTTTTCCATTCTATTTTTATGCAGGGAATGATAGTATTGATGGGGAAATTCATATAAAAAGCATATACCTGGAGTATTAAGGAGGTTCAAATTTTGATACAGCGTTTTATAGAAATTGGCGAAGGTTACT
Source organism: Cytobacillus sp. GQ23 (assembly GCF_059758675.1). Classification (NCBI taxonomy): domain Bacteria; kingdom Bacillati; phylum Bacillota; class Bacilli; order Caryophanales; family Bacillaceae; genus Cytobacillus; species Cytobacillus sp. GQ23. The sequence goes on from NZ_JCAXER010000003.1 coordinate 210,196, forward strand.
CTGACATTTATGAATTAATTGAAATAGCGCGGGCGAACAAGCATCGATTATCACACATGGCCGTTTTCCATACGAGCATCAATGATAAAGAAATGACATCCCTGGCGGTCATATTAAAGCCGACAGATCCGGGAGAATTTCAGCCTTTATATATTTGCCGTGAGGGAATACCAAATCCAGAGTCAACTCCAAATAAGAGGTATAATCTTTTCGAGAATGCTGCGAAGGAACTGAATAAAGAGATAATTCAGCTGACAGTAAAACCTTCTGCCATTTTTAATGAAAAGGAATTATATTATCAGTATCTGATTGGAATTCTAAGGCTTAATCATTTTATTGCACCTTTGCATTAAACGAGAAAAAGGCTTGAGCTTTGCTCAAGCCTTTATATTCCCATCTTATAATCATATTCCTTCGCTTTGTCCGGTTTGGAATTTTCAAATTCCGTTTTTAGGAAAGGCTTATAGGAGGGTTCCACTTTTTTTACAAAAGAATATGAATTTATCTTCTCCATAATTGTTTCCGTATCGGCAAGATCACAGTATAGCAATACATATTTAAGCCGCTTTGAAACATAATGAACATTTCCAAATCTTCTTAACATTTTTGCCTGTTTTAAAGAATAAAGCCATACAACAATTCCTTGCCTTTGACCAAGCATATATTTTTCCCCTTCGGTATTCGTTTGTTTTATTTAGTCTAGCACAGAAAAATAATAGTTTTCAATGGGAAGGTTCACAAACTGCATTTTTTGTCCAAAAGAAAAACCAGCCTGAGCTGGTTTTGTTTTGAAGGTTGACTCTAGGGAAAGCTTTTTTATGAACACCCGCAGCTGCCTCCAGAACCGCAGCCCCCTCCGCAGCTGGATTCAAAGAAAGGATTACCAGTGGGAACTTTAATATGTTCAGACACAGACCTTCCTATCAGCGTACTCACTTCATCCAGGAGGGTTTGCAGTTCAGTCTCTGCTCTTCTGAACTCTGCCACATGAATATCCATGTCCATGTCTCGCTTTAGCTCCCTAATAGACATCATCACCCTTTTGTACTCCGGATGATATTTGCCAAATCGCTGAACTTCTTCATACAGTTCTTTCATTTTGATAAAATCCTGTATCTTCCGCTGGGTTTCACGGCTGTTCTTTAATTTATATAAACTTTTGCGGTATTGTTCCGCTTCTTCAGATTCTGTAATCATCGCTGCAAGCTCGTCAGCTTTGTCCAAAATAGCCACTCTTTCTAATGTAGCAAGCAAAATAGCTCACCTCCGTTTCTTATTTTATCATGAAACGGTTTAAAGCTAAAGCAAGTAGACTAAGGGATCACCACAATAAAATCTCTTTTTAAAGAGACATCGGCATTTTTTCCTTTAACAAGTTCCAGCCCAATTCGATGTTTTCCTGAAGGAAGCCCTTTGATGATAAAAGCAGCTGAATGGATTTCCTCCTTCTTCTTTCCGTTTAGATACAGGATAATTTTCCCTTTTTCTTTGCTGCTTTGTTTTCTAAAGGACACATCCTGCACAATACATTCAACAAGTACATCTTTCCCCTTAATTTGATGCCTGACATAAAAAGGATCCTTGGCTTCACTTTCCACCCCTGAAACAGGCATTAATGGTTCTGCTGTTTCTTCATTTGCAGGAGTACTGGCCGCCATTTTTGTTTCTGGCTCAGGAATATCTTTATGGCACGCTGTAAGAACCAAAATAACCAGCAATATTAAGAAGTATTTTTGGCTTTTCATTATTTTAACACTCCTTTAGGATGTATTCCGTAAATATCTAATAAAGTTAGTGTTTGCCCGTCTGATTATTTTTACTCCATAACAAATAAAAAGCTCTCTCTTGTTCGAGAAAGCTTTTTAATTGGATTGAGAATTCATGGCCTGAAACATGCTCATCATCATGGAGGCCATTTGAACTCCATTCGTAATTTTTTCAACCTTATGGGGAATCGTTTTTTTATAATAGTGCAGTGCTGCCACTTCCAAAGATTGAATCTCATTCGGATTTCTGCTGAGTTTTCTATACCAGTGAGGCTGTTCACGGATAAATTGCCTAAGCTCCTGCTTTTGTTCAAGGTACTCGACGATATCTTTTCTCATCTGTTCAACCCCTTAATCCTTTTTAAATGTAAAAGGGCTGCTTGGTTTTGTCACACTTGGCTTTGAACCTCCTGATGGTATCTGGCCCCCGCCCTGAAATTGTGAAATAACCCCCTGCACAGCTGAAAGTGCCTGGCTGAGATTAGTGATGTACCCCTGCATTTGATTTGCATCCATTTGCTTAAGAGTACCCATAATGTTTCCCATCCAGTCACTTTTTTTCTCAGTGTTCTTTTGTGTATTATCTTTGTTTTCTCTCAAGGAATCCCACCTTGGATCTTCTTCACCAAGCAAATACCAATCCTCATATAATTCCTGCCATGTTGTTTTTCCATCCCTTACTTCTTTGATGATCCGGGGATTCTGTTTTACAAACTCTTTGAACTTTTCAACAGAGGGGTGAAGCTTCGTTTTGGACATGCCATATCACCTCGTTCTGATGCAAATGCCTATAATACCATATGAAAATGAATGAAAAAGGTGAATAAAAATGGCTGCTTTATTTATTGGTCCATTAAAATTCAAAAATTCAGCCATTAATGTTACTATTATGAATGCAGAAAGATATTGAAAGGTGAACAATAATGAATAAAGATCTTATGGAGTTATTCAATCAGTGCACAAAGAATGCGACTGACGATGAAATAACAGCTTTAGAATCCCTGCTTTTAGGTTTTCAAAAAAGACAAACCGGGCAAAACAGCTCATATATAGGCGGTATGCTTCATATGGAGCGGCACATAACTGAAGATGTGTGCATACTGACTGTTCCTTTGAGTGAGATTGTCAATAATCCGCTCGGAATTCTCCATGGGGGAATAACTGCAACAATAGTTGACTCTGCCATGGGAACACTTGCGGCTTCCCTGCTTCCTGAAGGTTTTGCTGCTGTTACGACACAGTTGAATATTCATTATCTCGCTGTCGGCAAAGGGGAATACCTAACCTGCCGTGCCGCTATTGACCATAAGGGAACAAAAACCATGGTATTATCTGCAGATGTAATCCGTTCGGATGGCAGAAAAATTGCACAGGCAACAGGCAGCTTTTTTATCATCGAAAAGAAAAATGTAAATAATTAAAGGCGGTGGGAAGATGGTCACTGCTATCGTCATACCAATAATTTGCCTTTATTTTTTTTGGCTGACTAAAAAGGAAATGCGGGATGGTTATGAGAGGTGGGCGAAACTGGCAGATGTTCCTGAAGAGGCCATTATTACAGGTGAAATCGTCCATCTAAGCGAGCGCAGGCAACGGTATCTTTACAGCCGCTATGTGCATGTCCTTGAACTAACCGTCCAGACAAAGAGCTTCAAATATTCAAATATTAAAAAAATAACTCCAATAATGTATAATACCCAAACTCCTTCCGTCAAGATCGGTGACCATGTTCACTTGTATGGAAATTGGAAGGATGACTTTTTTCAGGTTGGCAGGATTCAGATTACTCCTAACAGAAAAGAGCCTTAATTTAGGCTCTTTTCTCTTTTAGCTTTCGCCATCGGCTTTTTTTATGAAGTTTTGCGTATAATGCTTTTTATAAACCCCAACTCCAAGATGGGTAAATTCTTCTTTCAGGAGACTATCCCTATGGCCCTTACTGTTAAGCCATCCTTCAACTACAGCAGGTGCATCCGTATAATTTGCAGCAATGTTTTCCCCAGCTGCCTCATACAGCACCTCTTTAGCTTGAAGCCGGTCCTTCAAATCTCCATAAGTTTTGGAAGTATGTGAAAAGTCATTGGATTCGTACATATCTTTACTGTGATCTAATGCTGCTGATGCAGTCTGATCATCCCATTTCAGCGGCTGTAAATGATGTCTGACTCTTATAACATTAGTGATGTCGAAAATTTGCTTCTCTTTCGCTCTCTCAACTTCTTCTTCGAGGGCAGGGGAAGGCAAGGGAGACTCCAATAATTCACCACGGTAAACCATTTCATACGGGCGAAGCTTAATTAAAGTGGCTGCATCCATTAACCTCACGCTGGATAGCGTTCCTGTAAACCTGTCTATATTCAGCTGCGAATAAAAATCTCCGACCATTACAAGCGGCCTTGTATTGAGGTCATCTTCTGATAATTCAAAGCGATATGAGCTGCCTTTTACTTTAAGGCTGAATTCTGTTTCAAAAAAGACGGATGAATATAATTCACCAATGGGCTGCCCAATTTTAAAAGGATAAATGTCTGAGTCTTCTCCTGTCACAAACAAACTGACCACTTTATTATTGCTGACGCCAGCCTGAATATATTCCGTGCTGCTTATATCATAAATCCACCAATCGTAGCCGAAAAAAGACGGGTCTATTCTGGACGGCTCTCCCAAACTTCCTTTGAGCTCCCCTGATGATTTCCCCATGAGTGCTGCCACACCCTTTTCAGGAAACCCCGTATTGGAAGATAGGTTATTTTCCTTATTATTTATATCTTTAATTGTGCTTTCCTGACTGACAAGTATTTCCCCTTTTTCTTTGCGATCAATATCGATGTAAAAGCCTGCTGCCAGAAAAATGCAAATCAATACTAAAATTCGGAAAAGCGCTCGCAGAGAACCTTCCCCCCTTCGATTACTCACTGTTTCTTAGGCATTTTACTGTGATTTCTTTTAAATGAATTCTAAATGGAATAATTGCATATATACTATTTATCATACCATTAGGCGTATGGTTTATCTATTATTTTCGATAAGTTCCGAATTCAGCAATCTTTGCTGCAAAAAAAAAGAACACCGAGTGGTGTCCTCTTAATGCTGTGCTCCAGTTTCATGTTTTGAAATATCAGTCAGGGCTTCACCAGCCTGGTCATCTGTTAAATGACGTACCGCAAAGTCGCCCAAAGATACTATTCCAACTAGCCTGTCCCCTTCCACAACAGGAAGCCTGCGAATTTGGTGTTCAGCCATCAATCTTGCTGCTTCCTGAGCCTCTGTATCCCTCGTAACAGTTACTAAGTGGCTGCTCATAATATCTTCTACTTTAGATGAGGCAGGGTGTTTTTCTGCCACACAGCGCAGAACGATATCCCGGTCAGTAATCATTCCCACGAGCTTATCATTATCCACGATTGGGATAGCTCCTACGTTTAATTCTTTCATCTTAACTGCCACTTCGTAAACATTGTCTAATAAAGAACAGCTTTCAACCTGGTCTGTCATAATATCGCTGATTTTTTCCACTTTTTATCCTCCTTCGTTTTTTTCCACAATGAAAATAGTCCAGTAATGACCGTGCAGTCCTCCTTGACTATATCCGGAGCCAAAATGAGTTGCCTTTTTGCTTAGAATATTTTCCCGGAGGACTGCAGAATTCATCCAGGCATTAAACATTTCATCAGCTGTTTTATAGCCTGCCCCGATATTCTCTTTTACGGTCATAAAAGATATTTGCTGATTCCTCAGCATTTCTGTAGGATTTCCATAAGTAGGAGAATTATGTGAAACATATTGTAGTTTCATCATATCCGACGATTTTTTTTTGGCGGCAATATTCAGTTTTACATCTACTGACAACGGCTTTAACCTTAATTCCTTTCGCTTTTCATTTGTAAGTCTCATTAGCTCATTTTCATTATCATCCATTTTAGGAGAATAATTCCACTTTCCACGGCTGGGAATGATAATAATTTCACCAGGAAAAATCAAATCAGGATTTTCAATTTGAGGGTTGCTGTTAATAATGTCCTGAAGGTCTTTCTGAAATTTTAGTGCAATTTCCCAAAGTGTATCCTGCTGCTCAACTCTGTAATCTGCTGCAGCACCTGCAGACAGTGGTGTAATAAATAATAGCAAAAAGAAGATACTGATGACTTTGTATTTATGCAATTGACGCTTCCCCTTTCACAGTTTAGCTGCTGCGAGTACAGTTGTCCCAGATATGCCGGCCATGGTGTAAATTTTCGGCATTTCAGTTATCGTTCTTCGACAGACGGATGTTTTCTTGCATGAATCCGTTGCAAGTTACGCTTTTTTCTACTATTATTAAATTTGAGATAAACTTGTTAAAATTATGCATGGATCGTTCAACACAACCATGGATGTTTTCAGGAGGGACAAATATGAAATTTGAAAACACAGGTCTGGAAAATAAAAAAGCAGACTTAACCCGCTTAGATGAAGTAATGCTTTCTCACGGCCTGGTCCGTGAAGGGCAATGGGATTATGAAAGAGTTACATATGACCGTAAATTCGAATTAAAAGAGGGCGTTTTTTACCTTCGTGTATTTGGATATGCGGTTGAAGGAGATGTAGGAGCTCATAGAGCAACTATTCAACTTATGACCCCGCTTCTTGGCAAACATTATTATCCGCATGGGATAGAATATGGTGAGGGCGAAAGCTTCCCTAAATCATTAGTAAGCCAGTGCGAAAAAACTTTGAATGAGATAAAAGCAGAGATTGACCAATTCGCTGAGTAATTTTATTTTCTAAAGATTACTGAATTAGAAAAGACGCATGGATATCATGCGTCTTTTTCATATTAGCTTATAGGTCCTTTATAACTTAGTTTTCAGAAAGAGCGTTTTCTGCAGATATTATTTTTTGAACTGAGAGATCTACTCTTTTAACCTCAAGTCCCGTTAAATGGACAATTTCATCCTTTATTTCTTTCTGAATCCTGAGCGTTTCCTCCAAGATATTTTTACCTTTTACTATGTTAAGCTTTATTTTCAAATATACTTCAGTGTTTCTGAAAAATATGGAAATCGGCTCGTTTTTTTTCTTAAAGAATGTGAATCTTTCATGCTTAAGCGGAATGACACTTTTTTTTTCCTCCAGGCTGGATTCTACAATTGCGGAGATTATGTCACTGGCTGCCTGCATCGTCTCGAAGTTAAGATGATCGTTATTCATCTTCATTTCACTTCTTTCTGTGCGATTTTTTAAACAGGGCAACAATCTCTCAGGGAAAATGCATTAATTTAATTTTTATAATATGTAATGCTTAAAATACTAAAAGTGTTACAGTCTATTTATCACCGCCTTGATAAGGACTAATATTTGACTGTCCAAAGAAAAAAAGCGCCACCTTGGACGCTTTTATTTCCTTAAAAGAAATCATAGAAAAAGGACTTTTGCACAGGAATTTTTCTTTCAAGTATTTCCAAATCATTTCTGGGACCCTTTATTTCGCCAAGTTCATATAACTCTATGGGCCTTTTGTAGCCAATAACTATTGCTGAAAGGGCATTAATAGACATATGCAAACCTTTTGCGGGAGGGTTTGCACATCGGCTTCCTTCCTTCTCTTTAAACAGTCTGACGCCGTTTTCAGAAAGTAAGTAGCTTCCTTGATTCCATGGTGCATGGTGGTCCTCAATATGAAGAAAAACATTTTCGCTATTGTCCTGGAATTTATATTGCATAAGACATTTTTCAGCATTAACGATTCTTCCCATAAAGTACGGAAAAACCTCCATTTTTAAACTGGGCTGATTCAAATAATAAGGAAATGGGTCATGTACAGAGGTGGTGATCTTTACTTCCTCAACCATTGAGTCATGCTGACAGATAAAATTCCATAAATTCACTCTAGCTTCCTGGTTTAGAGCTGCAAATTCTTCGATATCCATTTTATTGTCTTGGACCTTAAATAAGATATAGCCCTGTCCCTCACCTGATTCATCAAAGTACACTGCAATCTGGTAATCAGAATACACAAAGTTCTCCCACCAATAGGTGTCTCTTACAAGCCCTCCTGAATACCGCTGCATAAATTCTTGATAAATCTTTTCGATGGTTAATGTGTGCTGATTCTTAGTAAACCGCTTAATGGCCCCTGAAGATTTCCCCGCCATTTTTAAATTAATTTTCTTAATATGCGTTTTCTTATATTCTGTGAATATCTCCCATCCGTATTTTCGATAGAACGAAATATCAAATGGATGCAAAAATGAAAATAACTGACCCTTATTATTCATTTCGGCTAAAGCGTACTTGATCAGTTTGCTTACATGGCCTTTTCTTCTATATTCAGGATATGTCGCCACCCCGGCAACACCTCCCATATCCCAATCAAAACCATTAATATGAACCTTAAGGGGGATGATGTGAAGCTTGGCAGCCAAACTTTCCTCTTCCCAAATACCAAAAATGTCATGAGTTTTTAAACGTTCTATCCGGGCCGGGATGTCAGCTTCAGGCACATTGTACTGGAAGGCATACATGGAAAGCTTTATGGCCTCTTTAAATTCGCTCTCAGTTAATCTTCTTACCGACACAAAATCCACTCCCAATTAAAATATCATTATTAATATTCGCCATATAGCCAATATGTCCTTTTAATATTATAGGCATAAAAAAATACCGCTAACAGCTAGCGGCATCTTAGTCCTGTTACGTACCCAGGATTGCTTTTATTACAGAGGTAGTTTCTCCTCCATGGTAGAAAACATACAGCAGCAGATAGACTGCAACACCTGTTATGCCGGTAAAAAACCAGACAACACTGGTTATCGGTCCCAATTTCCTATGTGCAGCAACTTTATTTTTATAGCCAGTATATAGCGAACAAATTCCTAAAACTGCCCCCACAGTTGCCAGTGTAATATGGAAAATTAAAAAGATCGTATAATAAATTTTTATATCATCAGGGCCGCCAAAAGCAGTATTTCCAATAAAAACTGTCCTGCTGGCATAAATGATAAAGAAAATAACAGCAAACACAGCTGCTAAAGTCATTGTTTTCTTATGAGCCTCAAGCTTCTTTTTACTGATTTGCACCCAGCCAATAGCAACCGTTATTGCACTTAGAACAATAAAGGTTGTGCTTATGGTTGGGAGTATAGGCAATGAGTATTCCATAAATTCTTCCTTTCTCCAAATAACAGTTTAAAAATCTAATTCACGTTTTTTCTCACAAAGATCATTTTATTAAAGTGTACTATATTTTTCAACAAACTGTTTGGCTTTAAGGAAAAGTTCCTTAAATGTTCAATATTTATTTAAAACCCGGTGATCATTATTATGCAATATGCCAACATTTTTACTTTATTGAAAAAATCAACCCCAGCCTCTGACTGGAGTTGAGTTGATTTTTATTTTTTATTTATTTTACTAAATGAGGATTTAGTATTGTTTCTTCTTCTGAAGGAGTAATTTCCTGTTCTTTTTTGTACCATGCATAGAAGATTTGAGCAAGAATAAAGCCATATACAATTTCCTGGATCATCTTCATGATGACCCCGCCAAGCTGCTGATCGTGTATAAGTGACATTGAATTAAACATTTCAGGCCCGCTAAGATTCAGGCTTGCCAGTGTCGCAGAAGGTACACATAACTGAAGGGCCTGCGCCCATGCATTCGGATCAGAATAGGTACTGTACATTGGAGTATCTGAAAAAATGATTAGAGCACATGCAGGAGTCAATAAAACACCATTTGCAAAAATATACCCTACCTTCTTTAGACCGTCCAGTGACTCCATTTCAGGAAGTTCATTAATAGTTGGCCACCACATAAAGATTGCCAGCAGAAACAGGCCAGATGTGTATACAGTATGAAGCATCATATCCGTTTTAACCACATCAAAAACATCTGGTATGTGGTAGATTGAAAATACTCCATTGAACAGGATAATAGCTATTAATGGCTTTGTAAAAATATTGAATACAGGTTTAATAGCTTTATGATTAACCACTGCTCTCCACACCCATTGGGGAATTCCCATAACTACAAGCGGAGGAACAACTAAATACAGGACAGCCATCTGAATCATATGAGCATAGAACATTAAATGGCCCATTAGGTCAAGCGGGGAACCTTTGATCGCATATAACACAATCATACCGATAGTAAAATACACACCCTGCCTTTTGGTTAATGGCTCACTATCTTTGAACCTTCCACGGTACTTGACTGTTAACATATAGTATCCTGCAAGAATTAATGCAACAAATAAAAAGAAATATGGACTCCAAAGAGCACGGAAACCGAATATTTCCAAAGACATGCTATCACCTCATTGAATATTGCTCAATCTGCCTTGAACGTAACCAATTCTAATCTTATATTGACAAGTACTATTATACCCTCTTCAGCCTGCAATCTCAATAAGCCCGAATTTGGGTAATGATTACAAACTCTGCTTTACATAAAAAGAAAATCGGCCTTCAGCCGATTTTCTTTTTAACTTACCACCAAATAACGGTCAAGAAAGCAATGATTGTAATGAATCCGACAAATGCTCCCGAATATAAGAACAAAGACGGTGCTTCATGACCTTTATGACTCATATGCATGAAATAATATAATTGAAAAACTACTTGCACGAGAGCAAGAATCAGAATGAATGGCACTACAAACCATCCAGAGAAACCTTCATAACCTGCTGCAACGAACGCAACAATTGTCAGGAAGATCATTAGTGCAAAAGTGATAACCTGGTGTTTCATCTCATCTGCACTTTTTTTGCGTCTATATTCAATGTCTACTCTTGGGTTACCTGAGTTTGGTTGTTGATTGGCCATCAGTTTATCCCACCATTCCCATTAAATATACTACTGTGAAGATGAATACCCAAACAACGTCGATAAAGTGCCAGTAAAGGCTGGCCACATAAAACTTAGGAGCATTGTATAGGCTCAATCCTCTTTTGCTGTTGCGGATCATCAAAGTAGTGATCCAAAGTAAACCGAATGCCACGTGAGCACCATGGAAACCAACTAATGTGTAGAAGGCTGAACCGAAGGCACTGCTTGTGAAGCTATGATGGAATTCATGCACATAGTGATTGAACTCGTAAATCTCCAAACCGAGGAATCCAAGCCCAAGTAAAACAGTAATTCCAAGCCATAGCTGCATTTTTTTGAAGTCGAAATTCTTCATGTGATACATAGCATATACACTTGTCAGCGAGCTTGTTAGTAACAGCATTGTCATAATGAATGCCAATGGAATTTCAAACAAGTCTTTCGCAAGAGCCATGTCACTGCTAGGTACTTTGTCTTTTAAAGCAAGATAAGTAGCGAAAAGGGAGGCGAATAAAACTGTCTCTCCCCCAAGGAAAAACCAGAAACCTAAGAATTTGTTCTTGGCTTCGAGGGTTTGCTTTTCAGGCGACGCAGGCCATGTTTCGTAAGTCATTTTTTGTTCAGCAGCCATTATGCCTTAACCCCCTTATCATTATTATCTTCCAAATCTTCTTTGTGAATGTGGTATCCATGATCATCCTTGACAGAACGTACAAACATAGAGCCCAGAGTAATAAGCATACCCACGATTAGTACCGGGATACCCCAGCTGTGTTCTGCGCGGTACATTGCACCAAATGCGGCAACAAATAGACCTAAAGAAATCACAAATGGGATGAAAGAGTTATTAGGCATATGGATATCACCAAGCGGCTCTGCAGGTGACATGCCTTTTTTGCCTTCCATTTTTTCAAGCCAATATGCATCCAGACCGCGAACAAGCGGAAGCTGCTTGAAGTTATAGAACGGAGGCGGTGATGGAATAGCCCATTCTAATGTACGGCCATCTCCCCAAGGGTCATTGCCGACTTTTTCATTTTTAACACTTGTAATAACAATATTAACTAACATAATGATTACTGCGGCTGCCATGAAGAACGCACCTACAGTACTTACCATGTTCGACGTTTCGAAACCCTGTCCAGGAAGGAAAGTGAAAATACGTCGAGGCATTCCCCAAAGTCCGAGGAAATGCTGAATAAAGAATGTTAAATGGAATCCAATAAAGAATAATACGAACGTAATTTTTCCAAGGAATTCGTTTAACATTGTACCGAACATTTTTGGCCAGTATAGATGTGCGCCAGCAAATAATGCAAACACAACACCGCCGACGATAACATAGTGGAAGTGAGCAACTACAAAGTAGCTGTCATGATACTGGTAATCCTGTGCCGCAGATGCAAGCATTACACCAGTAACACCACCGGCTACAAATGAAGGAATAAAGGCAATAGCCCAAAGCATCGGAGTTGTGAATGTAATGCTTCCGCCCCACATTGTAAATAGCCAGTTAAAGATCTTAATACCAGTCGGTACTGCAATTGCCATTGTTGCTACAGCAAAAATCGCGTTTGCAATCGGACCCATACCAGTTGTAAACATATGGTGAGCCCAAACCATGAAGCCTAAGAAACCAATAAGAACCGTTGCGAATACCATTGAAGAGTATCCGAAAAGGCGCTTTCTTGAGAAAATCGCAAAAATCTCGGAGAAAATACCGAAAGCCGGCAATACCAAGATGTAAACTTCAGGGTGTCCAAAAATCCAGAAGAAGTGCTCCCAGATAATTGTATTACCGCCCATAGCAGGATCAAAGAAGTTAGATCCAAACATACGGTCGAAAATTAACAGGAAAAGTCCTACTGTTAAAGCTGGAAAAGCAAATAAAATCAATGCTGATGTAACAAATGTAGCCCAAGTGAACATAGGCATACGCATGTAGGTCATACCAGGAGCACGCATGTTAATAATGGTAACAAGGAAGTTGATTCCCCCGATTAACGTACCAGCACCTGATATCTGCAGTCCGAGTGCATAGAAGTCGATTCCATGCCCTTCAGAAGCAATTGAAAGTGAAGCATAAGAAGTCCAGCCGGCATCAGGAGCTCCGCCTAAGAACCATGATAGGTTCAAGAAAACTCCTCCGAAGAAGAACAGCCAGAATCCTAAAGAATTCAAGAATGGAAATGCAACGTCACGCGCACCTATCTGAAGTGGCATAACAGCATTCATAAAAGCAAAAATCAGTGGCATAGCTGCCAAGAAGATCATCGTTGTACCGTGCATAGTTAAAATTTCATTATACAATCCGGCACTTACAAAATCATTATTTGGTACTGCAAGCTGGATACGGATGAACATGGCTTCCAATCCGCCAAGCAAGAAGAAAAATCCGCCAGCTATAAGATAAAGGATTGCGATTTTTTTATGGTCAACTGTTGTTAAGTAGTCCCATAAAACCGCTCCGAAACCTTTTTTTTGTGCTAAGGTACTCACAATTTTACCTCCCTTTTCAAAAAATCCCCTATTGTTCCATAACTTTCAAGCCCATTAAATATTCAGCAAGGGCATCAAGCTCTTCTTCAGACAATTCACCATAAGTACCTGTCATTTTATTGCCAGGCTTGAATGTTTCAGGATCTCTTAACCAATCCTTAAGGTCCTCTTCAGTATGATCAAGGATACCTGCAATACGGTCACGATCACCGAAGTTTGTTAAGTTTGGAGCTAAACGAGCTGCTTCAGGAGCAGTGTTTGCCGGTGTTACAGCATGACAGCCGATACAGCTGTTGTTGAAGACTTCCTGACCAGCTTGAGCCAGATCTGTCTCCGCTTTTTTAGGTTCTTTAACTTCTGCCATAGCAGTTGCCCATTGATCGAATTCTTCACGTGGAACCGCTTTAACTTTGAAATCCATTAATGCGTGGGATGGACCGCAAAGCTCAGCACACTTTCCGTAGAAGAAATTATCTGCTTCTTCAGCCTTTTCACTGTCAAACTTCAGCCAGAATTTATTCACGTTGTCCGTGTTTGTATCCAGCTTACCGCCTACAGCAGGAATCCAGAAGGAGTGCTTTACATCAGAAGCAATAAGATTGAAATAAACTTTTTCATCCGTTGGAACAACTAATTCCTGGCCAGTGATGATTTCCTGGTTTGGATACTCAAATTCCCACCAGTATAAGTTTGCACGCACATTTACAACAAGTGCATCTGTCTTGCCTTCTTCATTCTTCTTTTCCATTGGGCCTACATCAGCAAGCTTAAAGGTAGCTGAAACTGTCGGTACAGCAAGAATAAGAAGCAAAAGAATAGGAATAACAGTCCAAATGATTTCCAGTTTGTGGCTTCCTTCAACTTGTTTTGGAATTCTGTCGTCCTTTCGGCGGAACTTAAATACAACAATAAAGAAGATTACTGTTACGACCGCAATTACTCCTACCATAATTACAGTACTTAACACCATCAAATCAAATTGTGTCTGCGCCACTTCGCCGGCAGGATTCAGCGTTGATAAATACGGTTTGCCGGAGCAAGCGGAAAGAATGAGCGCCATCATTGCAAACAGAGAAAAAAGACGCCACTTTGCAAGCCTTTTCATAGCTTAATCAAACCCCTCTTTCGTAAAGATTTCATTTTTTGAATTGTTTGATCAAAAAATATGGATAAATCCCCTCCCGTTATAAACGAAAGAAGGAATTTCCTAACTAAGTTAAATAAGTGTAATGATTACCATAGCTACAAACATAATGGTCAGATATTGCAGGGAGTATACAAACATTAATGTAGCCCATTTAATATCATCATTAAACTTTCTTGCGTATAACCCGGTTAATAACCAGCCAATATTTAAAGCACCAGCAAGTATTAAGAAAGGCAATCCTAATGATGGCATAAGAAACGGCAGCGGCAATAGTGCTGCAACCCATAAATAAATATGCCTTTTAGTTGTTTTAAATCCTTTTACTACTGGAAGCATCGGAACTCCCGCAGCCCTATATTCCTCTGCCCTTCTCATTGCAAGTGCATAAAAGTGAGGAGGCTGCCAGATGAACACGATAGCAAACAGTACCCAGGCCATGGGATCAAGGTTGCCATCCACTGCTGCCCACCCGATCAGCGGGGGAACTGCCCCTGAAATGCTGCCTACAATCGTATTGGATACAAACCTGCGCTTCGTCCACATTGTATATAGAACAACATAGCTGAAAACACCTAGTAATCCAATTACAACCGCTGCTGCTGTTGTAAACATTAAAAAGGCCGTACCAAGGCCAATAAGCAGAAAACTCAAAAGTGCCACCTTGCCTGGGTTCACTTTCCCAGTAACAGTTGGCCTCCCTTTTGTCCTTTCCATTAAAGGATCAATGTCGCGGTCAATAAAATTATTTAAGCTGCAGGAGCCTGCAATAATCAGTGAAGAGCCGATTACTGTATAAAGAACTAAATCCAGATTATTGAAAAATCCTTTTCCGGAAAAATGCAGTGCAAGCCAAAGACCGGTGAAAGTTGTAATTAGATTGGAATTCACAATGCCAATTTTGATTAGAGCAAGGAAATCCTTCCAAACTGTAGTCTCAGGCAGATCTTTTTGAAGGCTTCGCTCTGTGTTCTCAATAGCTGCATCACTCAAAGCCCGTGAGTCAGACATATCTTTTCCTCCTTAATCCCTTATCGCGAACATTACACCTACTATAAAGTATAAATGCCCTGAATGCCATATT
This sequence comes from Cytobacillus sp. GQ23, assembly GCF_059758675.1. Lineage (NCBI taxonomy): Bacteria > Bacillati > Bacillota > Bacilli > Caryophanales > Bacillaceae > Cytobacillus > Cytobacillus sp. GQ23. The sequence continues at coordinate 225,496 of NZ_JCAXER010000003.1, forward strand.
CACGATAAAAAACGAGGGGTGAACCCTGGATGAATAATAATCATACTAATAGTTTTCTACCATTAATAATGTATTTAAACTGTTTACTATCTAAATGAACCCAAACCATTTCTCTGTATATTAAATCACACTTTAAAACTCTTTTGTGAATTTTTTTAGAATAATTTATGACTAATTTGTGTCAAAGCCTAAATTCACTTAAAGAAAGGGTTTATTTTTGAGATAATAAAGCTGCTTCAGAAAACTACGGAGGATAAAGTATTCTCACTTTTATGTATTTTAGGTTATTTTCCGCGACAGGGGACAACCATTTTATACCCCCTTTATATTTCTAGCAAACTCTATTATAAGTTTCAACCTTTTTTACTATAATTAACTTTATAATTTTTATAACTGTTGTAAAAAGCATTTTATTCCTGTACTATCGAAAAAGTAACTAGACTCTCTTCATATATGGATTTTCAGAGGATCTCTGTTAAGATATATAATGAATAAATACGCAGTAATTCAATTATAGACACTATTGATAAACACAGAATATATAAAGAAGGTGAAAGGCTTTGCAACGATCTTTAAAATGGTTTGCCGTTCTAACATCATTCGGCATGCTTTTAGTCTTGCTGGGCGGTGCCCTGGTTACGAAAACTGAATCAGGAATGGGGTGCGGGAAATCGTGGCCGCTTTGCAATGGCGAACTGGTTCCGACCGATATTACTCCTGAACTGATTATTGAACTGGCCCATAGACTGGTTTCAGGCTCTATCGGGTTTATGGTACTTATATTATCGATTTGGACATGGAGAAAAATAGGTCATATTAGGGAAACAAAGTTTTTATCACTGACTTCTCTGTTTTTCCTTATCCTGCAGGCTTTAATTGGAGCTGCCGCCGTAGTCTGGGGGCAATCTGATTTTGTGCTCGCCCTTCATTTCGGGATATCTTTAATATCATTTGCTGCAGTACTGCTCCTGACTTTGCTTATTTTTGAAGTAGATAAAAAATTCGAGGCAGAGAAGCTTATTATCGATAAAAGAATGAGGAAACATATTATTGGGGTTTCGTTATACAGCTATGCAGTTGTTTACACCGGCGCTCTAGTGCGCCATGTAAATGCCAGCCTTGTATGCCGTGACTGGCCATTATGCATAAATGATTCCTTCGCACTTCCTGCCAATATGTATGAATGGGTACAGATGGGGCACCGGGCCGCTGCTGGATTAATTTTTATATGGATTGCTTATATTACCTATCTAGCCGTTAAACATTACCGGGAACAGAAGGTGATTTACTGGGGCTGGATTATATCATTTATCTTAGTATCGCTCCAGGTTGCTGCAGGTGCATTAGTTGTTTTAACCAGACTTAACTTGTATATAGCTCTTGCCCACGCCTTCTTTATTTCCTGCTTATTTGGAGTATTAAGCTATTTTATCCTCCTGACTTCACGAAGCAGAAAGAATGAGCTTGCTGTTTCAGGAGTTAAGGAAAAAGAGAAAAATGAAGAATCTGGAATTCCTACCGTTACTTCTATCCCTTAATTTAAATAAACAAAAGAGCTTCGGCATTCTTCGCCGAAGCTCTTTTGTTATGAATTCTGCTGTTGATTTCCGCTCCAGACACGCAGCAAACCAGCGGGGAGGAATGCAAGTCTCCCCTGCGAGGATCAAGTGCCGCGGCGAAGTTCACTCAGCAAATTTAATTAAGTTAGAGAAGCAATAGACTTTACGAAAACAGCTATTTATTTAGATAAATCTATCAGTAAATCTCCTGTTTGAATTGCTTCTCCATTAGAGACGAAAATATCCTTTACCGTTCCAGAGAATGGTGCTTGTACAGTGGTTTCCATCTTCATAGCCTCGGTAATCATTAAATGATCCCCTTTTTCGACTTTTTCACCTTTTTCTACAAGTAACTTGATGACAGTTCCCGGCATGCTGGCTGCAATATGGCTTTCATTATGCGGATCAGCTTTTGCCTTGGCTGCTGTTGTATCTTTAATGCTTTCATCTTTTATGCTTACTTCACGCGGTTGTCCATTTAGCTCGAAATAAACAATTCTGGTCCCATCTGCTTGAGGCTGGCCAATCGAAACTAATTTAACAATTAATGTTTTACCTGTTTCAATTTCAATTTCCACTTCCTCACCCAGTCTTAAACCATATAGGAATGTAGGGGTATCAAGAACGGAAATATCACCAAATTGATCACAGGTCTTTATATATTCCATAAATACTTTTGGATACAGCGCATAGGCAATTGCCTCAAAGCTTGTTACCTGTCTGCCCAATTCTTTAAAGAGTTTTTCTTTTATTGCATCGAAGTCGGCATCTTCTAGAAGCTCACCCGGGCGTACAGTGATTGGCTCCCTGTCTTTCAATATGACCTTCTGCAAGTCCGCCGGGAACCCTCCATATGGCTGTCCTAAGTAGCCCTCGAATAATTCTACCACTGAGTCAGGAAAATCCAGAGATTTGCCTTTATTCAAAACATCCTGCTCTGTCAGCTGATTCTGGACCATAAACAATGCCATATCACCGACTACCTTGGATGAAGGTGTAACTTTAACGATATCTCCAAACATATGATTCACTCTGGAGTACATGTCCTTAACTTCATCCCACTTATCCCCCAGGCCTACCGCTTTAGCCTGCTGCTGAAGATTACTGTATTGCCCTCCAGGCATCTCATGCTGGTAGACTTCTGAATGAGGGGCTTTCATGCCGCTTTCGAAGTCCTCGTAATATTTGCGGACATCCTCCCAATAGTAAGATAATTGCTCGAGCGACTGGATATCAATATTTGGCTGCCTGTCATTCCCCTGCAGTGCGTAATATAATGAATTAGCACTTGGCTGAGAGGTCAGGCCAGCCATTGTGCTTAAAGCTGTATCCACAATATCCACTCCAGCTTCAATAGCTTTTGCATATGTGTAAATTCCATTTCCGCTTGTATCATGGGTATGAAGATGAATTGGAATATCTACTGTTTCTTTCAATTCAGAAATAAGAGTGTATGCTGATTGCGGCTTCAGTAAACCAGCCATATCTTTGATGGCCAGAATATGAGCTCCCTGATTTTCCAGCTCTTTTGCCAAATCTTTATAGTATTTAAGGTTGTACTTCGTTCTGGCTGGATCCAGAATATCACCTGTATAGCACATAGCGGCTTCGGCAATTTTTCCTGTCTGGCGGACAGCATCGATTGCGACTTCCATCCCTTTAACCCAGTTAAGGCTATCGAAAATACGGAATACATCGATTCCTGCGTAGGCTGATTTTTCTACGAATTCCCTTATGACATTATCTGGATAGTTCTTATATCCCACCGCATTCGAAGCTCTAAGAAGCATCTGGAATAAAACATTTGGCATCTTTTCCCGCAAAGTCAGCAGCCTATCCCAAGGATCTTCTTTCAGGAATCTATAAGCAACATCAAAAGTTGCACCGCCCCACATCTCAAAAGAGAACATATCCGGAAGCAATTTTGCTGTCGGCTCTGCGATATGCTTCAGATCATTTGTTCTTACCCTTGTCGCGAGCAGCGATTGATGCGCATCACGGAAGGTAGTATCCGTAATCAGGACTTCTTTTTGTTCTTTAATCCATTTAACAAGCCCTTCAGGACCTTGATTATCTAAAATTTGCTTGGTCCCGTCCCGGTAATCTGTGCTGTATTTTAATTTCGGAACTCGCGGCACATCAAATACCGGACGTTTTTTCTTTTCAATTCCCGGAAATCCATTTACTGTTACGTTCCCGATATAATTCAGCATCTTTGTTCCGCGGTCTTTCTTTTTCGAGAAAAGGAATAGTTCAGGAGTTTCATCAATAAATGATGTATCATATTCACCAATTAAGAATTTCTCATGTTTTACCACATTCTCAAGGAAAGGAATATTTGTTTTAATTCCCCGGATACGGAACTCCTGAAGGTTCCTTACCATTTTTGAAGCTGCCTGCTGAAAAGTCATTGCGTGTGTTGATAGTTTAACTAGCAGTGAATCATAATATGGTGTGATCACTGCTCCCTGGAAACCATTTCCTGCATCAAGTCTCACGCCGAAACCGCCGCCTGATCTGTATGCCATTAATCTGCCTGTATCAGGCATGAAGTTATTTAACGGATCCTCTGTTGTAACACGTGATTGAATGGCATAGCCATGTATATGAATATTTTCCTGTTTAGGAACACCAACTTCTTTGCTGTGCAGCGAGTAGCCTTCAGCCACAAGGATTTGCGTCTGTACGATATCAACACCTGTTACCATTTCGGTGATCGTATGCTCAACTTGCACACGCGGATTTACTTCTATGAAATAAAACTGATCACCTGAAACAAGGAATTCGACCGTTCCTGCATTTAAATAATCTACGTTCTTCATCAGGTTTACAGCAGCTTGGCATATATCGTCTCTCAGATTCTCAGCAAGGGACACGCAAGGTGCAACTTCAACAACCTTCTGATGGCGCCTTTGGACTGAACAATCTCTTTCATATAGATGAACAATATTTCCTTCTTGGTCACCGATGATTTGAACTTCAATATGTTTTGGTCTTTCTATGAATCTTTCAACATAAACCTCATCATTGCCAAAAGCTGCTTTTGCCTCTGATTTTGCACGCTCATATGATTCCTTTACTTCCTCAAGGCTCCTTACGATACGCATTCCTCTTCCGCCGCCGCCCAATGAAGCCTTAATGATAATCGGGAAGCCGTAATTTTTTCCGAAGCTAATTACATCATCCAGGCTCTCTACCGGACCATCACTGCCTGGAATAACCGGAATTTCAGCAAGCTGGGCTTGAGTTCTTGCTTTTACTTTATCTCCAAACATATCCAGGTGCTTCGAAGTAGGGCCTATAAATATGATCCCTTCTTCCTCACACCGTTTTGCAAATTCAATATTTTCAGACAGAAACCCGTAGCCCGGGTGAATTGCATCAACATCACTGCTTTTAGCTATATCAATGATTCCTTCAATATCAAGATAGGCTTCAATCGGTTTTTTGCCTTCCCCTACCAGATAAGCTTCATCCGCTTTATAGCGGTGGTAGGATCCGGAATCTTCTTTGGAATAGACAGCTACCGTGCGAATATCCAGCTCTGTGCACGCACGGAATACACGAATGGCGATTTCTCCTCTGTTGGCTACTAACACCTTGTTAATTCTTCTGCTCAAATAAAACACCCCGTCTTTATGTATTTTTTGGCAATATTCTGCCAAATCTAAGTTGAGGCCGGGCGGGTTTTCCGCTGTCCGGCCATTATAACTTTGATTGGCTGCCTCCTGATGGAAGCACTTATGTAATCAGCAAATGCTGATTGATATATAAATAAAGCACTGTTAGGTTAACTGTGTGCTTATTTATGGATTGAAAAAGATTTTTCGGAGGCCATTTCTATGGATTCCGGATTTGTTTCTTCATGTTTATTTTTATATTTTTTTTCATAATTTACGAACATAGATACATTTACAAGAATCCCCATTGCAATCGAAAGCTGAAGCAGAGATGATCCTCCATAGCTTATAAAAGGAAGTGTAACCCCGGTAAGCGGCATAACGCCCGAAATCCCTGCAAGATTAATGAACGCCTGAATTCCTATCATGGCGGAAATGCCGATAGCAAGTAAGCTGCCAAAAGCATCTTTACACTTTAAACTGATAAAGATCCCCCTCAGGACAATGTACCCAAGAAGCAGAATGACAAAACCTACTCCAAATGCTCCAAGCTCCTCTGCAATTACGGCCATAATGAAGTCAGTATGAGCTTCAGGAAGATACCCAAGTTTTTGTATACTCTCACCTAGGCCGAGCCCTTTTAATCCGCCTGCTCCAAGGGCAATGTAGGAATTCGAAAGCTGATAGCCGAATTCCGAACCAAAGGGATCTCTAAATGCTTCTACCCTCCCCAATCGATAAGGTGCAAAAATCTTATCTTTTAACAGGAGGATAAAAGGAGCAGCCAGCAGCACTCCGAAAAGCCCCAGTTTAAATATGTTCTTGAAATTCATGCCTGATGTAAAGATCACTGCTCCAGCCACAAGCAAAATGATTATGGCCGAACCAAAATCAGGCTGGACGGCAACCAGTATTACGGCAAGAATCAGATAAGCAAGCGGGGGAAGAACCCCTTTGTTAAATTCATTAATATATGGCTGCTTTTTTGCGTAGACAGCACCCAGGTATATAATGACTGATAGCTTAACAAACTCTGCAGGCTGCAGGCTTCTTTTGCCGATTTCAAACCAGCTCATAGCCCCGCCCGCCACTTTTCCAAATATAAATAACGCAATCAGGCCTAATAAAGAAAAGAACACCATTGGAACAAGAAATTTGTTGCTTTGCATAGCTTTGTATGGAAATAGAGCCACAAAAACGAAAACAATGCCTGAGATAATTAAATTCAGTTTTTGCTTATTATAAAAAAAGTCGCTATCCTGGCCATAAATCTGCACAGCTGTTACCATACTTGCACTGAACACCATAATGAGACCAAAAACAGATAACAGGGCTACAGCTATTATCAAGGTATAATCATATGATTTTAATATTTTTTTTAACATTCAGCCCTCTTCCCTTATCTTCTAAGTTTATTACTTATTCTACTATAATATTAAATATCCTGCTTTGAAGAAAAGAAAAGTTAATTTAAATGTAACACAGCTAAGGAAATAATTCTACAATTATGTTATACCAATTTTTAATTGTGTTATACAATATTATTTTTTCTTCCCTTTTCGATATACTAATTTTATTCAAAGGCTTTATTTGCATTTATTATTGATTTTCGCCAAGCAAAATTATCTGTAAATTTCTCAGGACATATAATATGCTTCCTTGGGCATACACTGCACGCGGAAAAATCATACTTCTTTTATGGAATAACGCACCTTTTGCCGCAATTAACTCATTAAGAATATACAAAAACAATTAACCTTGCCAGTATATCCTTTTTTAACCTGCTACGGTTATAAAAAAACTCAAACAATCTTTGAAAAGATGTTTGAGTTTTTTAAAATTATTTTTTTACTGAAGCTTCGTGGAGCATAGACAGCTCCCTTTCCAATTCATCCAAAATAGCTTTGCCTTCGGTCTCTTCGATTAATCCGAGACGGACAGCAAAATCAATTTCTCTGGATAAGCCAAACATCTGGGTATCAAGAACTTCCTCATATAGAGGGCATTGAGGCATGGTTAGATTATCCATTTGCACCTTTATTAACTTTAATATTTTAGCAGCATCTGCCTTTAATAGGGCATTTGCTTTTTCTTTGTGATCAATAATCATGTCAGAAGCCAACTTTCAATCCCTCCATTTCCGAGCGATTATCCTATCTATAAATTTTATACTTAAGCATGGAAAAAAGCAAGGATAATAAGGGATTTGATAGAGAAATGATATCGGCAGCAGGATAAAACGCCGCTAATATAGTGTGTCATCAATCATTTGATCCGTTCAGTTCAAATAACTTTATCCATCTACATTCCTGGATGACTGTATGACAAGCGGCATAATCATCTGTATAATTAAGTTATACAGATATTTAGCATGAATAGAGCTGCCAGGAGGTTCAATATGGAAAATATAATTGCTTTTAAAGGAAATGTAAAATATAAAATCACCTTGGATCCGGGAGTTTGGATATTCGACGATCGGAGGGTGGATTTAACAACATATTTTATCCAAGAAAATCTCAGAAAAAATGAACTTGAGGAATATACAAAAGCAGTCTCAAAGCATTGGGATAGAGAAATCATGGAAGGTGCAGTTTTTCCTCCTACACTTAAAACAGAAAAGAAATACGAAAAAGAAAAGGTTCTGACAGGCACATTCGGTATACCCTTTAAACCATTCCTAATGAACGCGGAGCCGGAAGAGAAAGCAGAATTTGTTGTAATTGAAAGTGAATATGGTGAAACCCGGTTGTCTCTTTCTGAAGCCGAGGAATTAATATTGGGGTTCTCAAAGGATGGGAAACCATTAAAAGAGGATGGGCCAGTTCATGCCTATTTCGGGGACGGCAGCAACCAAAATTCACCTATAAAAAGAGTGAAAGGATTTAGAGTGGAATGACCGGAGAGGGCGATATGAATCGCCCTTTTTTCGCAGTCTCCTCCCCGGCATGAAATCCTCAGAACTCATAAACTCTGCCATGCAGGCTATAATAGGTCTGCAGCAAGCTGGGCAAGGCCTGATCTCTCACCTTTAACCAGCTTGACATGACCTGAGATAACCTGATCTTTAAATTTTTCCACGACATAGGTGAGACCGTTGTTATAAGCATCCAGGTAGGGATGGTCAATTTGCTCAGGGTCCCCCATCAGGACAATTTTACTTCCTTCCCCCACTCTGGTTAAAATGGTTTTCACTTCATGCTTCGTCAGGTTTTGAGCTTCGTCAATAATAATGAATTGATCAGGTATGCTTCTGCCCCTGATATATGTCAGAGCCTCAACCTCAATTGAGCCCATACCTGCCAATATGGCATCCAATTCGCCGGGCTTTTTGACATTAAACAGATATTCCAGATTATCAAAAATCGGCTGCATCCACGGCCGTAACTTTTCCTCTTTTTCACCCGGAAGGAATCCCAAATCCTTGCCTACCGGCACAATGGGGCGGGCGACCAGCAATTTTTTGTACTTCCCATAATCTTCAGTCTGCATTAAGCCGGATGCCAGCGCCAAAAGGGTTTTTCCAGTCCCAGCCTTGCCGATAAGCGTTACAAGCGGCAGATCAGTTCTCAGCAATAGCTCAAGAGCCATTGTCTGCTGCACATTTCGGGGCTTAATTCCCCAAATATGGTCATGGTCAAAAATGAGTTTTTTCACTTTCCTTCCACTTTTATCCACAATGCCAAGTGCAGACGATGAGGAGCCAAGTGCATCTTTCATAACCAGAAACTGATTCGGGTAGAAAGGGTGATTTGCTATTTCAGATAGCAGCAGCTCACCTTTTTCATAAAAACGGTTCATAATATCGAGACCTATATATACTTCCAGAAACCCTGGATATAAATGATCATTTTCCACTACACGGTCACTTAAGAAGTCCTCTGAAATTAACCCTATAGCATCCGCTTTAACTCTGACAAGGGCATCTTTGCTTACAAGAATTACCGTTCGTCCATTTTCTTTTGTCTCTTCTTCAAGGGACAAGTTTTTGGCAACTGCCAAGATCCGATTATCATTCGTTTTTTCAACAAAAATCTCCTGAAGTTCATGAAATGATCTGTGATTTAATTCAATTCGCAGGCTTCCGCCATTTTCAAGAGGTATTTTCTCATGGAGCTTACCCGTCTCCCTCATGCTGTCAATCAGCCGGGATACTTGCCTTGCGTTCCTCCCAATTTCATCCATATACCTTTTCTTAGAATCAACCTCTTCCAGAACTACTGCCGGAATGACTACTTCATTATCTTCAAATGAAAATATGGAATTAGGATCCTGCAACAAGACATTGGTATCTAATACGTAAATTTTACTCAATATGATGCCTCCTGCTCCTCTTGTGTCATTATAAAGCTAATTACAAAAGCGAGGTCCCCTGCCTGCAGATATGCAGTTAATGAAAGGATTACCTTCAATCCTGATGGATTCTTATCCTGTTGTTTTATATTATTCAGCCTTTAAAAGATGTTGATTAATTAGGAAGAAATGCTTCTCATACAATGTGGACAAATCTATCTTGGTAAAAATATATGTAATGCCGAATAAAGATAGAAGAAATTTTGCACAATAACATTTAAGAATCCTCAATATTCCTGAACCTGAAAAAATTCAAGCTTTCATTTTCAGGGAATTTTGATGTCCCGGAGGTGTCGTATATGAAAAAAGTGCTGTTGATATGCATGACAGGATTACTTTTAACAGGGTGCAACATGAACAATAATCAGGCCCAGAACGATCAGGAACAGAAAACTACAAACACCGTAAATGTAAAAAATAGCACCATACAGGAAGTTGACAGAGAAACTGGGCAGCAAGTTTCCAGGCATCTCGTCGATTTGGCTTCCCGAGTTCCTAATGTCAATGATGCCACAGCAGTTGTTCTTGGACGCTTTGCTGTAGTCGGAGTAGATGTAAATAAAAACCTGGATCGTTCTGATGTCGGATCTATCAAATATTCAGTTGCCGAAACCCTTAAAAATGATCCTCATGGTGCAAGAGCAATTGTAGTGGCAGATCCTGATATTAACGCAAGACTGCGGGAAATATCTGATGACATTGAAAACGGCGAGCCCCTGCAGGGAATCATGAATGAACTGGCAGATATCGCCGGCCGTCTAATGCCAGAAGTCCCTGCCGATCTGGTTGATCCTAAAAAGGAAAATGAGAAAAACGCAACCGAAACTCCGAAGAAAAAACTCGATAATGATCAGGAGAAACAGCTTGAACAAAAACAGGAAAAACAATCGAATTTCTATAAGTAAGTGTGTCTGAACCGATGCATTTATCATTAACGGATAGTCAAAAGCCGCTATTCGAACAGCAAAAGCTTAGTTCCCTTGGGAACTAAGCTTTTTTCATCGCTTCCATTACCTGTTTGTCCAAACGGGCTGCTGCGTCTTTATCATATGTTTTGTCATATTGAGGTTCTACTACGATTTTAGAGCCGTAAAACATGACATCACGGACTTCCTTTACAGTGATTTCCATAAGCGCCAGCTTCAGAGGCACTCCCTCCATTTTTTCAGCCTTAACCGAAGCTTCACCAGCTATGGAGTATGTAGATTCATTCGCGATAATATTCAGAACAACTTTGTTATTGCTGTTTATGTTTTGAACAATTCTCGAACGGTTATCAACTGCAAAATACAATGTTTCCTCATCTTTTGCCAGTACCCATGAAATCGCATTGACATTAGGTCCGCCAGTTTCAAAATCAACAGTGGCAAGCGTGACGAAGCGTTCCTTTTGCAGTTCGTCATACAATGGTTTAATTAATTTCGGTTCTACCTGATTTGCCATTCTTTTCCCTCCTTTATTTACTTCATCATAGTATGATGAAGCTTTTCTTTCAACCTATAACTTCTCATCCTTATAACCTTTACACTTTCTTTATAATATAAACCAACACATGATAACCGATACAGTCTGACCTAAAAATTAAATTGCTGCAAAGCATTCGAATCGAGCCTTAACTTATACTATAATGGTATTAACAACAGTTAAAACAATTTGAGGTGTCCAATGCGAGTAAAATGTGTATTATGCGATAAAATTGAATCCATTGAAAACGAGTCCCTACAAGCTAAACGTCTCCGCAACCGCCCAATTCACACATATATGTGCAGACCATGCGAAACAAGAATTACAGAAAGAACACAAAAAAGAGCTGATACTGGAAACTTCAAGCTATATCGGAGCAAAGTCCAGGAGGAAGAATGGTAAACTGGACACATTCAAAAAAAAGCCGCCCCAAACAATTAGTCTGGGCGGCTCTCTTTAATCCTCCGGATAATTCACATATTTTTCTGGTTCACTTTGAATCTGATTAAGCATTACTTCTATTAATTCTCGGGGAAAACGGCTCTTATTCCGTTCTTCCCCCTTGGTATAATGTACATAGTACATCACGTCATCTTTTTCAAACTCCAGATCAGAAATATTATACTCTTCCGTAAGAATTTCCAGAAACATTTTCTCAGTGTCTGCTGCCGCTGTATCGTCCGGTCGATCATCACAGACAATTTTTATCGTCAGCCAGTTATACAGTGAATCCTGCAAAGATTTCATCTTAGCCTCTCCCTGTTATTCCGCCTTTGCCTGTTCCTTCTTTTCCTGGTTAAGACGGATTTTGTAAATAATCAGGATTAATGCAGCCACAACAAGACCTTCTGCCACAGGAAGGAAAACTCCAAGAAATGTCAGCACCGTACAGCCTAAAATCAAGAAAGTGTATATCAAAGCTGATTTTAAAATAGGGAGTTTCTTGGCAAATCCCAGTTTGAATACCAAGATTGAAAGCAAAACAATTGTTATATAAAGAAGCCACATTCCGGTTGCGGGATTCTCATCGACCTTGAACAAAGCTGCAAAGAAAGACAGGCGCTGTGATACATCCATATCCTTTTCTCCTCCCCCTTCTTAGTCTTAGTTAGTTTCAGCGTATTTCTTCTTCTTGGCCATTCTTTCACGTTCATTCTTATCAAGAATTTTCTTGCGCAATCTGATTGACTCAGGTGTTACTTCAAGCAGCTCATCATCATTTAAGTATTCAAGTGCTTCTTCCAGAGTCAGGATGCGGGGCTTTTTAATTACATTCGTTTGATCCTTGTTAGCGGAACGGATGTTTGTTGCATGCTTTACTTTAGTGATATTGACAGTAAGGTCATTTTCACGTGTATGCTCTCCAACAATCATTCCTTCATAAATCTCTGTACCTGGTTCTACGAAAATGGTACCTCTATCCTCTACCTGCATAATACCATAAGTGGATGACTTTCCGCTTTCCATGGACACAAGCACACCTTTGCTTCTGCCTCCAATTTGACCTTTAATTTCAGGCTGGTAGCTATCAAATGTGTGATTGATAATACCATATCCCCGAGTAAGTGTCATAAATTCCGTGGAGTAGCCGATTAGTCCGCGTGCTGGGACATTGAAAGTTAAACGCACTTGGCCATTTCCGTTATTAACCATGTCAAGCATTTCACCTTTACGTGTACCCATTGATTCAATGATTGCGCCGGTATTATCTTCTGGCACATCGATTTGAACACGTTCTACAGGTTCACAGCGAACACCATCAATTTCTCTAATAATTACTTCAGGCTTGGAAACCTGCAATTCAAAACCTTCACGGCGCATATTTTCGATCAGGATTGATAGATGAAGTTCTCCACGTCCTGATACAACCCAAGCGTCTGGTGAATCTGTATTTTCGACACGAAGGCTGACATCTGTCTCAAGCTGGGCACGTAATCTCTCTTCAACTTTTCTGGCTGTAATATACTTGCCTTCCCTGCCTGCAAAAGGGCTGTTATTAACAACGAACGTCATCTGCAATGTTGGCTCATCTATTCTAAGAACAGGAAGTGCTTCCTGATGCTCGACTGGGCAGATTGTTTCCCCAACGTTGATGTCTTCCATTCCGGAGACAGCGATTAAATCTCCAGGATATGCTTCTTGAATCTCTTCGCGCTTTAAGCCGAAGAATCCAAAGATTTTAGTAACGCGGAATTGTTTGACCGAACCATCAAGCTTCATTAGGGCAACTTGCTGGCCAACCTTAATGGTTCCCCTGAATACACGGCCAATCCCAATTCTCCCTACATAATCATTATAATCTAAAAGGGCAACCTGGAATTGAAGCGGCTCTTCCCGATTATCCTTAGGTGCCGGTATATGGTCAATAATTGCTTCATAAACCGAATGCATATCATCATCCTGTTTATCAGGAGTTGTGCTTGCAGTACCGGCAATAGCCGACGCGTATATTACTGGGAATTCAAGCTGATCTTCATCTGCACCCAGTTCAATAAACAAATCGATTACTTCGTCGACAACTTCAGTTGGACGGGCAGATGGTTTGTCTATTTTATTTACAACAACGATTGGCGTCAGCTTTTGTTCCAAAGCCTTTTTAAGAACAAAACGCGTTTGAGGCATACATCCTTCATATGCATCAACTACTAATAAAACACCATCAACCATTTTCATGATACGTTCTACTTCACCGCCAAAGTCCGCGTGCCCTGGCGTATCTAGAATGTTAATACGTGTATCTTTATATTTAACTGCAGTGTTTTTAGCTAAAATCGTAATACCGCGTTCTCTTTCCAGATCGTTTGAATCCATCGCACGCTCTTCCACGTGCTCATTTGAACGGAAAGTCCCGGACTGTTTTAAAAGCTCGTCAACCAATGTTGTTTTACCATGGTCAACGTGGGCTATAATTGCAATATTTCGAATATCTTCTCTTAATTTCAAAAGATTTCCTCCTATTTATAAAAACTGAATCAAATCCATTTTTCAACATTTTTTCACAACTGATACATTATATCACAATTACTGTAGAAACCTAAAAAAATTTTGTGTAAAATAATGCAGAGAAGGATTATTTCTGATAAATTCTACTGCTGGGCAGTATATTCTCTACATATTTTTCACCATTATTCAACTAAATTAATCCTCATGGGAGTGAAATTATGAAGAAGATCAAGTGGCCTTTATTAGCCTTTGCACTGGGAGCAGCTATATGTATGATGGGCATTGGCGTTGCGATAGGTGAAAGAAGCATTATTGGGATCATCATCGCCATTATTGCTTTGATTCTTGTCATGGGATTTGGTTTTAAGACTAAAAAGAAGATGAGAGAAGATGGTTTGTTATAAAGAAAAGCTGCAGCGGATGGCTGCAGCTTTCTTTATATTAATGGCAGGACCATTATTAAAAACATCTGGCCATTGTCGGAAGTCTCGATTTTAAACTGCTCAAACCCGGCATCAGCCAAAAAATTGATCCAACTGTTCCGATAGTCAGGGACACCTGCAAAGAAAGACTTTTCACCCTTTTTCTTCAGCTCAGCTGCCAGCAGTTTGATAACCTCTGTTCCAATTCCTTTTCTTCTCATTTCTTTTTTAACAAGGATGGTACCAAGCCATGGCTTCCGGTTGGAAGGAGATAAATCCAGATGGTAAGTGACAGCTATTCGTTCTCCTTTTACACGCCATATCCTCCATTCCCCATTTAACTCCCGATACCTGGCCATATAATTGCTGAGGTTATTTTCGAACTTTTCTTCCTTTTCCCAATCTGCACTATCCCTAATGACTTCTAAAAAGAACAGGAAATCTTCATCAGTGATCTTGCCGCTTGATATGTTACCAATTTCCATTTTTTAAGTATTCTTTCATTATTTCCTGATGCAGACCTGGCTTAGAGACAAATACAGAATTGTTTTCAAGATAGTTCAGCTCTTCACCTTTAACAGTTGTCGCAATTCCTCCTAATTCTTCAATCATAATCACACCCGCAGCGAAATCCCATGGAGCCAGGCGCATGGTTATGTATGCATCAACTCTCCCAGATGCTATATATGCCATTTCCATTGCGGCTGAACCGTAGGACCGGGTTCCTCTTGCATTTTTTACAAGGGGTGCAAGCAGTGCTGGATCAATCCTTTTATTTTCAGTAACCCACGTGGCATTCAATCCAATGATAGCTTTTGACACATCCGTTTCCTTTAAGGGAGGAAGTTCCAAATCGTTCATGAAAACACCATTCCCTTTCATGCAATGATATAACTCATCATGAACAACATCATATATTAATCCGATTTTGCCCTTCCCATTTTCGTAAATACCGACGGATATGGCGAAATTTCTCTGCTGGTGAACAAAATTCATCGTTCCGTCTATCGGATCAATTATCCAGACGATTCCATCAAGGTCGCTTAACTTATTCCCAAACCCTTCTTCACCAAGGATCCTGTGATCAGGGTATTGTTCATTAATTTTCTTTATAAAGAATTGTTCTGTTTCCTGATCTATATCAGTGACTAAATCATTCGCATTTGACTTGGTGGTTATGGTAAGAGTTTTGCTGAAAGAATTTTTAATATTCTCGCCCGCCTCTTTAATTAAGGCTTTGGCATATGTATGAATCTCACTCCAATTTGTCATGGATCAGCCCTCCGCATAGTGATAACATTAAAATACAATTAGATTAAATGAATTAGAAAGGTTCTTCAAGTTATATACTCTCCCATGATAGGGATTATCATTTCCGGGAGAATAATTATTTACTGAAGAAATGCCGCCATTTGTTCATTGAAAATAATAAACGAACTCCTAATAGCTTCATGGAGTTCGTTTCTAATTTTTCCTTTTTATTTGCATTTTTTCTGGCTTTTCTCCTTTATAGGCAATTCATCTTAAAGTGCTTTTAATCTAAGAAGTTCCTGCCTGATTTTTTCCAGCTTTAGTTTAGATTGTTTTTGAAGATCTTCATCCTTTTCTGACATGGCATCAAACAAAGTAGCAAGCTCATAGTCCATTTCAAGCCTTAAAACAGCTGTTCTTTCCCTATCACCATTTTTCTTTTTCACTGTATTCATTAGTTGTTTCATTAGACAGTACACCCCTTCCAAAAGTGTTTAGTTTTCTGACTATTTTTACTTTTATCATATGAAGGACAATTCTCGGTTGCAACTAATTTGTGCGATAACCCAATACTTTATTTCACCCATTCTATAGAGCATTAAGTTTTTGGATTATTTCCGGTTATGCTACAATATTTGACAAAGTATACAGGAGGTCAGCTTATGTCTTTTTCCGGTTTTAAAAACGAAGATTTCGATGTCTTTACAATAGATGGATTGGATGAAAGAATGGACAGATTAAAATCTGTTATTAGGCCTAAATTAGAAGAATTGGGCCGCCATTTTGCACCTTTACTTTCAAACCTGTCAGGGGATGAAATGTTTCCTCATGTTGCCAAACATGCGAGAAGAACAAAAAATCCGCCAAATGATACTTGGGTCGCATTTGCAAGCAATGCGAGAGGGTATAAAATGCTTCCCCATTTCCAGATAGGATTATGGGAAACACATGTATTTATCTGGTTTGCCATCATCTATGAAGCACCTAATAAAATGGCTGCAGGCAAGTCTTTTGAGAACAGCCTGGACAAGATATATAAAGAAATACCCAATGATTATGTCTGGTCCGGCGATCACACAAAACCTGCTGCTGCTCTGCATGAGCAATTGGACAAGGAAGAATTAAAATCCATGTTTCAGCGTCTGCAGAATGTTAAAAAGGCGGAAATTCTTTGCGGCTATCATCTTTCCCGAGAAGATGCCATTCGCATGTCACCTGATCAGTTTATCGAAAAAGCTGATTCTGTATTTAGAAATTTATTACCCCTATACAAATTGGCATAAACATAATTTGCTGAACGTGAATTTGTCAGTAAAAAACAAAACCTTCAGCATCCTGAAGGTTTTGTTTTTTTAAAAACTATTTCTGCATTTTTAATTTGTCCCCGGCTGAGCGTTCTTTAGCTAATTTTACTGTTCTGTAGGAGGAATAACCGCTTTGTTCTTCAAAGTCATCGCAGATGTTTTTCTCCTGGGCTTTCCCAGGAACAATTTCCTTGAAACGTCTATATGCATTCATGAATTGTTCCCGCTCTATTCCTTTTTCGTATGCCATTTCAATGCTTTCAAAATATTTAATAACATCCACTATTTCATCTGTTGACCAGTCCTGGTCAATTGGGTACTGATATTCCATTATCAATTCACCTCATTTATGATCTTCCTGATGCATTTCTACACTATTGAGTCCATTTCTCCCTGATCGATTCACTTTCTATAATAATCCGCTTGAATAGTTCTTCCACAGAGGGAATATCCTTAATTAATCCCATAACTTGTCCAGCCCATGCAAATCCTTTATCATCTTTCCCTTCATATATATATTTCTTATTAGCATTCCCGCTGATGTAATCTTTTAACTCCTCATAGCCGCCGTTTTGTTTTTCAATTTCGAGTATCTTTTCTGACCATGAGTTGGCAATCACCCTTGCAGGTGCACCTATTGTTCTTTTTATTACAACTGTGTCATTCTCTGTTCCTTCGACTAAACGGTTTTTATATAATTCAGAAGCATGGACGCATTCCTTTGTTGCGACAAATCTGGTGCCCATCTCAATACCTTCTGCTCCAAGACTTAATGCTGCCATAAGCCCCCTGCCGTCTCCGATTCCTCCTGAGGCAATTACAGGGATGGAAACAGCATCAGCCACCTGAGGAACGAGTACGAAGGTTCCAATATCTCCCCTGCCCAAATGCCCGCCGCCTTCCTGCCCTACAACCATCACTGCGTCCGCACCAAGCTCCTCTGCCTTTACTGCCTGCCTTTTTGCTGCCACAAGGACAAGCTTCTTCACATTTACACCCTTTAATTGATCAAAAATAGGTGCAGGATTTCCACCTGTCATAGAAATGACGGGAACTTCTTCTTCAATGGCTATATCCAGATAATCGGAGAATGGCCTTCCATGCTGCCCAATAGCAAAATTAACCCCAAATGGTTTATCTGTCAATTTCTTAACCTTTTGAATTTCTTCTCTTAATTTTTCAGGGCTGCTGAGAGACATGGCGGTAACCTGACCTAACCCCCCTGCATTTGAAACAGCTGCAGCCAAATCGGAATAGGCAAGATGGGCAAGGCCGCCCTGTATAATTGGATATTTAATTTTCAGTAAGTCTGTCACACGTGTATTCCAGTTCATTTAAGTACCCTCCATTTCTTCCTAACTTTTATTTCGATTTATATGGTTTAAATTCCTGTAAACTTCTAAAACTAAACGGAAACTGAAATGTAGAAGCTATTGCCGGGAGACAGCAGGCTTTAACAGAACGAATCAGCATAGAACTTTCTATGCAAAGGTATTGAATAATGCTATAATGCAAATGTTTTATATCAGCTTGAGCTTTTTGAAATATTACTACTAAAGAGGTGTGGGAATAAGTTGTCTCAATACAAAACACCGTTATTCAGCGGTTTGCTTGCACACGCAAAAAAGGACCCGGTACAGTTTCATATACCCGGCCATAAAAAAGGAGCCGGGATTGATCCGGATTTCAGGGAATATATTGGTGATAATGCACTCGCCATCGACCTGATTAATATTGGTCCGCTTGATGACCTCCATCAGCCAAAAGGCATTATTAAAGAAGCCCAGGATCTTGCTGCAGAGGCATTTGGGGCAGACAAAACATTCTTCTCAGTACAAGGAACAAGCGGAGCTATTATGACTATGGTTATGTCTGTCTGCGGTCCCGGGGATAAAATTATTGTCCCGAGAAATGTTCATAAATCAGTCATGTCTGCCATTGTTTTTTCAGGAGCAACCCCTATCTTTATACATCCTGAAATAGATGAAAACCTTGGTATATCTCATGGGATTACAACTGAATCAGTATCGAAAGCTCTGGAACTGCATCCGGACGCAAAAGGGGTATTGGTGATTAATCCTACTTATTTCGGTGTTTCAGCAGATTTGAAAAAAATCGTCGAAATAGCACATTCATATAATGTTCCTGTACTGGTGGATGAAGCCCATGGTGTTCATATTCATTTTCATGATGAGCTCCCCTTATCCGCCATGCAGGCTGGTGCTGACTTAGCGGCAACATCTGTCCATAAGCTGGGGGGATCCATGACGCAAAGTTCAATTTTAAATATGAAAGGAAATCTTGTTTCGGCCAAAAGGGTTCAATCCATTTTAAGTATGCTGACAACAACTTCAACTTCCTATTTATTGCTTGCTTCCCTGGATGTTGCCAGAAAACGTCTGGCTACAGAGGGAAAGGAACTTATTCAAAAGACAATTGATTTGGCAAAATCCATTCGCCGCCGCATCAATGAAATTGACAGACTCTATTGTGTCGGTGAAGAAATCCTGGAAACCAAAGCTGCACATGACTATGATCCAACCAAATTGATTATTTCAGTCAAAGAGCTTGGCTTGAATGGTTTTGATGTGGAGAATTGGCTTCGGGAACATCATAATATTGAAGTAGAAATGTCTGATTTATATAATATCCTTTGTATTGTGACCCCTGGCGACACTGAAAGGGAAGCAGATATTTTAGTTTCAGCACTTGCCGAACTGGCAAATGAACGCAGTGGGAATACTGAAAAGCTAGAAACTCAGGTTCTTCTACCTGATATTCCCGTTTTATCACTTACACCTCGTGACGCATTTTATGCTGATACTGAACTTGTCCCATTCGACGAGTCTGAAGGCAGAATAATTGCAGAATTTATTATGGTTTATCCGCCTGGTATACCCATTTTTATTCCGGGAGAAATCATTACAAGGGAAAACCTGCGTTATATAAGAACAAATATGGAAGCTGGACTGCCTGTTCAAGGGCCGGAGGATTATGATTTCAAATACCTTCGCGTTATTGAAGAGCACAAAGCCATAAGATAATGCAAAAGAGCCTTCCATTTAGGAAAGGCTCTTTTTATGTTCAACCACTATTTGTTTGTCTTTTCTGATTTTTCTCCATCACAGCAATTGCATTTTTTTGAATATAACACAGTTACTTTTTCATCCTCAAAGTGATCAATAGTTGAATTGCAAGCCTGGCATACGATTGTACCCATCTTTTCATTCTCCTTTTCAATGAGTTTTTTTGAAAGCGCTTTATCTTTAAATCTATAATAATATAACATTATTAATTTATCAAGCCCAATTGTATAACATATTTATTGTTTTTTCTTGGTAAGTACGGTTACATAAAAGGAAATCCATTATTATTAGTATGTCATAATATAAAAAACAGACCAATTTTGGCCTGTTTTTTATCATGTTCTCTTTTCGTTTAATATTGTTTATTGCCTATCAATGCAGCCTGTTGATTCTCTCCACGCTGCTCAGCTATCAAATAGGCTGGAGATGAACCTTCTCAGTACTATGTGTGGACTCATCCACCCTCTACCACTTCTCCCGATGACTTTCACAGTACGAAGAAAATGTGAATGCATTTCCAATGATCTCACAACTTACGCTGCAATCAACATTGGAACCAACAATAATCCCCTAACCTAGCTAAAACAGTCCATAAAATTAATCGTATTGTTCTTCAAAACGGGCACCGGGGATTGCTTCGAGGAAAAATTCTCTTAAATCCGCAGCCTGTTCATATAAATCGAGCTTAAATGCCTTTTGCAAATATTCGATGTCATCGAGATCTTTAGGGTCGAGGAGAGTTGAGCGGCCTGTCTGCATACAAATAACCAGAGGCTTGGAAAAGAAGAGGTTTGTATATACAATCCCGAAATCATAACGTGTTGATTCTGTCGTAAAGCCAACAAAACGTACATTCACGTTTTCATGCTCATCATAGAGCTTCTCAAAAAATTCCATAAGATTCCTCCTTATTTATAATAATATTTAGAATATTATTATAATTCATTTTAGGCTCTTTGACAAGTAATATAAAGTAACCATACTATTTTAAGTTGTCACAAGATTTTATCTAATGCTAGAATAAAAGAGGATGTTCATTACCATAATTATGGGGATAATGGGGGGAAAGAAATTGGCGGCTAATTCTTTTATCAAACTGGTTCCTTCATCAGCTAAGGAAAATATTTCAACAGAAGAACTTAAAGAACTTTTTTTATATTATAAGGATATTACGGGAAAAACAGGCAGCCAGATTAAATGGGAATATGATGCTGCTGCTTTTCCTTATGATATTAAAGAGAAGCCTGAAGCAAAAGGGACCTGGTTTTACCTATATTCTCAACATGACCGATATAACGCCATATTGCTTGGCATTGATAAAGAAAAAGTGAAGGATGAAGATGGTTCTGAGCGTGAGCAGTCTTACATACAAGTTACATTGCCGGAAGGTGCAACATTCGGAGATAAAGGCAAGGCAAATGAATTTTGCAAATTTCTCGCTAAAAAGCTTCAAGGTGAATTACACCTTTTTAATGGAAGAGTAATGTATTTTTATAAAAGAAAATAATTCTATAAAATTGAGAACAGCCACTGCTGTTCTCATTCTTTTTCAATACTTATCAGAGCTGGGTCGACTGGTGTAAATCCTTTATTCTTGAGCCCCTTCACAATATCCTCCAAGGCTTCTTTTGTCCATTTCCTATCATGCATCAATAAGTTTGCACCTTTCACTAAATAGGGTGAATTAACCATTACATCTGTTAAAGCTTCTTTTGATTGATATTCCTCCTCCCAGTCATATCCGTATGTCCAATTCATGAGCACCATGTTTTCACCTTCAGCAATTTTCCTGCTGTAATCTGTATTAGACCCGAATGGTGCCCGAAAGAATTTAGGCCTCTCTCCAATAATCTCTTCAACTCGATCATTAAGACCAACTATCTCTTTATACTGCTGTGCTTCAGGTAAACTTGCCAGATTAAGGTGGCTATAAGTGTGATTGCCAATTGCAAAGCCAAGTTCATGAATTTCCTTCAATACTTCAGCTTCTTCCGGTGTATCAATGAAATGCCCATTTACAAAAAAGATTGCAGGAGCTGAAAGTTTCTTTAAAATCCTGGCCATTTCCAATGCATTTTTATCAGGAGCGTCGTCAATAGTTAGTAGTACAACTTTTGAATTTGCCTGATTAATTGGTTCTACTGTCCAATTGTTTGCATTTATTTTGTATTGAGGCTCTGTCAGGGATACCTCTTCTTCTGCAGGCATTTCATCAGCCCCTGCCTGGTTCGCATCCGAATTAGATTCTTGAACATCTAAATCTTTCAGTTTTTCCTCCTCTTTTTCCAATTCTGTTCGCTTACTTTCAACCGCAGAAAAATCCGTACAAGCCATCAGAATTAATAAAGAATAAATAGCTATAATAAGTCGTGTTATTCTCATTGTGACCTCCTTAGTGCATATTTCTTTAAACTCACTTTTATTAATGTTAGTATGTAACTTGGCCATTTTAAATGTAGTTCCCCTTATGAAACCTTACCATTACCTACTGATTTTACCAGAAACAAGTCCTTTTTTAACATTCAGTAGTAAAATTGAGAGTTCGGTTTGGATTGCTGCTCACTCTCAATTTTGCTCAATGGGCCTTGTTCAGGAAGCTGCTCTCCCCTGCTGAGCCTCCAATTGCTTTAAACAATCAAGCAGAAACTGTCAGGAAAGCGGGATAATTAAACACCTGCATTTTAGGATTGTAAGATTTATTACTTTATCAAGGTTTATATTATTAAGACAGGAGGGATTTGATGAAGAAACTGACACCCGTCTTTACGGTTTCAGTCATATTCACAGCAATATTTATTTTATGGGGACTTATACCAAAGACTATACTGCCGAAAGGCAACCTTGATGCTGTTACAGCATCTGTCCAGGGATTCATATTAGAAAAATTCGGCTGGTTTTACCTTTTAGCAGCATCTATCTTTTTAATTTTTTCTATCCTATTAGCATTCAGCAAGTATGGAAATATTCGTCTGGGAAAAGATGCAGACAGGCCGGAATATAGCTACTTAAGCTGGTTTGCCATGCTTTTCAGCGCAGGGATGGGAATTGGCCTAGTGTTCTGGGGAGTTGCGGAACCTATGTATCACTACTATGAGCCTCCTTTCTCTGAAGGACAGACACCTGATGCTGCAAGAGCAGCGATGAGGTACTCTTTCTTTCACTGGGGACTTCATCCATGGGCTATCTATGCAGTCATTGGGCTTGCACTCGCGTATTTCCAGTTCCGAAAAGGGGCAGCGGGAGTTATCAGCTCCATATTGAGGCCACTCCTGGGGAACAAAGTAGATGGTCCACTTGGGGTATTAATTGATTTTATAGCAGTATTTGCAACTGTTTTTGGTGTTGCAACTTCATTAGGACTGGGTGCCATTCAAATATCCGGCGGACTATCTGCAACAATTGCCGGTGTTGGCAATAATATTACCACTCAATTAATTATTATTGTGATTGTGACGGTTTTATTTATGGTATCAGCACAAACCGGTTTAAACAAAGGGATAAAATACTTAAGTAATTTAAATATTATTTTAGCTATCTCGTTATTATTGTTTCTGCTATTTGTAGGACCTACAAATTTTATTATGGATCTGTTTACGACAACGATTGGCTCTTATCTTCAAAATCTTCCTTCCATGAGCTTCAGGCTTAGTCCTTTTGATCAGGAGCTTACATGGTTTCAGGATTGGACAATTTTTTATTGGGCATGGTGGATTGCCTGGGCGCCATTTGTAGGTACATTCATAGCCCGAATCTCTCGCGGAAGGACAGTAAGAGAATTTATCGTCGGTGTGCTTGCTGTTCCAACCATTTTTGGAGCCCTTTGGTTCTCAGTTTTCGGAGGAACAGGCATATACCTTGAATTCTTTGAGTCCAAGCCTATTATGGAAACAATTAACCAGCAGGGAATGGAGGTTGCATTATTCACTGTGTTTGGCAACTTCCCCTTCAGCACTGTTCTAAGCATACTAGCAATATTTTTAATCAGCACATTTTTTATTACTTCTGCAGATTCAGCTACATTTGTTCTTGGTATGCAGACAACAAACGGAAGCTTGAACCCTGCGGGCAAAGTGAAATTTGTCTGGGGCATTATCCAATCTGCTTCTGCAGCTATCCTCTTATGGACAGGAGGTCTGGAAGCACTCCAGAGAGCTTCTATTATAGCTGCACTGCCATTTACCGTCATTATGCTTTTAATCGTCGTATCGCTGGCTAAATCGTTTAAAGAAGAAGTCATACCGAAAAAAAACAGCTAAAAAGCCTAAAAAATGGCACCTGTAAAGGTGCCGTTTTTTTATTGCCTGTATCTTTTCCATTTACCCATGAGTAATATAGGACATCGCCAAATGGAACGAAGCATACAGACCTAG